>NZ_CP173678.1:4514986-4839973 GCF_051903925.1 Zavarzinia sp. CC-PAN008
GGCGGCGGCGAAGTAGTTGGCAAAGCTGGTCCGGGCCAGCGACCGCGCCTCGGGTCCCACGCCGGATGACTTCACCTCCGCGTCGATGAGGTCGCCGAATTCCAGGAACGCAAGCTGCACCGCGATCTGGAAGCGCCGGCCCGCCTGGTCAAGCAGCTCCGACAGGTTGAGGTGGCGGCGATGCGGGTCGGTCTGGCGCAGGCGGTTGGGCATCACGTCGTGCGGCAGGATGCGCACGCGATAGCCGTGGCGCTCCCGCAGCCGCTCGCTCAGCACGATCTGCGGCTCGTTGCGGGGGATGTCTATCTCCTCCGCCAGCGCCTCGGCCCGGCGATCCAGGGCGTCGATATGGTTGCGCCGCGCGTGGAAATGGGCGCGCACCTCGTCCACCGGCCGGGCGGACTGTTCCAGGATCTCCACCTTTTCCCGATCGGAGAGGGGATTGCGCTCGGACAGGGCGCTGACCATCAGGGTCCGGTGCCGGTCGTAGAGCGCCAGGATCGCGCGTGCGATATCGGGGGAGGCATTGACCACCGCCTCCACCTCCGTCCGCGGAGGCGCGCTGCCGCCGAACACGGGGTCCTTCAGCGCCGTCTCAAGCTCCGCCTGGAGCTGGAGGTCGCCGCCACCCGACAGCTCGCCCAGGTGGAAGTCATAGACCTGGCTCAGCTGCAGCAGAAGCCGGGCGCTCACCGGGCGCTGGTTTGCCTCGATCAGGTTGATGTACGAGGCCGAGATGCCAAGGTCGGCCGCCATCTGCGCCTGTGTCAGGCCCAGGGTCTTGCGCAGGCGGCGGAGCCGCGCGCCCAGGATCAGCTTCTCGCCTCGCTCGGACATGACGTTACAAACCTTACAAATTCACGACTTGTGAATTGACAGACACTACACGAAAACCCTTTTCAATGCAGAACCTTAGATACAAGTGCTGCCGACTTTACTAGTGTGACATCACCTCACGAGCCCCTTTGAAGGATGGCCCGATGTCTGCAACTGCCCAGTCCCGCGAACCCGCCACCCTGTCCGCACCGGCCACGAAGGCCATCGTGCTGCGCGAGGGAGCCGATGTAGACGCGGTGCTGACGGCCGAAGCGCTGGCCTTCATCACCGAGTTGCAGGACACGTTCGGCGCCCGCCTGCACGGCCTGCTGCTGGACCGCGCGCGCCGCCAGGCAACCTATGACGCCGGTGCAAAGCCCGACTTCCTGGACGCCACGGCGACGGTGCGCAACAGCGACTGGACCGCTGCCCCCGTTCCCGACGCCCTGCAGGACCGCCGGGTGGAGATCACGGGACCCGTCGACCGCAAGATGATCATCAACGCGCTGAACTCCGGCGCGCGGGTCTTCATGGCGGACTTCGAGGATGCCTCGGCCCCGACCTTCGGCAACATGATCCAGGGCCAGATCAACCTGCGCGACCAGGCGCATGGCCGGCTGGACTGGACGGACCCCAAGACGGGCAAGGCCTATCGCGTGGGCGAGCAGCAGGCCCTGCTGATCGTGCGGCCGCGCGGCCTGCACATGATCGAGCGGCACGTGCTGGTGGGCGGTGCGCCCATCGCCGCATCGTTCTTCGACTTCGGCCTGCACGTCTTCCACAACGGCCGCACGCTGGCCGCCAGTGGCAAGGGGCCGTTCTACTACCTCCCCAAGATCGAGCATCATGAGGAGGCGAAGCTGTGGAACGACATCTTCGTCCATGCCCAGGACCGGCTGGGCATCCCCCAGGGCACGATCAAGGCAACCGTCCTGATCGAGACCCTGCCCGCCGCGTTCCAGATGGACGAGATCATCTGGGCCCTGCGCGAGCACATTGCCGGCCTGAATTGCGGCCGCTGGGACTACATCTTCAGCTACATCAAGACGCTGCGCGCGCATCGCGACCACATGCTGCCGGACCGCGAGCAGGTCACGATGGATCGCGCCTTCCTCTCGGCCTATTCGCAGCGCCTGGTCCAGGTCTGCCACCGCCGCGGCATCCATGCGATGGGCGGCATGGCGGCCCAGATCCCCATCAAGAACGATCACGAGGCGAACGCCGCGGCATTTGCCAAGGTGCGCGCCGACAAGCTGCGCGAGGTGACAGCCGGCCATGACGGCACCTGGGTCGCCCATCCCGACCTGGTGCCCGTGGCGATGGAAGTGTTCGACGCCGAGATGCCGCTGGCCCACCAGATCCGCAAGCCGCGGCAGAGCCCGCGCGTCAGCCGCGAGGCGATGCTGGCGCCGCATGCGGGTGCCGTGACGGAGCGCGGCCTGCGCACCAACATCTCGGTGGCGATCGAGTACATCGCCGCTTGGCTGTGCGGTCGGGGGGCCGTGCCCATCCGCAACCTGATGGAGGATGCGGCAACGGCGGAGATCGCGCGCGCCCAGGTCTGGCAGTGGATCCACCACAAGGCCGAGGTTCAGCTGGAGGACGGCGGCACCCGCGTGATGGACCGCGCGTGGTTCCGCAGCCTGCTGCAGGAAGAGATCCTGGGCATCATCGACCGGATCGGCGTCGCCGGCTTCCATCGCGGGCACTATGCCAGTGCAGCCCGCATCTTCGAGGAGACGGCCGGGGCCAAGGACCTGCCCGAGTTCCTAACCGGTCCCGCCTACGACCTGCTCTGCGCGCTGGATTGATTTCCTAGCCGCTCATCCCCGCGAAAGCGGGGATCCAGAACACAGGCGCCGCGCTCGCGGCCCTGGATCCCCGCTTTCGCGGGGATGAGCGGGATCTATTGCCTATTGCCATCCCCCAGAACGGAGATCCGTCATGGCCAATCGCCGGACCTATGCTCAAGTACGCGCCGAGGTGCTGCGCCGCTATCCGCAAGGCAACGTGCCGGGCGGTGTCACGGTCGACGACATCGTCCAGCTGAAGCTGCAGAACACCTACGACACGCACCTGGATATCGCGCGCGAGATGGCGGGCGTGATGCGTGCCGACATGGCGGCCTACGACGCCGACGCGTCGAAGTTCACCCAGTCGCTGGGCTGCTGGTCGGGCTTCCACGCGCAGCAGATGATCAAGGCGGTGAAGCGCCTGCGCGGCACGGCCAAGGGCACCTATGTCTACCTTTCCGGCTGGATGGTGGCGGGCCTGCGCAACCGCTGGGGCCACCTGCCCGACCAGTCCATGCACGAGAAGACGGCCGTCGCCGACCTGATCCAGGAGATCTACACCTCGCTCCGCCAGGCGGACGAAGTGGCGATGAACGACCTGTTCAAGGCGCTGCGCGAGGCCCGCGCCCAGGGCAACGCCGTCGCCGAGCAGAAGGCGATCGCAGCGATCGACGGGTTCGAGAGCCACGTCGTGCCGATCATCGCGGACATCGACGCCGGCTTCGGCAACGAGCATGCGACCTACCTCCTGGCCAAGGAGCTGATCAAGGCGGGCGCCTGCTGCCTGCAGATCGAGAACCAGGTGTCGGACGCCAAGCAGTGCGGCCACCAGGACGGCAAGGTGACGGTCCCGCGCGAGGACTTCATCGAGAAGCTGCGCGCCTGCCGCCTGGCGTTCGAGGAACTGGGCGTGGAGCAGGGCGTGATCGTCGCCCGCACCGACAGCCTGGGCGCCGGCCTGACGCAGAAGGTGCCGGTCAGCCAGCGCCCCGGCGACCTGGCTTCGCAGTACATCAAGTGGCTGAAGGTCGAGGAGATCACGAGCGACGCCCCGCTGGCCGAGGGCGAGCTCGCGCTCTTCCAGGACGGCCGGTTCGTGCGGCCCGTGCGCATGCCGAACGGCCTGTTCGCCTTCCGCGAGGGGACGGGCCGCGCCCGCGTGGTCGAGGACTGCATTGCCAACCTGACGCAAGGCGGCGCCGACCTGCTGTGGATCGAGACGGACACGCCCAATGTGGACGAGATCGCGTCCATGGTGGCCGAGATCCGGGCCGTCGTGCCGAATGCCAAGCTGACCTACAACAACTCGCCCTCGTTCAACTGGACGCTGAACCTGCGCAAGCAGGTCCGCGCCCAGTGGCTGGCCGAAGGAAAGATCCAGGTCGCCGACTATCCGGACGGCAACGAGCTGATGAAGGCCGACTTCGACGCGAGCCCCCTGGGGCTTGAGGCCGATGCACGCCTGAAGCGGTTCCAGACGGACATCTCGGCCCGGGCCGGCGTGTTCCACAACCTGATCACGCTGCCCACCTTCCACCTGACGGCCAAGTCGGTGGACGAGCTGTCGCGCGGCTATTTCGGCGAGGACAAGATGCTGGCCTATGTCGCGACGGTGCAGCGCGAGGAGATCCGCCGCGGCGTCTCCGCCGTGAAGCACCAGCACGAGGTCGGGTCCGACCTCGGCGACACGTTCAAGGAGATGGTGTCGGGCGAGCGCGCGCTGAAGGCGGGCGGCCACGCCAACACGATGAACCAGTTCGCCGCGGAATAAACTCCAAGGAAGAACCGGGCGAACCGGGCGCAGCATCCCAGGATGCTGCGCCCTTTGTCATTTCGGCCGGCAGGATCCTAGAGCGCCAGGCCACAGGGCACCGCGCAACGCGCGGACAGTGCCGGCTGCGGCGGCGCAGCCGCGGACACCTCACTGGTCGTGGCATGGTCGATCAGCACGGCAAGCGCAACATCACCCAGGGCGCCTGCCCGGCGCAGGACGGCGGCGCATTCGTGCGGGACATGCAGGGTCAACTCCCGCCCGTGACCAGGCTGCGGTATTGCGCGGAGCGGCCGGGCCGAGGCCACATGCCTGTTGAGCACACCCTCCGCGGCAAGGCTGAGGCCCCAGTCGCCCATGGCGCCGGCCGCCTCGCCCATAACCGACCGGGACATGAGGCTGACTTCCAGCCAAGGGGGGACGACAAGCGTGATCTGGACGAACGGGGACATGACGGACACCGGCTTCTGCGACGGATCGATGGGGCGCCGGTGAAATCAAGGGGCGCCCGCCGGGTTCCTGCCACGTCCCATTAATTCTTTTTCACACAATGACTTGACAGATTTTCATTCAGCCAAAGCGCAGCTTTGCGACCAGCACCGCGGCAGACAAGGCCAGGCTGGCACCGTTGGCCAGCGCCATGGGGACGCTGCCCAGAGCGATGCCATAGGCGAGCCAGAGGGCGAACGCGGTCACCGTCACCAGATACATCTTGAGCGATAGATCCTTTGTCTCCCGCTCCTTCCAGGCCTTGCGCACCTGGGGGATAAAGCTGATGACCGACAGCAGGCCCGCCGCGCCACCAATCAGGTCGATTGCCTCCATGCGCCCCCCCAGACACAAGCGACGCAGCTATTCCGCAGCGCGAACGGGACGGCCCTCACTGTCGCGTACCGTACCCTGGCGCGCCTCACCCGCGTGGTCCGCTGCCTGGGCATCGGCCTTGGCGTGGTCGTCGGGCTTCTGCCGGTAGCGGCCGCCGCCATAGTTCTGGCCATCCCCCGTGCTGGCCGGGCCCCGGGTGGCATAGCCCCGGCCATAGTCATGCTCCCAGTCCTTTCGCACGGGCGCCTGCGTCTCGGCCGCCGGGCGGCGGCCTTCGGCCAGGTCGACGAAATCCTGTGCCGTCGACCCTTCGTGCCGGCTGGCCGGCACCTGACGCTCGTGATCCTTGGGCTTCTCCACCATGGCTCCGCCTTTCGTTTCGGCGGGCAATCCGCGGATTGCCCGCAAAGGTAAAGTACCAAGGCAGATTGGCGAACCCGGTTCCCCCACGCCCTTGTCCGGGGAACCGGTCGCCGTCGGGCCCCTGCGTCAGGCGACGATCACGGCATCCGGCGCCGCCATGGCCAGGGCTGCCACGCGGTCCGCGGCGGGCGGATAGATCCACTTCGTGTTGATCTCCCGCTTCAGCGCCTTGGCCTCCTCGCGGATCAGCCGGACCTGGCGGTCCCAGCCTTCCGTGAACAGCGCGCCCCACGGCCCCAGATCCAGGCAGGTGACGTATTTGGGCTGGCTGTAGGGGTGCAGCGCCAGGCCCGCCAGTTCCGCCGCCGCATTATGGCCAGCAACCCGCCCCAGGCTCAGCGCGTGCTGGCAGGACATGACGGCAACATTCCCCTGATCGTCGGTCGCGGCGCGCGCCATGTCGCCGGTGACGAAGACGCCGGGCGCATTGGGCGCACGCAGGAAGCCGTCGACCACGATGCGCCCCAGGCCATCATGGTCCCCCGGGATCTGATCGGCCAGCGCATTGGCCCGCATCCCCGCGGTCCACAGCACCGTGTCGGCCGCGATCCGCAGGCCGTCGCCGGTGACGATGCCACCGGCGTCGACGCAGGCGACACCGCTGCCGGCCAGGACCTCGACGCCCAGTTCAGCCAGGGCCTGCTCGACCACCGCACGGGATGCGTCGCCCATGTCCCAGGCGACGGCGGGCGCGCGTTCCACGATGACGACGCGGACCTCCTGGTCGGCCCCCAGGATGGCGCGCAGGCGGTCAGGCATCTCTGCCGCGCCCTCGATCCCGGTGAAGCCGCCGCCCGCCACCACCACCGTGTTGCGTGCCCGCGTGGCAGGCCGGCTGGCCAAGCTTCTCAGGTGCCGCTCCAGCGCCTCGGCCGCCGCCAGGGTGTCGACATTGAAGCCGTGCTCCTTCAGGCCGGGAATAGGCGGCATGTACAGCGTGCTGCCCGTCGCCAGGATGAGGCGGTCATAGGCCAGCATGACCGGCGCGCCGCCATCATTCGTCGCGACCTCGACGTGCCTGGCACCTGCGCGGATCACCTCCACCCGGCCACACACGTGGCGCACACCCACCGCCTCAAGCAGGGCTCCGATGTCGGGCGCCATGGAATCCAGCACGGCCTCATAGAGCCGAGGCCGGATGACCAGGCGCGGCTCAGGCGAGACGACAGTGATCGTCACCGCGTCCTCGCGGCCCGCCATCGCCACGGCACGCGCCGCTGCAAGGGCGGCCCACAGGCCGGCAAAGCCGGATCCGGCAATCACGATGTTCTGGGTCTGCGTCTGGGTATTCATCACATGTCGTCCTTCATCGCCGGGCAAGCGGGGGCCTTCTGCCGCGCGCAATCGCAGGGCAGTCGTCTCGACACGCCGGCAGGCGCCGAAACCGCAGGGATCAGGGTCTATCGGGTGCGGTCGTCCCTGCCGCAGCGGGCAGAGGGCGGCCGCAGCGGGTCAGTCGGGCGCTTCGTCCGACGGGTCGCCGGCAGGTGGCCGGCTGCGGCCGGCGCGTCCCTTCAGCCGGTCATCCATCCAGCCGGCCACGTCCTGGCCGAAGCTGGGGGGTGCGATCCGGACGAAGCCGGCGGTCAGGCTGGCCAGTGTGTCCCGGGCCAGGGACTGCCGCATGGCCTCTTCTGCCCGCAGCATGGCGGCATGGACACCGCAGGTGCCGCGGCAGATCCAGTCGGGAGCCTCGCCGCCGAATGTCGCGTAGCGACGGCGGACTTCCTGGCATTCGAACAGCGGCTTTGGCCCTTCGACCGCATCGACGATGTCGAGCACGCTGACCGCATCCGGGGTCCGCGCCAGGCGGTAGCCACCGCGGACGCCCTCGCTCGCAGTCACGATCCCGGCCTTCTCAAGGCGGGGAAAGATCTTGGCCAGGAAACTGGGAGAGATGCCCTGCAACTCGGCCAAGTCGCGCGCACTGAGCGCGCGATCCCCCGCACCCGCCAGGAGCAGAAGACAGTGGACGGCGTATTCAACGCTGGTCGTCAGGTGAGCCATAACCCGGACCATAAGGGTCCGCGTTCAGATGCGCAAGCACAAAACGCAGACCGGTCCAGTCCGTGTTCAATCCTCAAGCCGCCAGTGGCCACACCATGTTGCGGCCGGCATGCTTGGCACCGTACAGGGCATCGTCCGCGGCGGCGATCAGGTCCTCGCTGCGGAAGGACGGGCCGAGGTCGACCGTGCCCACGCCAAGGCTGGCCGTGACCACGCCGCGGGGCCCCAGGCCGGGATGGGGAACGGCGTCGGCCTCTATCGCGCGCCGCAAGCGGTCGGCCACCGCCTGGGCGACCGCCAGCGGCGTGGCCCGCAACAGGATCAGGAACTCCTCCCCGCCGAAGCGGAACGCCT
The DNA here is from genome assembly GCF_051903925.1 of Zavarzinia sp. CC-PAN008. Classification (GTDB taxonomy): domain Bacteria; phylum Pseudomonadota; class Alphaproteobacteria; order Zavarziniales; family Zavarziniaceae. The sequence continues at coordinate 4,522,976 of NZ_CP173678.1, forward strand.
GGTCACCGGGCCCGCGCAATTGCGCCTGCACCAGACCCGCGATCCGCACCAGGCACTGGTCGCCCTGCAGGTGACCCGCCGCGTCGTTCAGCTTCTTGAAATGGTCGATGTCGAGCATGATCGCCGAGATCGGGCCGGCTGCGGCCGTGTCCCGGTTTGCTTCCGCCAGCGCGTCCGTCATGGCACGGCGATTGCCCAGGCCGGTCAGGGGATCGCAGCGGCTGAGCCGGTCCAGGTCCGCCGTCTGCTGCCGGTTGATGCGGTCCAGAAGGTAGGTCCGGCGCATCTCCCGCTCCAGCGCATACGCCCCGAACAGCGCAAGCGCCAGCCCCGTCACATGAAAGAAGATGCGCGAGACCGAAACCGAGAAGAGCGGATCCGGCAGCGCCAGGATCGCCGCGACATAGATCGCCAGGACCACCACGCAGGCCACGGCCAGGATGGGAAAACGCAGGCGCTGCATCAGCGCCAGGTAAAGGAAGGCGATGGCGATCGCGTCCGCCATCGCGCCGCGATCGGGCGACGTGCTGACCAGGGTCCAGCCCAGCGGGGCGAGCGTGCCGACGATCACCGCCAGGGCGACCGCCCCCTCCCGCGCCAGGACGCCGGGCGTACCCATCAGGGGCAGCGTCAGCAGCAGCATGACCGGGGTGACGACCAGGAAGTGCGCCAGCAAGGCGGCCGGGAAGATGTCCGGCATCAGCAGCCATTGGGGCACCAGGAGCAGGTTGTGGATCGCCATGCCCGCCAGAATCCAGGCGCGCAGTTCGCGGCAGCGCGCCGGGCCCATGTCCGCCTCGAACACCTGTTCAAGCGTGGCCGGGAAGCGCAGGCGCCAGGCCGGCTGTGCCAATGCCGCCTCAAGCGCCGTGCGGTCGGGATGGCGATCACCGGGCATGGCTCAGGCATCCAGCGCCAGGCGGACGGTATTGCGGCCCGCCGCCTTGGCCGCGTAAAGCGCCTCGTCCGCTGCCGCGATGAGCGCGCCTGGCGCCAGGGGTGCGCCAGCGCCGTGTGTGGCGACACCGATACTGGCGGTGACCACGCCCGCCGGGGCCAGGCCTGGATGGGGGATGCCGGCGGCCTGGATCGCGGCCCGGATGCGCTCGGCCACCGCATGGGCAGCCTGGACGTCCGCGTCCTGCAGGACGATGGCGAATTCCTCACCGCCAAAGCGAAAGGCGCGGTCACCCTCGCCACGCGGGACCTGGCGCAGGATGCCGGCGACGCGCGCCAGGCACTGGTCACCATAGGGATGGCCGGCGGCGTCGTTCAGGCGCTTGAAATGGTCCAGGTCGACCAGCACAAGGGCAATCGCCGCGCCAACGTCGCGGGCGGCCTCCAGCACTTCGTCAAGGGCCCGCCGATTGCCGAGTCCGGTCAGGGGGTCGCGCTTGCTGATGCGTTCGAGTTCGCCTTGCTGCAAGCGTCCAAGCAGGGCCAGGAGGTAGCTGCGCCGGGTCGAGCGTTCCAGCACATGCGCGCCATAGAGGGTCACGAACAGGACCAGTATCTGGAACTGGATGCGCGCCAGGGTCGCGTGGGACAGCCCCTCCGGCAGGCTGAGCAGCGCGACAAGGTAGAGCGCCAGGTCGGCCAGGTAGCATGCGACCAGCACGTGGAACCGCAGGCGCTGGATCAGGGCGATGTACAGGACGCCCACCACCAGCGCCTCGGACATCGCCCAGCGATAGGGCGACTCGCTGAGCAGCACCATGATGATGGGTGACGCCGTCCCCAGGACGTTGGCGGCCCCGATGCAGCCCTCGCGCACGAGCACGGACGGCGTGCCGAACAGCGGCAACAGAAGCAGGAGCATGGCCGGGGTGACGACGCACAGCTGGACCGCCAGGGCCAAGGTGAACACGTCCGGCAGAAGCAGGTATTGCGGCACCAGCAGCGCCTGGAACGAGGCCATCCCCGCGATGTACCAGAGGCGAAGCTGGCGACAGCGGTCGGCACCGGTCTCCGCCTCGAAACGCGCCTCCAGACCCGGTGCGAAACGCAGGCGCAGCGGCGATGGGCGGTCGAGTGCCGCCTGGACCTGGACCCGGTCAGGATGGTCTGCGGTGATACTTGTCATGGGCCGCTAGGAATGCGCCCCTTCCTGGACAGCGTTCGGTTGTGTCAAACCTGATGCCTCCAAGTTAAGAAACATTGCCATGGCCCTGACGACCCCCGCGACACTGGCCCTGAAGAAGCTGGCCATCCCGTTCGACCTGCGAACCTATGACTATGACCCCAGCGCCGAGCGTGTCGGTCTGCAGGCGGCAGAGGCGCTGGGCGAGGATCCGGCCCGTGTGCTGAAGACCCTGATCGCCCAGGTCGACGGCAAGCCCGCCTGCCTGGTCCTGCCCTCCGACCGGGAGGCCAGCATGAAGAAGGTCGCCGCCGCCCTGAGCGGCAAGAGCGGCGCCATGCTGCCGGTGCCGGATGCCGAACGCCTGACGGGGTACAAGGTGGGCGGCGTCAGTCCGTTCGGGCAGCGCAAGCGCCTGCCGACGCTGGTTGATGCCAGCGCGCTGGCCCAGCCGCATGTCTTCGTGAACGGGGGACAGCGCGGCCTGCAGATCCGTTTGACTCCCGCCGACCTGATCCGGGCGGCGACGGCGATTGCCGTCGCGATCACCGCCTGAGCCGCTGGAGGAGCCGACCATGAAGCGCCTGAGCGAAGACGCATTGCGCCATCACGCCGCCGCCTGGATGGAGGCCTGGAACGCCCACGACATATCCGCAGTCCTTGCCCCCTTTGCCGAGGCGGCGGAGTTCACCAGTCCGCGCGCGGCGGAGCTGACCGGGCGCGCCCTGGTGCGTGGTCGGCCGGCCCTGGAAGCCTATTGGCGCAGAGCGCTGACCCAGCGACCCGACCTGCGCTTCCTGCTGCTCGACGTCGTCTGCGACGTGGGGGCCCAGACCGTGGTCGTGCACTACGTCGCCGAAGCCGGAGGGCGACGCCAGCGCGCCTGCGAGATCATGCGCTTCCGCGATGGCGCCCAAGTCGAGGGCGAGGCGCTTTACGGTGCGCTGGAGCCGATCGCCGGAACCTGAGCGGGCGGCATGCGGCCCTGAATGCGGCCGGGTGCTCCCGATGGCAGATCCCCGTCGCGCAGCCAGGCCAGGGCAAGCGGCCACAGCGTCGCCTGGAACCGGGTGTGGAAAAAGGCGAAATGGCCAATCTGGGGCACCCCCAGGTCGGCCGGCGCCACACGCAGGTGCGTCCGCTCTGCACCATCGAAGTAGGCCAGCAGGCGCTCGATCGCGGCCACGGTGCCATAGGGATCGTCATCCAGGCCGATCGCCAGGATCGGCGCCCGCACCGTCGAGAATGTGGCGCGCAGGCGGTCCCCGCGTTGGACCGTGTCCTCGAAGCGGGGCCGCATGCGGGCCCAATCCAGGGCGACGCCTGCCGGCGTGTCCTCCATCCAGCCCAGGCGCTTGGCCGGCATGTAGCCGAAGATGCGCACCAGAAGCGGCATCGCGATGTGCCACTTCGCGACCATGCCGCGCCTTTGACCGGGGGCATAGTCGCGCCAGTGGGCGAACTGGGCGCCTACGGTCACGATGCGCCGCGCCAGGCGGGTGGACGGTGCGCAACCGACCTGGAAGCCGCCGATGGAGTGGGCGACGATGTCCAACGGCTGGCCCGGGAACCGTTCCAGGACATGGCGCAGGGCCCCTTCCAGGTCCAGCTCGCCCCAGTCCGGCCAGTCAGCCTTGAAACCACGCAAGGAGGCCGGTCGCGACTCGCCGATGCCGCGATAGTCGAATGTCAGGACGTCCCAGCCGGCCGCAAACAGCGCCTCGGCAAAGCGTGCATAATAGCGGCAGCGCACCGACGTCGCCGCGGTGATGACGGCGACCGGGCGCTGCCCGCCACCTTCCTGGTGCCAGACGAAGCCGCCGAGCTCCAGCCCATCGGCGGCGGGAAAGCGGATCGGCTGGGCCACCAGGGTCGCGGGGGTGCCGGGGGTCGTGCGGTCCATGGCGCCATGCTGCAATGCCGCGCCGCCGCCGTCGACCGAGCATCCCTTATGGCCCCATGACGCCCGCTGATCGCGCATGCCACGCGCGGCGCGCAAAGCTGGCGGCTGGCCGAATCGCCGCCGCTTCGCCAGTGTGCTGCCCGGATGACCCCAGCGCAGGAAGCAGACCGTCGCCGTTCCCTTCGGGGCATCGCCCTGATGACGGTCGCCATGCTGTCGATCCCGATCGTCGACGGCACCGCCAAGCATCTGGCGCAGAGCTATTCGCCGCTGTTCCTGTCCTGGGCGCGCTACGCCATCGCCTCCTGCGTGGTCGTGCCGTTGTCCGCCTGGCGCAATTGCGGCAGCCCCTTCCCCCGCGACAATCTGGGTGGCCACGTCGCGCGCACGGCGTTCCTGATCATCGCCATGGGGTTCTACTTCTCGGCCCTGCCGCTGATCCCCTGGACCACGGTCGCCAGCGCCTATTTCGTGGCGCCCGTCGTCGCCGTCCTGCTGGCCGTGCCCCTGCTGAAGGAGGCGCTGACCCCAGTCAAGGGCCTCAGCCTTGCCCTGGGCCTGGGGGGAGCGCTGGTCATCCTCCGCCCGGGTGGTCACTTCGATCCCGCGATCCTGCTGGCCTTCGCGGCCGGGATCTTCTTTGCCCTGTACATGATCTCGACCCGGATGGGGGCGCTGACCACCGATCCGGTGCAGATGCTGGCCTTCCAGTCGGTGTGCGGCGCGCTGCTGCTGACCCCGTTCGCCGTGCTGTACTGGCAGACGCCGACCTGGGCCGACGCGCCCGCGTTCCTGGCGCTGGGCACGATCTCGGCGATCAGCCACCAGTTGTCGATCGCGGCGTTCCGCTTCGCCCCCGCCTCGACCCTGGCGCCGCTCGTCTATCTGGAACTGCTGGGCGTTACCGTCTTTGGCCTGGTCGTATTCGGGGAAGTGCCGGACCTGGCGACGGTGGTCGGCGCCGCGCTGATCGTCGGCGCCGGCCTGATCCTGCTCCGTCGCTGACGCCTCAGGCGGCAGCCTTGGCGCCAAGGGCGGCGCACAGCGCGTCGCTTGTCACCAGCGCGCCGAAGATGCCGCCCTCGGTCTCGATCGTATTCAGCGCCGCCTGGTGGTTGGCCTCGACCGTGGCGGCGCAGGCATCGCGCACGACCAGGCACTCATAGCCGCGGTCGGTCGCGTCGCGCAGGGTCGAATGGACACAGACATCCGTCGTGACCCCGCACAGGACCAGGTGGCGGATCTCCCGCACCTTCAGGATCCGCTCCAGGTCGGTGGCGTGGAACGCGGAATAGCCGGCCTTGTCGACCAGCACCTCACCCGGCTGCGGGGCCAACTCGGGGATGATGTCCCAGCCGGCCTCCCCCCGGATCAGCAGGCGGCCCAGCGGCCCCTGCCCGCCAATGCCGATCCCGGCGCGGCGCGAGCGCCAGGCCTTGGCCGATGGCAGGTCCGACAGGTCGGGGCGATGGCCCTCCCGCGTCTGGACGACGAGCGCGCCCCACTGGCTGAGCGCCTCACGCACGCGCACGATGCGCGGCACGATGGTGCGGATGGGCGCCAGGTCATAGCCCATGGACGAGACGTAGCCCCCCTCGTCACAGAAGTCGCGCTGCATGTCGATGACCAGAAGGGCGGTCGAGCGCGGGGCCAGGCGCCCGTCATGGGGCCAGTCATAGGGCTCGGCCGCGATATGGAACGGGGTCACGCGACGGTCCTCCTGCCCTGTACACTGCTCATGCGGGCCACCCTGGGACAGCGAGGGCCGGGGTTCCAGGCAGGAGCTTCGATCCCGGCATCGACGGGTGCGATGCAAGGGGGCCCTGCTGGATGCCGTGGTCCAGGGCCTTCAGGAACTGCCGGATGACGGGGGTTGCACTGCTGCCCCGCTTGCGCACCAGGGTGATCTCGGACATGCGGTTGAACTCGTCCGGCAGCACGGCCCGCATCGCGTCCTGCTCGATCCAGCGCCTAGCATAGTGTTCGGGCAGGAAACCGATATGGCTGCCGGCCAGGACCAGGAAGGCCGCCGCCTCCAGGTTGGTGACGGTCGCGCGGATCGTCTCCTCGCGGTCGCTGACCAGGAAGAAGTCCTGGTGGTTCAGGAACGAGCGGACGACCTTCGTGGCGCTGGCGGCGCCGGCGCGGATCTCCGCCTCACCCCGCACCGCGAACAGGGGATGGCTGCGGCCACAGACCAGGATATCCCGCTCGACATAGAGCGGCTGGTAGCGCAGCGCCGGCAGCTGGCGCTCGGCAATGGTGATGCCGACATCAATGCGCCCCACCGCCACGGCGCGCTCGATCTCCGCCGGGGAAAGCACGTCGATCGAGATGCGCGGCCCGCGGGAGGGCGCATGTCCGGGCCGTGGCGCCAGGCTCGCCAGGGCGCGGGTGACCGGGCAGTGCGGATCGCTGATCAGGTTGTCGATCAGGGCCAGGCGCAGATGCCCGGCCAGGATCCCCTTCAGCGCCTGGGCCCCCTCCTCGAACTCCGACAGGGCATCGACCAGGCGCAGCGCATGGTCGTGCAGTTCGACCCCCCGTTCGGTCAGGGAGAAGCCGGCCCTGCCCCGTTCGCACAGGCGATAGCCCAGGCGCCGCTCCAGTTCTGCAATGTGCGTGCTGATGGTCGACTGGCCCAGGCCCAGCACGCCTTCGGCCGCAGAAAAGCCGCCGCACTCGACCACCGCCAGGAAGATGCGGATGTGGCGCAGGTCGATGGCGGACAATTGCATCGGCGGCCTGCCTCAGCCAACCGCCAGGGGACCGACGCGCAGCGAGCCGTCGGGATTGCGCGCCACATGATGCTGGTGCTGGCGACGCGCCTCGGCCTCGGCCGCCAGATGTGCCTCCAGGGCCTGGAGCCGATCCTCAGGCAGCAGGTCGCGGGCGCGCAACAGCGCCGCCAGGGCCCCGATCCAGCGCGTGTAGTAGGTCGTCTCGTCGGCGATGCAGCCCGCCTTCTCATAGGCCCCGATGTCGTCGATCAGCGCCTGCTGGAAGTCCTTGAGCGTGAACAGGCCGGCTTCCGCCAGGGCCAGGGTCAGGCCGAAGGCCCGCGCCGCCCAGGGTTCGGCAAAGGCGACACCGTCCAGGGCCTCGGGCCGGTCGAGGGCGGCGGCGACCGCCTCCAGGCTCATGGGACGGCAACCTTGGCGACGCCGATCATGGCATCGCGCGTGACGAGTGCTGCCAACGCCTCCTCGTCCAGCCCTTCGGTCCCTGGCGGTCGCTCGGGCAGGACCAGGTAGCGGATCTCGGACACGCTGTCCCAGACCTTGAGCGTCACCTGTGGGGGCAGGTCGAGGCCCATTTCGGACAGGACCTTGCGCGGCTCCCGCACCAGCCGCGAGCGATAGGCGCTCGACTTGTACCAGGCCGGCGGCAGGCCCAGGATCGGCCAGGGGTAGCAGGAGCAAAGGGTACAGACGACGACGTTGTGCGTGGTCGCGGTGTTCTCCACGACGTGCAGCAGCTCCGTCTCCGGTCCGCCGATCCCCAGCTCGGCGCAGGCCTTCAGGCCGTCGGCCAGCAAGCGCGCCTTGAAGTCGGCATCGGTCCAGGCGCGCGCGACGACGCGGGCCCCCGTGCGCGGGCCGACCCGCTCCTCATAGTGCTGGACGATCTCGTCCACCCGCTTGGAGTCGATGATGCCGAGTTCGTGGAGGAGGCTTTCCATCGCCTCGGTGCGGATCGCCTGCCAGGGCTTTTCGTCGGCATGGTCGTGGCCATCGTCGCCATGACGATGACTCTCGCCATGATGGTAGTGGAAGCCGCCCTTGGCCCCGTCGTCGTCATGGTCGTGGTCGTGATCGTGCGCGGACATGGCGCCTACTCCACCCGTTCCAGATAGGCTTCCGACAGGTCGACATTGATCTCGACCCCCGGCTCCGCCGCCTCGCCCCACAATTCCTGCGCCGTGAAGCAGACGTTGTAGACGGGCTGCAGGTTCTCGCCCGCATTGTGGGCGCGGGTGTCGGGAAACACCCAGGCTTGGTCGTTCACCTTGACCACCCGGCCGACATGACCGCGGACATAGGCGCACAATCGCGTGTGGCCGGGCGGGTGCAGGTTGCGCACGCGCACCACCTCGCCCTCGGCGAACAACGGAGCGACCTCAACCTCGTGCCGCCAGGCGCCCCAGCGGATCTTCTGTTCCTCCGGCAGCGGCCAGTTGCGCGCGGCAGGATCGGCGGGCGTCGGGCGTTGCGCGTCGCGGGCGCGCTCGGCGATGCGGCGCTCAACCTCGTGCCGGTGGACGATCCCCTTGCGCGCCAGGATGCTCTCCATGGCGAACAGCCAGCGCCCGTAGTACGTATCGCGCAGGTAGGACGCCGGGTGCATCAGCTCGATCTCGTGCCGGTGCTCGTCCAGGTTATAGATGCCGGTCGTGTCCAGCACCTGGGTGATGCAGAACACCCGGGCCTCCCACCGCGAATGGAAGACGGGCTCGTTCTCTTCCCTGGGCACCGGCCCCAGCCAGTGCATGCCGCCCATGTCGTGGATGCCGTTCATCGCCGCATCTCCCTCACCAGGCCCATCATTCGATCAGCGCCTCGATCCGCCGCTGCAGATCCAGGAAGGCTGGATCATAGCGGTCGTCCAGTGCGGGCGCCGTGGTGTCCGCGTCCAGCAGGACACGGCTGGGCCGGCCGCCCAGGACGATCACGCGGTGACCCACGCTGATCGCCTCCTCCACGTTGTGGGTAACCATCACCATGGTCTTGCCCGTCGCCTGCCAGACGTCGCGCAGCAGCGCCTGCATCCGCCGGCGCAAGGTGACGTCCAGGGCGCTGAACGGTTCGTCCAGGAGCAGGACGCGCGGGTCGATCACGATGGCCCGGGCGATGGCCGCGCGCTGTCGCATCCCGCCCGAGAGCTGATGGGGGTAGCGCCCCTGCGCCTCGCTCAGGCCGACAATGCCCAGGATCGCGTCCAGGCGGCGCTGCTTCTCGGCCGGCGTCCAGTCGCGACGATAGCGCAGGCCAAAGGCCACGTTGCGGCGCACGTTGAGCCAGGGGAACAGGTTGTTCTCCTGGAAGATCATCACGATCTCGGGCGTCGGCCCGCCCAGGAAGCGGCCGTTGTAGAGTATGCCGCCCGTATTCTCGCCGATGACGAAGCCGCCCAGGGCCTTCAGCAGCGTGGTCTTGCCGCAGCCCGACGGACCCAGGATGCAGGTGATCTGGCCGGCGCCGATCGCCAGGTTCAGGTCGGCCAGCGGGCGCACCACCTCTCCCCGCGCGCCCTTGAACGCGACGGTCAGGTGATCGGCCTTGAAGATCGCCTGGCCGGGTGCCACGGCCGCCGCAGCACTCATACCCGCCACCACAGGACGCGGTCGCCGATCAGGGCCAGGATGCGGTCGACCACGAACCCGGCCAGCCCGATGATGACCATGCCGAACATGATCAGCTCGTTGTTGAACAGGTTGCGGCCCATCATGATGATGGCGCCCAGGCCGTCGCGCAGGCCCACCATCTCGGCCACCAGCACCGCCATCCAGGCGGCGATGAAGTTCGTGCGCAGCAGGGTGAACACGCCCGGCAGGATGGCCGGCAGGACAACCCTGACCCAGCGCTCGAACGGCCCCGCGCCCAGGTTGGCGGCCAGCGTGTGGAATTCCGGCGGGATGCGCCGGATCTCCGCCATCGTCGCGATGGTCAGGATGAAATAGACCCCCATGAAGACGATGAAGATCGCCGTCACGTTGGAAATGCCAAAGACGACGATGGCCGTGGGGATCCAGGCGATCGGCGCGATCGGCGCCAGCAGGTGCAGGACCGGGTTGAAGCACCAGGTGGCGAAGCGCGACAGGTCCAGCAATGCGCCGGTCAGCACCGCGCAGACGAAGGCGATCCCCATGCCCAGGAAGACGCGCAGGAAGGTCGAGGCGACGCTCTCCCACACCGTCACCGCCTGGGAGCCGAGGCCGACGCGAAAGCCGCTGTCGGCGACGGCAGCCAGGAACCGGCTGGGCGGCGGCAGGACGCTGGTCAGGGCAAAACCCCCGGCCGCCCCCATCGCCTCCCACAGGCCGACCAGCAGGGCCACGAACAGCGCGCCCACGATGGCCGGCCGCAGACGCTCGCGCGTCGCCTCCATGATGCGATCCCGTCCGCCTGCCCGGTTCTACTTCTCCAGCGCAGTGATCGTCGTCAGGTCGAAGATGTCGGCGGCCTTGGCATCGCCCTTGATGTAGCCCAGGGCTGACAGGTCGCTGACCACGCTCTGGATCGCCTCAAGATCCGGCGTGAAGCTGATCGGCGCAGGGGCCGACTTGAACGAGGCCAGCAGCACCTCGGGCGGCACGCGGAAATAGGTGCCCTTGGTCAGCAGCTCGACCGCCTTGTCCGGCGTCTCGTTGATGATCTTGGCGGCGCAGATCAGGCCTTCCAGATAGGCCTTCACCACCTCCGGCCGCTCGGCCAGCGTCTTGTCCAGCACGCTGACGACCGTGTTCGGCGTGGTGGGCGACCAGGTGGAGGCATTCGTCGTCAGCACGGTCGCCCCGCGCGACACCACCATCTCGGACGTATAGGGCTTGATATGGCTCAGGATCTCGACCTGGCCCGCGCGGAACGCCTCGACCATCGCCAGCAGGTCGTTGAAGTAGACGAACTCGGTCTGGGCCGGGTCGATGCCCAGCTTGGCGAATTCGCGGGTCAGGATCAGCTCCAGCGTGTCGCCCTGAAGCGTCGCGATCTTCAGCTTGGGCTTGCCCGCCGCGATATAGGCCTTGATGTCGGCCATCGTGGTCAGGCCCGTCTCCTTCTGGGCGACGACCTCCATCACGCCCCAGCCGCCGGCGGCCGAGATCACCTTGATCGGAACGCCGCTATTGGCGGCGAAGAAGGGCAGCGTGAACGGGTTGGTGGAGAAGTCGATGGCACCGCCGGCCAGCGCCGCATTGTTGTCGCCCGGATTGGCGAAGAACACCGTCTCCACATCCAGGTTGTACTGTGCGAAGCAGCCGCTTTCCTTGGCCACGAACAGCGGCGCCATGTCGAGCGCCACCAGGTGACCGGCCTTGACCTTGATGGGCTCGGCCTGGGCCGTGGCCGCCGGTCCGCCCTGCACGGCCATGACCAGGGCCAGCGCGCTCAAGCCCCTGCGCATCGCGCCCGCCAAACGACCTGCCTTCATCCCTGCCTCCATCGGCCGCCCGGCCGTTTGCATCGGAAGCCGCGGCGTTCACGACCGCCTCGTGAAGGTCAGGCGCAGCGCGGCTTTGGCAGGTATTTTCCGCAGTGCACCATGCGGAAACAGAGTGCATGTTCAATCAATACATTGATGAAGTCGATGCACCGTCCGACGCCGCCCGGGAGGGTTCAGGCCTGGAGGAGGCGATTCAGGGTCATCGTGACCTGGAGCACGCGATAGGGCTTGGTGATGAACGGGACGTTGGGCGGCAGCTCGTCATTCTGCAGGCGCACATGGCCCGACGTGACGATGACCGCGATTCCGGGCCAGCGCTCCCGCACGGCATAGGCCAAGGCCAGTCCATCCATGGACCCTGGCATGCGGACATCGGTGAAGACGCCGGCAATGTCGCCTCGCGCCTCCAGCAGGGCCAGCGCCTCGTCGGCGTTCTGCGCCTCGACCACGGCGAATCCCGCCTCCTCGAGCGATGCGGCTGTGTCGAGGCGGATAAGCACCTCGTCCTCGACCACCAGGATTGCACCGTGACCAGCCATGCCACCACCCACCACGCCGTACTGAAACCCTGAAACCCAGCCGGATGGATCCCACTCCCGGGCTCCCCGATTCCCTGTCCTGTCTGTGACGGCCATGCCACGAACGTTCCGGGACCCGGCTTTTTGACGCCTTGACGCCCACGACACAAGCGCCGTGGGCTGAGAACTATGCCCCCAGCAATACCGCCACCGGCCAAACCGGGAACAGGTCCGCCAGTCTGACGGACCCGCGCGGCAGGGACTTGGGCGCCCCGTCCAGGACCGGGCGCAGTCCCTGGCCCAGGTCCGGCAGGACCGTGTCGGCCCAATCCTGGGGCCCGGGCAGGCGCCGCCCCCCGTCCGTCAAGGGTGCCAGGAGGCGACCCACGACGACGACCAGGCGCTGGTCCCGGTGGCGCCGCTCGAACGCGACGACCCGCGCCGCATGGCGTCCGCTGGCGACGATCGGGACGTGACGCCCCTGGGCGACCAGGACCGGATGGCGTCGGCGCAGCGGCAGCAGGCGGGCCAGCACGCCCAGCTTGGGCAGGCCTTCGGCCCAGTCGGCCTGTGCCAGAGCATCGGCCGCCTGCGGCAACGCGCCGGACCGGCGCGGATAGTCGACCGGGCGTCGATTGTCGGGATCAACCAGCGAGAGATCCTGAAGCTCCGTCCCCTGATAGATGTCGGGTACACCGGGGATGCAGCACTTGAGTACCGTCTGGGACAGGCCGGACAGCGCGCCAAGTCGCGCGGCGCGCTCGGCCAGCGGCTGGAAGGCTGCGTGAAACTCTGCCGACCTGCCGGGATCCAGCAGCCCCCGGACCCATGCGTCCAGCGCTGCCTCATAGGCGGTGTCGGGATGCATCCAACTGGTTTCGACCTTGCCTTCGCGGGCGGCCTTCTGGACATAGGCGGCAAAGCGGTCGGCGAACCCGGGGGCGGGCACTCCTTCCCACGCACCGACAAGCGCCTGATAGACAAGGTACTCGTGCGTCGGGGACGGCGGCGCGCCGAGCGCGCGGCGGTTCAGGGCGCGCCAATCCTCGACAGCACGGGCCCAGTCGGGCGCCAGTTCGGACAGTGCCGCGATGCGCAGCCGCGCATCCTCGCCCCGCTTGGTATCATGCGTGGCGGTGGCGGTGAGTGCACCCGGCATCTGCGCCTGCCGTGCCTCTGCCTCGGCGTGGAAGGCGGTGACGCTGGTGCCGAAATGCTCGGGCTCGCCACCAACCTCGTTCAGCGCGAGCAGGCGGACATGGCGATAGAAGAGGGTATCCTCCAGCGACTTGGCCATGACCGGCCCGGTCAATTGCTGCAGCTTCATGGCGAAGCGCCGCACGCGGGGCGCGCTGTAGGTCGTCTGCGGGTCCGCCAGCAGGTCCAGGCTCATGCAGTCGCGAATGAAGTCGAAGATCTCGCCATCCGGCCCGAACCAGGTCCGTCGGGCCGCCTCTGTGACCCGCGTGATAAGCTCGCGATCGGCGGGGCTGGCACCGTCCCCGTCGACATAGGTGCGATAGACGGGAAAGGCCACGATGACCGACCGCAGCGCCTGGGCCAGCCGGTCGAAGGCAAAGTCGCGGGTGCGCCAATGGCCCTGCGCGATGCGGTGCAGCGCCCGCGCCAGGACCGTGAATTCGGATGCCAGCATGGTTTCCAGCACGCGCAGCTTGGCCGCTTCCAGCATGCGGGAATAGCTTGCGGTCTCGCCCGTGGCGGTGCGCCAGGCAGCCTCCAGCGGCGCCTCTCCCGCCGGATCGACGAAGAGCCGCAGCATCATGTTGAGGGCCGCATAGCCGGTCTCACCCGTGACCCCTGGCAGTTCGGGCAGCGCCTCACCCGGGCCCAGGATCTTCTCCACCAGCAGGGGGAAAGGGGTTGGCCGGCCCTTTGCCCTGGGCCGCGCGCGGCGCACCAGGCGTGCCAGCCGGTCGCAGTACTGGACCGGATCGAACAGGCCGTCGATATGGTCCAGCCGCAAGCCATGCAGCCGCCCGGCCGCCACCAGGCGTGCGACCAGCTTGTGCACCGCCGTGAAGGTCCGCCTGTCTTCGACGCGAAGGCCGGCAAGGTCGTTCACGTCGAAGAACCGGCGGTAGTTGATCTCGCTGACCGCGACGCGCCAGCTGGCCAGGCGGTAGTGCTGGCGCTCCAGCAGGCGATGGAGAATGCCCGCCGCCTCCAGCCCTCCCTGCCCGGCATCATAGGCAGCCAGGCCGCGCGTCATGACCTCCGCCGCGCCGGGCACGGCGGCCAGGGCGGCATGCAGGGTGGGCGCCTGGTCACGGCGGGGTGCGTTCGCGCCGGGCCACGCCGCCACGACGTCCAGCAGTGCACGACCGGGCGGCGTCTCCCCCGCGCCCGCATGGGCGACGGCCCGACGCACGATCTCGCCATAGCGGTTCGGGCGGATCGGCAGGCAATGGTCGAAGTACCAGCCAACGATCCGCCCGGCCTCGCCATCGAAGCGAAGTTGAATATCGCCCGCCTCCAGCACGGCGCCATAGCTGTCGCCCAGGATCGGCAACAGCACGGTGTTCTGCCGGCCCGGCAGGGGCACGTTCCAGTCGATGTCGAAACTGGCGGCATGTGGTGAGTCCGGCCCCCATTCGAGCACGTCCAGCCACCAGGCATTGTCGCCCTGCCCGACGCCCATGTGATTGGGGACGAAATCCAGGATCAGGCCGATGCCGTGCACCGCCAGCGCGTCGCTCAGGGCCTCGAAGTCCTCGTTCGATCCGATCTCGGGGTTGAGCTGGTTGTGGTCGACGATGTCATAGCCATGGGTCGACCCAGCCCGCGCCTTCAGGAATGGCGAGGCATAGAGGTGGCTGATCCCCAGCTGCGCGAGGTAGGGAACGATGGCCAGGCAATCCCGGAACGTGAACGCTGCCGAGAACTGGACGCGGTAGGTCGCCGTCAATGGGCCGACGGTCATCACGTCGGATCCAGACGCCAAGCGACCTGCCACGGCGCCAGGACGGCGCCCGGCTCCGGCCAGGTGCCCCACAAGGGCTGGCCAGGGGGCGCCGGATCGGCCCAGATGCGGGCCTGGTCGCCCAGGTTGGCGACGAGGTGCAGACCACTGCCGTCGCCCAGCCGCCAACGCGCGCACAGGACGCGGTCGGGGCACATTCTGGCCTCCTCGCCCGCGGCATCGCCCGACAGGCGGGGCACGAGGTGGGCATGGCGCGCGGAGAGGAGGCCCCGCACGAGGTCGAGGCGCGCCTGGTGCCGCGGCTCCAGGCGCTCCGACCAGTCAAGGACCGCCGAGCGGAACGTCGATTCAGCCAGGGCATCGGGCAGGACCGTGCCAGTGGGCAGCTGGTCCATGAATGCCGCGAACTCCCGCGCGCGGCCCTGGCGGACCGCGTCTGCCAGGTCGCCGTCAAAGTCGCAGAAGTACGGGAACGGCTTCCGCGTGCCCCATTCCTCGCCCATGAACAGCATGGGCGGCTGCGGCGCCAGCAACAGGACGGCCAGGGCCGCGGCGACCGCCTCTGCCGGCGCCAGGTGCTCCAGCCGGTCGCCCAGCGCCCGGTTGCCGATCTGGTCGTGATTCTGCAGGAAGTGGACGAACGCAGCCGGCGGCAGGTGCGCGCTGGGCTGACCGCGGGGCACGCCGTTGCGATGCGCCGATGCCTCGCCCTGATAGGCGAAGCCGCTGCTCAGCGTTCGCGCCAGGAGCTGGCCCGGCCCTTCGGCATAGTCTGCGTAATAGCCCCGATCCTCACCCGTCAGCAGGACATGCCAGGCATGGTGATGGTCGTCGTTCCACTGGGCACGGTAGCCGCCCGCCGGAACGGATACGGCCGGATCAAGCAGGTGGGCGACGTTGTCATCGTTCTCCAGAACCAGATGGATGTGACGCCCCGTCTCCTGGGCCAGGGCGCCGACCGCCCGGCTCAGGTCCTCAAGAAGGTGGGGCTCGCCCGGTTCGGGGATCGCATGGACCGCATCCAGGCGCAGGCCGTCAAAGCGGAAGTCGCGCAGCCAGTGAAGCGCGTTCTCGACCGCGAAGCCGCGCACCGGTGCTTGCGTGTAGTCGATGGCGGCACCCCAGGGCGTCGTGTGCCGCTCGGTGAAGAAGGCCGGCGCGTACTGGTGAAGGAAATTCCCGGACGGCCCGAAATGGTTGTACACGACGTCCAGCATGACCATCAGGCCCAGCCCATGCGCGGCGTCGACCAGGCGGCGCAGCGCATCGGGGGTGCCATAGGCGTGATGCGGCGCATAGGGCAGGACGCCGTCATAGCCCCAGCCCCGCTTGCCGGCGAAGGCCGCCAGCGGCATCAGTTCCAGCACCGTGACGCCAGTCGCCACCAGGTGTTCCAGATGGGCCATGACGCCGGCATAGCTGCCGGCTTCGCTGAACGTGCCGACATGCGCCTCCAGGATCACCGCCTCGTGCCAGGGCCGGCCGGTCCAGCCGTCGTTCTGCCAGGAAAAGGGGGTGGTCCAGACCTGCGACGGGCCCATCACGCCCTGTGGCTGGAAGCGTGAGGCGGGATCGGCGACCACCGGCCCGCCGTCGATGCGGAAGCGATAGAGCGCCCCATCGGCCACGTCGGGCATGCCGACCTCGTACCAGCCGTCGCCGACCGCCGGCATGGGGCGGGGCGCTGCCTCGTCCAGCAGCAGGTCTACGGAGCGGGCGGCGGGCGCCCAGAGGCGGAAGACCAGTGTACCGTCGGCCGCCCGGTGCGGCCCGTGGGCAAAGGGCATTGCCAGGACCGCAGGCGGCGGTTCGGCGATCATGCCCCTTCCCCGGCCAGGGCCTCGAACAGGACGACAGTCCGCGGTGGGATCGTCTGCTCCGACCCGGCCGCCAGGACCATGGCGTCGGCCGTGCCGCCCTGCCCACTCCCGTCTGCGGTATCGGTCGTGACGGCCACCTGCCAGCGTGCGTGCGCCGCGCCAGGCAGGACCAGTCCGATCGGGGTTTCCGCGCCGTTGATGGCAACGATGATGGGAGCCTCCCCCGGTTCGGCCGGACCCAGGCAATAGGCCAGGAATCGCGCCTCGGGGAACGACCAGTCGCCATCGTTCATCGGCTGCCCGTCGGGCCGCAGCCACTGCACATCGGGTGTGTCCGCATGAGTGGCGGCGCCCGTCAGATAGCGCTCGCGCCGCAGACTGGCATGGGCCCGGCGAAAGGCCGCAACGCGAGAGACAAAGGCCGTCAGGTCCGCATCGCCGGCAGCCGGCTTGGACCAGTCGACCCAGCCGATGGGATTGTCCTGGCAATAGGTATTGTTGTTGCCGCCCTGGCCGTTGCCGACCTCGTCCCCCGCCAGCAGCAGCGGCACGCCTTGCGCAATCAGCAGGCTGGCCAGCAGGTTGCGCTTCGTGCGTGCCCGCAGGTCCAGGATGGCGGCATCGTCCGTCGGTCCCTCAGCCCCCCAATTGGCGCTGAAGTTCTCGTCGCTGCCGTCGCGATTGTCCTCGCCATTGGCGTCGTTGTGCTTGCTTGTGTAGCTGACCAGGTCGGCCAGGGTGAACCCGTCATGGACGGTCACATGGTTGACGCTGGCGCACGGGTCGCGCCCGCCCGGGCCATAGATCTCGGCAGATCCCGACAGGCAATGCGCCAGGTCACCGATGATGCCGCCGTCGCCCCGCCAGAAGCGGCGCAGCGTCTGCCGGCAATGATCGTTCCACTCCGACCAGCCGGAGGGAAAGGCGCCAACCTGGTATCCGCCAAGCCCGATGTCCCACGGCTCCGCCACCAGCTTGACCCCGGCCAGGATCGGGTCCTGCCGCACCGCCTGGAAGAAGGGATGGTTCTGCTCGAACCCGTTCGGGCCGCGGGCCAGCGTCGTCGCCAGATCGAAGCGGAAGCCGTCGACATGGCAGGTCTCGGCCCAGTAGCGAAGCGAATCCATGACCATCTGCAGCACGCGCGGATGGCTCAGGTTCAGGGCATTGCCGCAGCCGGTATAGTTCTCGTAGTAGCGCGGATTGTCAGGCGTCAGCCAGTAGTAGGAGGCATTGTCGATCCCCTTGAACGACAGGGTGGGACCGGCATGGTTCCCCTCGCACGTGTGGTTGTAGACCACATCCAGGATCACCTCGAACCCGGCATCGTGAAGGCGCGCCACCATCGACTTGAACTCGGCCACCGCATTGCCGAAGGCGTAGCGCGGCTCGGGCGCAAAGAAGCCGAGCGTGCTGTAACCCCAATAGTTCCTGAGGTTGCGCTGGACGAGGTATCGGTCGTCGGCAAAGGCATGGATCGGCAGGAGCTCGATCGACGTGACGCCCAGCCGTCGCAGGTGATCCAGCAAGGCAGGGGAGCCCAGTGCGCGATAGGAGCCGCGCAGGTGGGACGGCACATCCGGGTGCTGCATCGTCAGCCCCTTCACGTGCGCCTCGTAGAAGATGGTGTCCGACCACCGGACCCGGGGCCGTCGGTCCTGGCCCCAGGTAAAGGCATCGTCGACCACGACCGCTTTCGGCATGAAGCGGGCGCTGTCGCGGCGGTCGAAGCTCAGGTCCTCGCGCCGGGAGCCGATGCGGTAGCCGAAATGCGCATCGTTCCAGTTCAGGCGACCGGCCAGGGCCTTGGCATAGGGGTCGAGAAGCAACTTGTGCGGGTTGAAGCGGTGACCCTGTTCCGGTGCATAGGGGCCGTGGACGCGATAGCCGTAGAGCTGGCCCGGCCAGACATCGGCAATGCGGCCGTGCCAGATGTCGCCGGTACGTTCCGGCAGAGCGATGCGTGCTGTCTCGCGCTGGCCATCCGCGTCGAACAGGCACAGCTCGACCTTTTCCGCATGGGCCGAGAACAACGCGAAGTTGGCGCCCCGGCCGTCCCACTGGGCGCCCAGCCGATCCGACGTCCCCCCTTCGATGCGCATCAGCCAACCTCCGGAACCAGGAACAGCGCGGCCAAGGGCGGCAGCGTCAGACCCAGTCCAAAGCCGCCAGAGCCGTCCGGTTCCGCCGCCACGATGCCGTGGTTGCCGACATTGCTGCCGCCATAGACGGATGCATCGGTATTGAGGACTTCGCGCCACGGCCCGCCCATCGGCACGGGCACGCGATAGCCGTGATGGACCTGGGGCGTGAAGTTGACGACGACCAGGCAGGGGCGGTCTTGGCCCACGCTGCGGCGGATCCAGGCGAACACGCTGTTGCCCGCATCCTGCTCAACCACCCAGGCAAAGCCCTCGGCAGCACAGTCCAGCCGGTGCAGCGCCGGCACGTCCCGATACAGGTGGTTCAGGTCGCGGATCAGGCGCTGCACACCGGCGTGCGGCGCGTCCTCCAGCACATGCCAGTCGAGCGCGCGCTCCTCGCTCCACTCGCGCGCCTGCGCCAGTTCAGCTCCCATGAACAGCAGCTTCTTGCCCGGATGGCCGAACATGAAGGCGTAGTAGGCCCGCAAGGTCGCGAAGCGCTGCCAGTCGTCGCCGGGCATCCGGCCCAGGATCGTCCCCTTGCCGTGCACCACCTCGTCATGGCTCAGGGGCAGGATGAAGTTCTCGCTGAAGGCATAGTGCAGGCCGAAGGTGATCTCGCCATGGTGATGGCGGCGATGGACCGGATCGCGGGACACGTATTTCAGCGTGTCGTGCATCCACCCCATGTTCCACTTGTAGCCGAAGCCCAGGCCCCCGACGTCGGTGGGTCGGGAGACGCCGGGCCAGGCGGTCGATTCCTCCGCCATCGTCGTGGCGCCGGGATTGCGGCCGAACACCTCCACGTTCATGCGGCGCAGGAAGTCGATCGCCTCCAGGTTCTCGCGCCCGCCATGGGCATTGGGCACCCACTGGTCGGCGGCCCTGCTGTAGTCGAGATAGAGCATGGAGGCGACGGCATCGACCCGCAGCGCGTCCACGCCGAACACCTCGATCCAGTAGAGGCCGCTGGCCAGCAGGAAGTTCGCAACCTCGGCCCGGCCCAGGTTGTAGATCAGCGTGCCCCAGTCCTGGTGCCGGCCCTGTCGCGGGTCCGCGTGCTCGTACAGCGCCGTCCCGTCGAAGCGGGCGAGGCCAAAGGCATCGTCGGGAAAGTGCGCGGGCACCCAGTCCAGGATCACGGCCAGGCCATGGGCATGGCAGGCGTCGACCAGCGCCTTGAAGTCGGCGGGACTGCCGAACCGCGACGTCGGCGCGAACAGGCCCGTCGTCTGATAGCCCCAGGAGCCATCGAACGGATGCTCCATGATGGGCAGGAACTCGACATGGGTGAAGCCCATGTCCGCGACATAGGCGGGCAGTTGGTCCGCCAGCTCGCGATAGGTCAGCCAGCGATTTCCGTCCCCCCGCCGCCATGACCCCAAGTGCACCTCGTAGATCGAGATGGGCGCATCCAGGGAATTGGCCCGTGCATCGCCGCGGGTCGGCCGGCCGAGCACCGCCGGATCGGCGATGACGGAGGCATTGGCCGGCCGCAATTCCGCTGCGGCGGCGAACGGGTCGGCCTTCAGCGGGAGGAGATGGCCGTGCGCGTCCTCCAGCTCGTACTTGTAGCGCATTCCGACCGCGGCGCCGGGCACGAAGCCGGACCACAGGCCCGGCCCCTCGACCCGCAAGGGGTGGGCCCGACCGTCCCAGGCGTTGAAATCGCCCACGATGCTGACGCGCCGCGCATTGGGCGCCCACACGGCAAAGAATGTTCCCGCAGCACCCTCGCACTCCCCCGGATGGGCCCCCAGCCTGCGCCAGGCCTCCAGCAGGCGCCCGTGGCCCCAGAGATGCAGGTCGAGGTCACCCAGCCAGCGTTGGCCCTGCCCCGTGCCGCTCACGAGGCGGCCCCGTCGTCCAGCAGGATGCGGACGATGCCAGCCAATGGCAGGTGGACCCAGTCGGGACGGTTGTTCAGCTCGTAGTGGATCTCGTGCACCGCCTTTTCGAGAATGAAGAACGAGAGCAGGCGATTTGCCAGTTCCGGTTCCTGCGGCCACAGCGCACTGTCGCCCATGGTCGTGCGGTAGATGCCCAGATAGGCCTGCTCGATCATGCCGCGCCAGGCCTCGACCTGGGGCGTCAGCGTCTCGCGCGCCTCGGGGAAGCGCTGCACGACACGGTCCAGGGCGGCCCAGCCGGCATAGTCGAACGAACGCAGCATTCCTGCGACGTCGCGGGCGACCGGTGCCTTGTCCCGCCGCCGCGCGATGGGCTGCATCGGCTCGCCCTCGAAATCGACGATGGCGACATCGGCCTGCACGATCATCACCTGGCCCAGGTGGAAGTCGCCGTGATGGCGGGCCTTCAGCGCCGGCAGGTCCGAGGGCAGAAGGCCACGCACCCGCTCCATCGCCCGCTCGCGCGCCGCCCGCAGGCGGGACGCCAGGTCATGCGCCAGGGGGCTGAGCCTGTCGCCCAGCGCTTCGAGCGCAGCCAGGGCATTTTCCAGTTCGGCGATCAGGTCGTCGGTCCAGGCGGCGATGTCGGCAGCGGCGATCGCCTCCGGCTCCAGCGCCGGATCGTCCACGGCCGAGCCCAGGGCCAGATGCAGTTCGGCCGTGCGCAGGCCCAATTGCTGCACCCGCTGGAGATAGGCGCCGTGCAGCACCTCGCCCGGGATCGGCTCGGCCGTGACGAGCAGCATCTCCTCCAGGACACGGTCCAGGTGGTTGGCGGTCAGGGTCCAGCCATCGCCCTGGTTCCAGACATAGCCGTGCACCACGCCGACCGCGGTATGGGTCTCGCCCTCAACCCACTCGATCGAGCCGAGGAGCGGTGGAACGTGCGCGAACTGCGCGACATCGGTCAGGAAGCGGCCGATCTCGATCTCCGGGTTGATGCCGGGCTGCAGGCGGCGATAGGTCTTCATCACCAGCGCATCGTCCACGATTGTAGTGGAGTTCGACTGCTCTACGCCGATCGCGCGGATCGCCTCGAACGGGGGCAGGCCCTGCTCGCGGAAGCGCTGCGTCGGGTTGAAGACCAGGCGGCCCTGGCCGGTCTCGACCTCTGCCCCGTCCAACAGCAGGCGCAGCGCCGTCGTCACGAAGCGGGGATCGCCGGCCGCGTCGACCAGGACGCCTTCCTTCGGGCCCTTGCGCACGCGGCTGATCACGGTATTCGGCGCGTTGGCCTGAAGATCCAGGCGGCTCCATTCGATATCAAGCGGCAGGGCATAGCGGGCCACGGCCGCTCCGGCCGTCGTCTCGATCACCGCCAGCGCAGGCCCCGGCGCACCCTGGGCCAGGGGCAGCACCGCCTGAACCGTGATCGCGGGAACGGTGCCCGACTTGGCCGCATACCAGCGCCGGTTGGCGACATAGGCAGGCAGGATGTCGCGCTCGACCGTCTGACGCGAGCGGCCCTCGCGCAGCGCGCGCCAGCCATCGCTCATTACCAGCGTGACCAAGTCGGCCCGCGGTGCCGGCGCTTCCGGCATGCCCCCTTCCGGCACCGTCAGTTGGAACCAGAAGAAGCCATAGGGCTGCAGCGTCACGACGAACGGCGCTTCCCCGATGGTCGGGAAGGCGGTGCGGCCCAGCAGTTCGACCGGCACCCGTCCGCGATAGGCCGACAGGTCCAGCTCCGCCGCCTGGGCTGCACGCGACAGGTTCGCGACGCACAGCACCACCGTATCCTCGTGGATGCGGAGATAGGCAAAGACCGAGCGGTTGGCCGGATAGAGGAAGCTGAGCGAGCCGCGGCCGAAGACGTTCATCGTCTTGCGGACGGCGATGATGCGCTTGGTCCAGCTCAGCAGCGACGAGACGCTGCGCGACTGCGCCTCCACGTTGACCGACTGGAAGCCATAGACCGGGTCCATGATCGCCGGCAGGTAGAGCCGCGCGGGATCGCAGCGGGAGAAGCCGCCATTGCGGTCGGGCGTCCACTGCATCGGCGTCCGCACGCCATTGCGGTCGCCGAGGTAGAAGTTGTCCCCCATGCCGATCTCGTCCCCGTAGTAGAGGAACGGTGTGCCGGGCATCGAGAACAGCAGGCTGTTCATCAGCTCGATCTTGCGCCGGTCGTTTTCCATAAGAGGCGCCAGACGCCTGCGGATGCCAACATTGATGCGCGCCGCCTTGTCCGCCGCATAGGTCGACCACAGGTAGTCGCGCTCCATGTCGGTGACCATCTCAAGCGTCAGCTCGTCATGGTTGCGCAGGAACATGGCCCATTGGCAGTTGGCCGGGATGTCCGGCGTCTGCCGCATGATGTCGGTGATCGGGTGGCGGTCCTCCTGCGCGATCGCCATGAACATGCGCGGCATCAACGGGAAGTGGTACGCCATGTGGCATTCGTCGCCATCGCCGTCCCCGAAATAGGCGCTGACGTCCTCCGGCCACATGTTGGCTTCCGCCAGAAACAGGCGGCCCGGCGCATAAGCATCCAGCTCACGGCGCAGCGCCTTCACCACCTCGTGGGTCTCGGCCAGGTTCTCGTTGATCGTGCCGTCGCGTTCGATCAGGTATGGGATCGCATCCAGCCGGAACCCGTCGATCCCGAAGTCGAGCCAGAACTTCATCGTCTGGACGATCGCGCGGAAGACCTGCGGATTGTCGTAGTTCAGGTCCGGCTGATGCGAGAAGAAGCGGTGCCAGTAATAGGCCCCCGCCACCGGGTCCCAGGTCCAGTTCGACTTCTCCGTATCCGTGAATATGATCCGGGTTTCCTGGTACTTCTGATCGGTATCGCTCCAGACGTACCAATCGCGATACTTGCTGCCCTTCTTCGCCGCGCGCGCGCGCTGGAACCAGGGATGCTGGTCGGACGTGTGGTTGATGACCAGTTCGGTGATGACGCGCAGGCCCCGGCGTTTTGCCTCGTCCATGAACAGTCGGAAGTCGCGCATCGTCCCGTAGGCCGGGTTGATCGAGCGGTAGTCCGAAATGTCGTAGCCGTCGTCCCGCTGCGGGCTGGGATAGAACGGCAACAACCAGATGCAGGTCACCCCCAGGTCCTGGAGGTAGTCCAGCCGCTCGGTCAGGCCCTTGAAGTCGCCGATGCCGTCGCCGTTGCCGTCGGCGAATGCCTTGACGTGCAATTCGTAGAAGACGGCATCCTTGAACCAGTCGGCATCGCCCGGGATCACCATCGCGGTCGCCGGCCGCGCCGCTTCGATCACGGTATCGCCAGCATCCACAGCGGCATGGTGGGGGATCGCAGTATCAGGCATGGGTCAGGCACCGCAGCAGCATCACAGGGTCCTGTTCAGGGTCGATTGTCATGCGCACGCCACCCCACTCGATGGGCTGGCGCTCGCCGGTTGCCAGGTTCTCAACCGCTGCGACGCGGGCGCGCGCCTCAGGCGGACCGACCTCCAGGTCGCCGAAATGGAACCAGAAGGTGCGTGGCCCCCCGCCCTGGAGCGCCACCGCGACGGCGACCACGTTGTGGTGGTCCTTCGATTCCTTGACGAAGCCCAGGATCTGATCGTCATCGACCGCGACGAAGCGTAGGTTGCGCGTCTGTTGCAGGGCCGGGTTCTGCTGGCGGCTACGGTTCAGGCGGGCCAGGAAGTCCTTGATGTTCCCCGGAGCATTCCAGTCACGCACCTTGAATTCGTACTTTTCCGAGTCCAGGTACTCTTCCTTGTTGGGGACTGGCGTCGCCTCGCACAATTCATAGCCGTTCAGCATGCCCCACACGCCCGACAGGGTCGCCGCCAGCCCAGCGCGGGCCATGAACATGCCGCGACTGGCGTTCTGCAGGTGCCAGGGCAGGATGTCGGGCGTTGTCGGCATGAAGTTGGGCTGCATGTACTCCTTGGCGACGCTGGTCGTGAGTTCGGTCAGGTAGTCGATGAACTCCTGTTTGCCCGTGCGCCACGTGAAATAGGTGTAGGACTGGGTGAAGCCGATCTTGGCCAAGGCCTTCATGACCTTGGGCCGGGTAAAGGCTTCCGACAGGAAGATCACGCCGGGATCGCGGCGCTTCACCTCGGCAATCAGCCATTCCCAGAAGCGGAACGGCTTGGTGTGGGGATTGTCGACCCGGAAACAGCGCACACCCTGGTCGACCCAGAACAGCGTGACGTCCAGCAGGGCCTGCCACAGGCCGCCTGCGTCGGCGCCATGGAAGTCGACATTGACGATGTCCTGGTACTTCTTGGGCGGGTTCTCGGCATAGCGGATCGTCCCGTCCGGCCGCTTGCGGAACCAGTCGGGATGCTCCTTCAGCCACGGGTGATCGGGGGAGCACTGGATGGCGAAGTCCAGCGCCACCTCCATCCCGTGTCCGCGCGCCTCCGCCACCAGGCGGCGAAAACCGTCCATGCCGCCAAGCTCGGGATGCACGGCATCGTGCCCACCCTCGGCCCCGCCGATGGCATAGGGGCTGCCCGGCTCACCCGGCTCAGCCGTCACGGCGTTGTTGCGCCCCTTGCGATGGCTGAGGCCGATCGGATGGATCGGCAGCAGGTACAACGTGTCAAAGCCCATGGCGGCAATGTCGGGCAGGCGCGCGACGCAGTCGTCGAACGTGGCCCCCTGCCCCGGCTGCTGCCCCTGGCTGCGCGGCACCATCGTGTACCAGGCGGCAAAGCCGGCACGCGGACGGTCCACGACCATCGGCAGGCCTTCGCTGTACACAATGTCCGAACGTGCCTGCACCCTGCTCATCGCCTCGGCCAGGGTCGGCTGAAGGAGGACGGCGGGTTCCCCGCTTGCCTCGAAAGCACCCAGCGCCCGGGCAATCGCGTCGCCGTCCGGCCCGTCGCCCGGCGCCGCCTGGAGGAGCATTGCGCCCTCGCGGCATTCCAGACTGACGTCCTGGCCAGCGGCCCGCTTCAGCTCGACCTCCCGGCGCCAGGTAGCAAACGTGTCCGTCCAGGCGGCGATGCGGTAGGTCAGGCGGCCAGGCCCGATCGCCGGAAAACGGCCCGTCCAGCGGTCGTTCTCCAACAGCCGCATGGGCGCCGCCTGCCACGGCCCATCGCCGGTGCGCCACTGGACCTCGACGGCCAGCACTTCGTGCCCATCGCTGAAGACATCGGCCCAGACGTCGACGATGTCGCCGTCGATGCGCTTCACCGCATGGCGTCCGCCGTCGACGATCGGCCAGACGTCCTCGATCAGGGGACGGGCGCGATCCGTCCAGGGCTGGACAGGGTCAAGCACCTGAGCGGTGGGCTGAGGCTGTTGAACCACCTTGCGGTTTCGCGCCTTGGCGGGTGCGGCGGCAGGCATCCCATCCCGATCCTTCCGCAAAGCCCCAGGACGCGCGGCGCCGCTGCCCTCATGCTCCATGCCAACGCTCCAGTCCTTGCACGCACGTCGCTATGCCACGCCCCGGGGGGCCAGCATCACGGGATGCCAAAGCCATAGCTGCGGGTTTTGTTCCGCCGTCCGGCGCTGCGATGCTGCATCGCAGCGAAAAAGTGGAGATTCCACATCCGCCCCCGGAACGATTTTGGCCCCTGTGGCATTGGCGTGATCGCGAGGTGATCCGGAGGAGTACGCCAATGGCTGCGATCGTGGTGTCGAACAGGGTTGCCAGGCCGAGCCCGGACGCCCCAGTGATGGGCGGCCTCGCGGCGGCGCTCCTGCCTGCGGTTCAGAACAACGGCGCAATCTGGTTCGGCGGCAGCGGCGACACCGTCGCCAGCGTGCCCGACACGCTGCAGGCCAAGGTCGAGCCTCTGGGCGCCGGCCTGCTGGCCACGGTCGACCTGCCCACGGCCGACTACCAGCGCTTCTACGAAGGCTTCGCCAACGGTGCGCTGTGGCCCGTCCTGCATTCGCGCCCGGACCTGATCCAGGTTGCCCAGGAGGATTTCGGCGCCTATTGCCGGATCAACGCGATGATGGCGCAGGCGCTGGTGCCATTGGTCAAGGCGGACGTGCCCGTCTGGATCCATGACTACCACTTCATGACCCTGGGGCTGGACTTGCGGCGGCGCGGCATCGACAACCGCCTGGGCTTCTTCTTCCACACGCCGTTCCCGGCGCCGGACCAGATGGCCACCCTGCCGCATCATCGCGAACTGCTGCGCGCGATGCTGTCCTATGACCTGATCGGCTTCCAGACGGAGGATGATCGGCGCAACTTCATCGCGCTTGCGCGGTCCAGCCTGGACGTCGGCGAACGCGACGGCTGCGACCTAGTCCTGGGCGGGCACGTCACTCGCCTGTCGACCAACCCGATCGGCATCGACACCGACGGCTTTGCCGCACAGGCCGCGCGTGCCGCCAGCCTGCCCGAGGTTTCGCGGCTCAGGAACAGCCTGGGCGGGGCCAAGCTCGCCATCGGGGTGGACCGGATGGACTATTCAAAGGGGATCGCCAACCGCTTCCGGGCGTTTGCCCGCTATCTGGAACAGCATCCCGAGCCGCCGAAGGCGGCGGCCCTGCTGCAGATCGCCCTGCCGACGCGCGAGCGCATCGACGCCTATCGCAGCCTGCGCAACGAGTTGTCCGGCTTGGCGGGGGAGATCAATGGCCGCTTTGCCGAGGTCGACTGGTCGCCCATCCGCTACCTCAACCGCGGCTTCTCCCAAAGCGTCCTGGCCGGATTCTATCGCGTGGCCGAGGTGGGTTGCGTCACCCCCATCCGCGACGGGATGAACCTGGTGGCCAAGGAATATGTGGCGGCACAGAATCCGCTGGATCCGGGCGTGCTGGTCCTGTCGCGCTTTGCGGGTGCTGCACGTCAGCTGGATGCCGCCCTGATGGTCAATCCGCTGGATGCGGAGGACGTGGCGGGCGCACTGCATCGTGCCTTTGCCATGCCCGCGCCGGAACGGCGCGAACGCTGGGCGGCGATGATGGACGTGATGCGCGCCTCCTCGCTCGATGACTGGTTCAATGGCTTCCTGGCCGATCTGGCCGCCCGCCCCCGGCGGACCCTGAGCGTTCGCGCAGCCCAACGCCGCCAATTGGCGCCGGCCGCCGCCTGATCGATGAAGGCGGTCGGCGGCGCGCGATGACGGGGTCCTATGTCGATGCCTTCGGACGGGTGCACGTGCCCCCGCCCGAGACGGTCGCCCGCATCGTCGAAGCGCAGGGACCGCCGGCCCCACCAGGCCTGCTGCCCCCATTGGCGGTCGTTCGGCAGGGCCGACCACCGCGGCTGCGCGTGCCCCTGGCCCCAGGCCTGCTGCGCTTCCGGGTCACGTCAGAGGACGGAACCGCGATCGCCTGCGAGGCCGAGGTCCGCGATCGCATGCTGTCCCTGCCTGACCTGGAGCCCGGGCTCTACCGGCTGGAGGCCAGCCTGGACGGTCAGCGCGCGGAAACCCTGCTGCTGGTGGCGCCCGCCACGATGCATCTGCCTCCCGCGCTTGCAGCCGGACGACGATTGTGGGGCCTGGCGGTGCAGTTCTATGGCCTGCGGTCGGCGCACAATTGCGGCATTGGGGACTTCGGAGACCTCGCCCGCCTGATACGGCTGGCGGCGGCACGCGGGGCCTCGGCGATCGGGCTCAGTCCGCTGCACCTGCTGTTCAGCGAACGGCCGGAGGATGCCAGTCCGTACGCGCCCAACAGCCGGGCATTCCTGAACCCCATCCATGTCGACCTGGACGCCATCCCCGATTTCCCGGGGTTGGAGGCGGCGGGCCTGGCCGGGCGTGCGGCGACGCTGCGCGCATCCCCCCTGGTCGACTATGCCGGTGTGGCGTCCCTGAAGCGCGAGGCGCTGAGCCTGGCCTTCCGCGCGTTCCAGGCCCACGCATCCGACAGCCGGCGCCATGCCTTCGCTACTTTTCGCGCCAGCCTGCCTGGGCTGGAGGACCTGGCCCGGTTCGAGGTGCTGCGCCCGGCCCGCGGCGGCTTCTGGCGCGACTGGAGCGACGATGTCCTGCCCGAAGGGTCGCAGGAGGCAGTCGACCTCGTGGCGTGGACCCAATGGCAGGCGCACGCGCAACTGGCCTGCTGCCAGGACCTGGCGCGGGCACAGGGCATGGCGATCGGCCTGTACCTGGACGTGGCGGTGGGCATCGATGCCGGTGGCTTCGACGCCTTTGCCGCACCGGGGTCGTTCGCCCATGGCGTATCGCTGGGCGCGCCGCCCGACCCCATCAATACCGCTGGCCAGAGCTGGGGCCTGGCCCCGTTCGCGCCCGGCCCGCTGGAGGCCTCGGGCTTTGCCGCCTGGCGGAATGTCCTCGCCGGTGCGATGCGGCATGCGGGTGCGGTGCGCATCGATCATGCCATTGGCCTGCAACGGCAATTCTGGGTCCCCTGGGGTGTCGGCCCCGCCGATGGCGCCTATGTCGATTTCCCGCGTGATGGAATGCTCGCGGCGACCGCCCTCGAAAGCGACCGCTGGCAATCCCTGGTGATCGGGGAGGACCTGGGCACCCTTCCGCCGGGCCTGCAGGACGCGCTGGCCGACTGGGGCGTGCTGTCCTATCGCCTGTTGATGTTCGAGCGGGCGGCCGATGGCCGGTTCAGGCCGCCGCGCGATTATCCCCGGCGCGCACTGGTCAGCTTCACCACCCACGACCTCCCCACCCTGCAGGGGTGGCTGACGGGGCACGACCTGTGGGTGAAGCGATCCCTGGGCCTGGACCCTGGCGAAACGGAAGAAAGCCGTCGGGAGGCGCATCGCCATCTGGCCGATGCGCTGGAGGCGGAAGGCCTGGGCCGCGCGATCGACCTGGAAAGTGTCACGCGCTTCCTGGCGCGCACGCCGTCCGACCTGCTGATGATTCCGCTTGAGGACCTGTGCGCCGACCCGGACCAGCCCAACGTCCCGGGCACGACGACGGAACATCCCAATTGGCGCCGACGGGCGCGCCTCACGATCGAGGAGCTGGAGCACGACGGCACCCTGCTCCACTTGGCGGATGTGCTGCGCGCGGAAGGTCGCGCCGGCCCCACCTGATCGCGCCGGCTAACCGGCCTCAGGCGGGGCCAGGGCAGCAGCCAACCGATCGGCAAGGGCGCTCGCCTCGATCGGCTTGCGCACGACCGGGACATGGGCGAAGCGCGCCGGGATGCGATCGGCGCGCGGCCCGTAGCCGGTCGCGAAGGCGAAGGGGATGGCACGCTGGGCCAGTGCATCGGCGAGATCGTCCGACGGGACGCCCTGGAGGTCATAGTCGAGTACCGCGACATCGGGCGGCGAGGCCTGGATGGCGGCCAAGGCGCGCTCGCGGTCGGGCACGGATTGCACCTCGCGCGCGCCCAGGCGGCGTAGCATCATTTCGATGTCCATCGCGATCAGGGCCTGATCCTCGACCAGCAGGACGCTCAGGCCGTGCAGGACCTGGCTGCGCGCCGGGGGTCGGCGGACAGCGGCCGGATCCGCGCCCGAACCTTCCGGCACTGGGCGGACATGCGCGGCGGGGATCACCAGGCGCGCACGCAGGCCATCGGGCGCATAGTCGACCGTGACGCTGCCCCCCAGGTCATGGCCCAGCGTCGCCTGGATCAGGGCGCTGCCAAAGCCCTGGCGCGTGGGCGGTACGACCCTGGGCCCGCCCTGCTCCACCCAGTCCAGGACACAGTTGCCGGCACCGTCCAGCGCCCAGCTGACCGCTACGCGCCCACCCGGCTCGGCCAGGGCACCATACTTCGCGGCGTTGGTCATCATTTCGTGCAGGACCAACGCCATCGCGCCAAAGGCCCGGTCGTCCAGCGCGACGGCAGGGCCGTGGCCGGCCACCCGCTGCCCCCCCTGTCCATCGCGGGTGGCGCTGGCCTCCGCTTCCACCAGCGTCGCAACCTGCGCCGGCCCCCCGCGCGCGCCCAGGGCCTGGTCGTGCGCGAAGGACAATGCCAGCAGCCTTCCCTCCAGTGCTGCGGAATAGCCTGCAACCGTATCGGCATGGGCGGCGGTCTGGCTGGCCAGCGACTTCACCAGGGCCAGGATGTTCTTGATGCGGTGGTTCAACTCGTCGTTCAGGACGCGGTATTGCCGCTCGGCCCGGTGACGCTCGTCCTGGGTGAACTCGCCATAGCGCAGCACCACATCGCGGAGGTAGGTGCGCACCGCCTCCGCCACGGCACGATCAGCATCGGTCCAGGGCTGTGCCTGGCCGCGAACGTCCTCGCGCCACGCATCGAAGCTGCCACGGGGCGTAAGCCGCGGCCCCAGCGGACCGGGGACGACGTCCTTGGACGGCACACCGGCCCATTCGATGCTGTGCGCTTCCTCGTTCCGGAACAGGACCAGGTAATCCTGCGCCTCCAGCGACAGGGGTATCGCAAGCGCCCCGGCCACGCTGCCCAGTTCGCCCAGCGTCGTGGCCAGCGCCTGGTCCAGCGCGGTGGTCGACCAGACCTGGCCCGCCGGCTGGCCGGCCAGGCGATGGGCCAGCCGGATCCGCAGCGCCTCGTCCGGAACGGTGCCGCGCGTGGTCCAGCGTCCGCCCAGATAGAGCGCTGCTCCATCACATGGAACGAGCGTGTCGACGGCGGCCAGCAGGCTGGACAGCGATTCCGCCAGGGGCTGGTCCGGCTCGAACGCATGGACAAGGTCGTCCAGCCGCTCGCGCGCCGCGCGCGCGGCCCGCATCTCGCCCTGGCGCTCGGCCATCGCGATCTGTGAGGAGACATAGCGGCCGAACAGTTCCGCCCCGACACGGGTCGCCATGGGGACCACCCGGGGACTGTCGTGATGGCACACGATCAGGCCCCACAGCCGGCCGTCGACCACGATTGAGATCGAGAGCGACGCCGCCACGCCCATGTTGCGCAGGTACTCGCAATGCACGGGCGACACGGCGCGCAAATGAGCAAACGACAGATCGACCGGGCGGGCCTCCGCCTCTGGCGCAGCTGTCAGCGGCAGGGTCTCGGCATTGATGTCGCCAATCTGGCGCAGCCAGTTGTCCAGGTACAGGCGCCGGGCCTGGGCCGGGATGTCGGCCGCGGGGAAGTGCTGGCCCAGGAAACTGTGCATGGCCGGGCGCTTCGCCTCGGCGATCACACGGCCCGCCGCGTTGTGCAGGAAGCGATAGACCATCACCCGGTCGTACCGCAGTGCCACACGTGCGAGGCGAGCCGCCGCAGCGGCGATGCCCGTCACGTCGTGTTCGGAACTGATGCGGCGAACCAGGGCCTGCACCACCTCCAACGCCTCGAACGCGGCATCGGCCGAGCCCTGGGCCGGCTCAAGCTCGACGATCATGCGTCCGTCGTGGCGATGCACAACGATGTCGAATGCCTGCGCGGTCCCCTCCGGTCGCGCTCCGTTGAGCATGCCGGAATGCCGTCCGCCCCCCGCCTTGGCCGAGGCATTGCGCAGGTCATGGGCCAGGGCCGGGCCCAATACCTCGCCCAGCGTCCGGCCCAGCACGGTGCCGTTGCCAAGGCCCAGCACTGCCGCCGCACCTTCCGAGGCGAATGCGATCTGGCTGCCATCGTCCTCGCACACCAGCATCACGCCGTGTGGCTGGATCCGCCCTGGAATGTGGATGGGCTCGCGGTCGCAATTGCTGAGGTCGACGGGTGCGCCGGGCTCCAGCTCGGGGCGTCTGAGAGGTTCCTCGGTCACGCTGGCTGCACCATGGGGCGACATCTCCGGAACGCAGGGATCCCACTCGTCACAACTGCAACAATGGGATCGGAACTCACCGCCGCCTGGGTTCTTTAGGCGTTCAGTGTGCACTTGGTGACAGATCCAAGCGGTGGCGTCTGTTCACTGGTGAACAATGTCGTTGCAGATGTGTTCTTGGGGAGTCTCGAACCGTGAGGAGCGCCATGGCTGCCGATCTGGCGGGGAACCTGTTGATTTCGGTCCTTCGCGAGCAGGACATGAATCGCCTGACGCCGCATATGCGCGTTTTTGAAATGCGTGGCGGCGACATCCTGCAAAAGGCCGGCGATGTGGTACACGACACCTGGTTTCCCTGCGGCGCAGCCCTTGCCGGCTTCTGTGTGGAGATGGACGAGGGCAGCCAGATCGACGTCGCGGTGGTCGGCCGCGAAGGTGCCATCGGCGGCATCGTGTCGAATGGCGACGTGCCGGCCTTTGCCACCGCCAAGGTGCGCTTTCCCGGCCGCTTCCTGCGCATCAAGACGGCCGCTTTGGAAATGGCCAAGGTCGAATCCCTGCCCATGCGCCACTGGTTCGCGCGTTATTCCGACTGCTTGTTCGCGCAGGTCTTCCAGTCGTCCGCGTGCAATGCCTCGCACTCCACGCTGCAACGGGCGGCCAAATGGCTGCTGGCCGGCATGGACCGGACCAGCGGGACGGAAATCGAGATGACGCAGGAACAGTTCGCCGAAATGCTGGGTGTCGGTCGTCCCTTCGTCGCGCGGGTGATCGCCCGCCTGCGCGACGACGGCGTCATCGCAACGCGGCGGGGTACCTTCCGGATCGTGGACGAGGCCGGCCTGCGGGCGCTCTCATGCAGTTGCACCGCGACGATCAGCAACCACTTCGACACCGTCCTCCACGGCATCTACCCGCCGGGCTAGCCAACGCTCAGGCGCGTGGCGGATCGAACACATAGGGCGCCAGGGTGCCCTGCGCCTCCGCCCTCAGCCGATGCCAGCGGCCGCCGCCATAATAGGCCAGGCTGCCCGGCTCGGCCGCGCCGTGCCCGTTGTAGTAGGATACGCAGTTGCGCAACGGGGCCGTGGCGATGTCGGCCTCCCGGCAATGGCGGGCATACTCGGCTTCCGGCTCCTCGCCGACGTCGACCACCGCGTGGCCGTTGTCGCGCATCATGGCCAGCAGCCACACGACATAGTCGCCATGGGCCTCGATCGCGTCGGTGAAGTTGAATGAACCACCGCCGCCCTGCGGCCCGCCGACAATGAACAGGTTGGGAAAGTCGTGGACGTGCAGGCCAAGGAACGTGCGCGTGCCCTCCTGCCGCCACTTGTCCGTCAAGCTTCGCCCGCCACGCCCCGTCACGCGGTTGAAGGTCGAGGTCGCCATCCACTCGAAGCCGGTGGCATAGACCAGTACATCCAGCACGTACTCGCGGCCGCCATGAACGACCCCCCGGGCCGTGATTTCCTTGACCCCCGATGGCGCCGTGTCGACCAGATGCACATGGGGCAGGTTGAAGGTCGGCAGATACTCGTCATGGAACGTTGGACGCTTGCAGCCATAGGGGTAGTAGGGCTTCAGCGCCCGGGCGGTCTCCGGATCCTTCACGATCGCATCCACGCGGGCGCGGATCTGCTCCATGATCCGGAAATTGGTGTCCAGCTGCTTCTCGATCATCTCCTCGGGCGTCAGGGGCCGGGCATGGCTCTTGCGTTCCTTGAAGTCGGTGATCTTGCCGGCCAGATAGTCGTCATTGGCCTTCATCGCGGTGCGCCCGGCCGAGATCTTGGCAAATCGCGCCCGCCTGGCACGCGCCCAGCCGGGTTCGTTCGCCCAGGTGCTGCGCTCCTCCTCCGTCGTCTCGCGCTGGTCGCGGACGTCGACGGATGAAGGCGTCCGCTGGAAGACGTAGAGTTCGCCCACGACCTTGGCCAGTTCGGGGATCGCCTGAACGGCAGTTGCGCCGGTGCCGATGATGCCGACCCGCTTGCCCGCCAAGTCGACCGTGTAATCCCAACGCGAGGTGTGGAAGGCTTCTCCCTCGAACAGTTCCATGCCCTTGATGCGTGCAAGCTTTGGCGTGGTCAGCACGCCGTTGGCCAGGATCACGACACGCGCGCGCATCGCATCCCCGCGATCGGTGGTCACCGTCCAGCGCTGGGCCTCCTCGTCCCACGTCGTACCATCGACCGTCGTGTGGAACAGGCAGCGCTCATAGAAGCCGAACTGCTCGGCGAGCCGCTGGCAATGCTCCAGGATCTCGAAGCCCGAGGCGAACTTCATGCGCGGGACGTAGCCCGTTTCCTCGAGGAGCGGCAGGTAGGAATAGGATTCGACGTCGCAGGCAATGCCGGGATAGCGGTTCCAATACCATGTGCCGCCGACATCGCCGCCCTTCTCGCAGAAGCGCACGTCGGTGAAGCCCGCCTTGCGGAGCTTGTGCCATAGCAGCAGTGCGGCAAAGCCTGCGCCCACCACCAGCACATCGCACTCATCGGTCAGCGCCTCCCGCGGGATCGGGTCGGCGGAATAGACGTCGTCCAGGTACTTCGCGAAACGCCCCTCCATGGGCATGTAGTCGGCGGCGCCGCGGCGCACCTCGTCGAAGGCACGATACTTCGCCTGCTCCTCCGCATCGAAGCGCGCGCCCGGCGGCAGTTCCGGCAGCGTCGTCAGCCGCTCGTCTGCAATGACGGAATAGCCCTTGCCGGCGATGCGCTCCGTCGCCTTGGCCGCGCGCGTGTTGAACACCTTCTGCCCGCTTGCAGGATCGATCCGGATGGCTGCCGACATCGCCTTAACCTCCCTCTTGTTCTTGTGCTGCCACCGGAGCGGCGCGGTTGGCAGGAGTCTAGCGGTGTTCAGCGGCGCGCATCAATCCGCCAGGACTGTGCACCAGTGCATGGACGCATCCCGCTGGCACGGTATCCTGGAACCATCATCCAACGGGCGGTCGGCGGGCTGCCCCCGAAGCGCGGCGTCAAACCTGCGCAAGGATAGTGCCATGCGCGTTGCGTTCCTTGCTGCCTTTCTGGGCCTTGCGGCCTGTGCCCACCCTGTCGCCCCGGCGACTCAGGCGGTCAGTCCTTCCGTCGACGAGTTGCGCGCCAACTTCGTCGCCTGACGCGCTTCGACCGAATTGCCGGGGAACGATGACCCCCGGGCGCTGAACCAAATTCCCTGTCCGGCCTTTTGGCGGGCGTCGGTCGTGCGCGCGGAGCGCCGGCCCAGGAGACATCACAATGATCGATTCATTCAGACCAGCCGGCATGCAGCCGGCGGTCGCCCCGGCACTTTGCCGCGCCGCCGATCGCTGAGGCGGAGCGATGGCGAACATTGGCAGTCGCAGCCTGAAGGCCGGGCGCCCGATCCGCTATCCCGGATCGGACGACCTGATCGGGGTGGTGGCGGCGATCATGCGCACCACCCGTGGCGTCGTGGTGCGCATCGGCCCCCCGGACGGCACGAACCTGCCCGAGGTCGAGGTCGCCTATGCCGACGCCGTGTCCCTGATGCTGACCGACCGGCCCCATCCGCGATAGGGCCAGCCGGTCGGCATATGCCGGATCAGTGGGCGGTGCCGCCCATTTCGGCCATGAGTTCGGCCTTGCGTTCCTTCAGTCGCTCGCCCATCTCGTTCAGGTCCTCCTCACCCTTCTTGGCCTGGGAGAAGATGCCGCCCGGCTGCTCCTCTTCCTTGACGTGGTGCTTGATGTATTCGCCCAGGACCTTGACCTTGGCGTCATAGAATTCCTCGTCGGGCTGCATGCCCTCGATCTCGGCGATCAGCTTCTTGGCGCCGTCATGTTCGACATAGGCTTCGTCCAGCATGTCGTCCTCGACGTCGCCGCGCTCCTCCGGATAGAAGATTTCCTCCTCCAGCGCGGTATGCACCTTCAGCGCCAGCGCGATCCTGTTGAACAGGGCCTGCTTGTCGGCGCCCTTGTCCAGCTGCTCGTACTCGTCGAACATCTTCTCGACGTCGCGGTGATCCTGCTTCAGCAGCTGCACCGCCAAGGGATCGCGGCTGCCGCTGCGTCGCGTGCGGCCTGAACGCGCCTTGGCCTTGGCCGGCGCCGGCTTGGCGCGGCTGGAGGTGGACGACTGGCTCTTGGCAGTGGTTGCCATGGGGTCTGACTCCTGATGATCGTGACGGTTTGGGCCGGGGGAATATCCCGCCGGGTCCCGAGATCCGAGCAAACGAGGAGCCGGCAACTCTGTTCCCGAAGATCGGCGCTCCGCCGGGGAGTGCCGCGGACCGGCGCCATACGCCGTCAGGTCAATCCAGGATACGGCCGTAGTCGCGGTCGAAGGTGGTCGGCCGGTCCTCGCCGGTCAGGTCGTAGAGACGGGGGCCCACGCCCAGCATGGCGCCGCCGTCGCGCGTGACAGGCCGGAACAGGTAGGTGCTCGTCTGGGCGGTGGAGCTTTGCAGGAACCATTCCAGCGGCACGCTGACATAGAAGCCCTTGTCGAAGCTGCCTTCGCCGAAATCACGCGCCGATGCAGTCGTCACGGTGGCAAAGGCGCCCAGCCGCACGCCCGACTGGAAGACGCGGCTGATGTCGAAGGTGGCCCCCCAGTCCCCAGCCAGGTAGCGTCCGGCCTGGACCTCGAAGCGCAAGCCATAGAAGTCGGACTGGTAGTAGCCGCCCACATGGCCGGTCACGGTTTCGTAGTTGCGCAGGCCGAACAGCTGGTCGAACTCCCGCTGCTTGGCAAAGTACAGGTTCATGCCGATGGCGTAGCGCTCGTTGAAGGGGCGATAGAGCACCTCGCCACCCACCCCTGCGAACATCGGCTCGAAATAGCCTGCCGACAGGCGGGCAAAGACGTCCTGCGCCGGACTGAACAGATAATCGACCTGCAGGTTCTCGATATTGTCACGCCCCTCGCGCAGGTAGCGGCCCAGGTCGGTGCGCACCCGCGGCAGACCGCTCGCGGTGTCGATCTGCGCTTCGTCCAGGTTGCCGACCAGGTACTTGTTGACGGTGCCGCGCGCCACCAGGCCGGGCAGGAGTTCGACGCTGGCCGATGCCTCCGCAACCAGGTCGGTCAGCACCAGACCCTCCCGGCTACCGATCAGCGGCCGGAGATCGGGCCGCAGGGACCAGGCAAAGCGGGGATAGAGGCCGGCATTCTCCGTGGCGCCCGTGCGGTCGCGGGCGTCCTGGTCGGGGGTCTGAACCTGGGCATGGACCCAGATTTCCTCCGCCGACCCGCGCGCGGACTCCGCATCCTCGAAATCGCTGCGCAGGACGCTGATCTGGGCCGTGGGCATGTTCCGCTGGGTCAGGACGACCGTGATCTGCTCGACCTGGCGTGGCACCACGCCCGAGAGCGCACGAACGACACGGCCCACCGTCTTGGTCTGGAGGCGATAGCGCGATCCCGCCATCCACACGGTTGCGCGGCCGCCGTCCCGGCGATAGGCGGACGCGCTCATGCCGTCGGCTTCCATCGCCGCGAAAACGGCCTCCGCCTCCCGCCCCTGCGCCACGGGATCGGTGGGGAAGCGGTCCGCGAACAGGATCTGCGCCGGCGACTGCTCCGGCACGAAGGGTTCGTTGGGCGGTCGCTGGCCGGCGACGATCCGCTGCCGCCCGTTGCTCAGCACCAGGCCGTCGACCTGGGCCGCCAGGGCGGCGCGCAGACGCTCCGCCGTCGGCTCGACAGCCGCAGGGGGCAGGTCCTCGACCGCGATTGTGACGAAGCGACCGTCGATCTCGACGCTCTGAACGCTCAGTCGCTCGGTCTTCAGTGCGGCGACAAGCGCCTCGCCCAGGGGCGACACGCGCGGCGCGGGGGCTGGCACTGGCGGCACGAAATCGGGCGTGTAACCGGGGCTGGCGCTGATGATGCTGACCGGCGGCGAACCCGCCGGCAGCCGCGACGCGACACGCGCCGCGACCAGGCTCGCCTGGTCGC
Organism: Zavarzinia sp. CC-PAN008; assembly: GCF_051903925.1. Classification (GTDB taxonomy): domain Bacteria; phylum Pseudomonadota; class Alphaproteobacteria; order Zavarziniales; family Zavarziniaceae. Next base: position 4,560,932 of record NZ_CP173678.1, read on the forward strand.
CGGTCAGGATCGTGGCGACATAGACCCGCACCTCGCCGCCCGTGATCTCGATGCGCTCCAGCGGCAGGTGCTCGCGCTTCAAGGCCGCAAGGAGGGGGTCGGAGACCGTGCTGGCGGCGGCAAGCCGCGGATTCAGGATGTCGTCGACCGTGCGGCCCACCGGCCCGCCGGACACATCGGACGGCCGGCGCACAAGGGCCGGCTTGGGATCGTCCAGCAGCAGGGTGCGGCGCGCCTCCAGCAGGTTCAGGCTGAGGGCCATGCGCGCAAAGACGTCGGTCCCGTTTTCCAGGTTCAGGCTGAAGTTCAGCCAGTCCGTGGGCTTGTAGCTCAGCCCGACATTGATCGGGGTACGTCGCTCAATGCGGTTCAGAAAGGCCTGCTGCGACGGATCCGCGCCCGAATACTCGAGCTTCAGCGACAGGCCCTTGACCGGAGTGAACCACTCCACGCCACCGAACAGCGAGACGGGACCGCGGAACCAGTTCTGCGCCTCGAAACGGCCGACCTCGAAGAGTTCCGAAGGGCCGGCCGAGCGCTCCGATGGGCCCCAGAGCGGTCCGAAGCGGTCGCGGTTGCCGAGATAGCCCCAGCCCACGCCAAGCGAGAAGTCGAGGTCGCCCCACCGCTTGTTGAGCACGACATACTCGCCGGCATAGATGCCGGTGCCACCCAGGTCCTGCAGCCCGATCGCGATTTCCGGCAGGTAGGGCGTTTCCTGCTGCAGCCGCAGCTTCAGGTCGAAGCCGCGGTCCAGATACTGTGTATCGCTGCGGAATTCCTCGCGATAGTCGGTGTAGCGGAAGGTGCCTTCCAGCCAGGGGAAGATGGTCGCGTTGACGTAGAGCCGGTAGAGCCGGCCATTGGCCAGGCCACCGACCTCGAACGTACCTTGCGGGTTCATGCGGGCGGTTCGGTTGTCGATCAGGCCGACGCCGCCAAAATTGTTGGCGGTATAGGGGGCCAACTCGACGTCGGTTTCCGGCTTGCGATCGGCGCGGCCGTCGGCCCGGGCAATGCCCGTGGCCGCGACCAGGGCGACGACCCCCAATGCGGCTCCGAACGAGACCAGTCCGGACCGTCTCAAGCCATCGACTCCGCTTCTGTTGCCGCCCCCGGACAGAAGCGCACCTTAGTGGCGCACCCCCTCCCCTGCAACGTCCCCGCCGCAGCGCCTGGCTGGCGTGTTGTCGCGCCGGCCGGACGCCTTGCGGGTCGGGCGCTTCCCTCGCCCCGCAGGCCTCAGCCTGCAGGACAGGGGAAAGCGCCCTCGCTCAGAGCAGGTCGCCGCCGGCGGCGCTCGCCGTCGTGCCGTGCGCCTTGAACGCCTTGATGACATTACGGCCGGTGGTCCAGCGATGCACCTCGTCCGGACCGTCGACCAGGCGCTGGGCGCGGATGTGCGTGTACCAGTAGGCCAGCGGCGTATCGCGGCTGAAGCCCAGGGCCCCGTGCAGCTGGATCGCGGTATCGACGACCTTGTGCACCATGTTGGCCAGGAACACCTTGGCGATGCCGTTCTCCTGGCGGAGGTCCATGCCGCGCTCGGCCTTGTAGGCGATGTGCAGCAGCATCAGGCGCGCGATGTAGAGCTGGCTGGCGCAATCGGCCAGCATGAACTGCACCGCCTGGCGCTCGTCCAGCTTCTTGCCGAACGTCGTGCGCTGGGTCACGTGCGCGGTCGCGATGTCCAGCGCGCGCTGGGCCATCGCCACGTTGTGCATGCCGTGGCGCAGACGGCCATAGGCCAGGCGATGCTGGCCCATGCTGAAACCGTTGCCCTCGCCGCCCAGCAGGTTCTCGGCCGGGACTTCCAGGTCCTTGATCTCGACCTCGGCATGACCGCCGCCCAGGATGTGCGACAGCGGCGTCTCAAGCGCCATCGTGGGAATGTCGCGCTTGATGTTGTAGCCGGGGTTCGGCAGTTCGACGATGAAGGTCGAGAACTGGCGATGGCGGGGCGCGTCGGGGTCGGTCTTGGCCATCACCACCGCGATGTCGGCGACGCTGGCGGCGGACGAGAACCACTTCTCGCCGTTCAGCAGGTACTTGTCGTTGCCGACCTTCTCCGCCTTGGTCTGCATGCCCGTGGCATCGGCACCGGCAGCCTTCTCGGTCATCGAGTAGCAGATGCGCTTCTCGCCGTTCAGCAGCGGCTTCAGGTACTTCTCCTTCTGGAACGGCGTGCCGTGCTCCAGCAGGGTCAGCATGGTGGCATCGTCCGGGCCTTGCGTGTTCATCGACAGCGCGCCCAGGTAGCTCTCGCCCAGCTCCATCTGGACCAGCGCGTTGGCCAGCGGGCCCAGGCCCATGCCGCCGTGCTCCTTGGGGATGAACGGGCACCACAGCCCCTGCGCCCGCGCCTTGGTGCGCAGCGCCGCCAGCACTGTCTTGTAGTCGCCGCCGGCCAGCAGGTCCTTCTCGGCCGGGATGCAGTGGTCGTGCACCCACTGGCGGACCTTCTCCCGGATGGCCTTCGCCTCGGCCGGAATCTCGAAATCGATGGCCATGGCGGCCCCTCCCTTGCATCGTTGTGTTCGGACAGCGTTCTAGACCGGCCAAACTGGCAATGCCAGGGGCGTCGGCTTCAGCTGTCCAGTACCCGCCGGACCAGGGCGGCAAGGTCGGCCTTGCGATAGGGCTTCCCCAGCAGCACGGCGTCATCGGGAAGGCGGCGCGGACTCTGCGGCCCGTCGTCGGGACGCGCGTTCTGCGGAAAGCCAGAGGTAAAGATCACGCGCAGGTCCGGCTGGCGCGCCTGGGCCTCCGCCGCCAGGTCGGCACCGGACATGCGCCCTGGCATGACCAGGTCCGTGAACAGCAGGGCGATCGGATGCGCAGCAAGGGTGTCCAGGGCGCTGGCGGCGTCCTCCGCCTCGAAGACGGCATAACCCAGGGAGCTCAGCTGCTTGGCCGCCGTCGTGCGCATGTGCGGATTGTCGTCGACCACCAGGACCGGTTCGTTGCCGGTCGCCATCAGGCGCCGGCGATCGGTGGCGCCGGACGACTGCTCCCCCACCTGCAAGGCGCGCGGCAAGTAGAGGCGGATGACGGTACCGCGCCCCTGCTCGCTGTAGATCTGGACGTGCCCACCCGACTGGCGAATGAAGCCATAGACCATCGACAGTCCCAGGCCGGTGCCCCGTCCCACCTCCTTGGTCGTGAAGAATGGCTCGAACACCCGGGCGACCACTTCCGGCGGCATGCCGCTGCCGGTGTCGGTCAGCTCGATCATGACATAGTCGCCGGCCCGCACATCCCCGTGCGAGTCGGCATAATCCTGCTCGATCTCCGAATTGGCGGTGCGGACGGTCAGCGTCCCGCCGTTCGGCATGGCGTCGCGGGCATTGGTAGCGATGTTGACCAGCGCCGATTCCAGAAGGGCCGGATCGGCCATGACCGGCCACAGCCCCTGCTCCTGCGGCACCAGGTGGATCCGGACCTGCTCGCCCAGGGTGCGCGACAGAAGCCGGGCCGTGTCCGCCACCACGACATTGGCGTCCAGCAGCTTGGGCCGCAAAGGCTGACGCCTGGCAAACGCCAGCAGCTGGCGCGTCAGTTCGGCGCCGCGCAGTGCGGCATCGATGGCCGCCTCCCCCATCTCACGCGCCGGGCCCTGCCGCGGCATCTCCTCCATCAGCAGGTCCAGGTTGCCGATCACCACGCCCAGCAGGTTGTTGAAGTCATGCGCCAGCCCGCCGGTCAGGTGGCCCAGCGATTCCATTTTCTGCAATTGCGCCAGCTGTTCCTCGGTCGCGGTCTTCTCCGCGCGCAGGCGCGCCTCGGCCTGCTTCCGGTCGGTGATCTCCCGCATCGTGACCAGTACGCCGCCCGTTGGCAGCGGCGTCATCTGCACTTCGAGCGTCGACCCGTCCGGCCGGTCGAGCTCGTAGGTCATGAAGCGATCTGTTTCCAGGACCTGGACTTGCTGCCTGACGATCGCGTCCACGTCGCCCGGCCCATACTGGCCGCGCTCCGCGTTGAAGCGCGCGAAGGCCTCTGCGGGCATGCCGACCCGTGCATAGTCGTCGGGAAAGCCGAACAGCGAGAAGAAACGCCGGTTCCAGGCGATCAGCCGGCGGTTCTGGTCAAGCGCACAGACCGCTTCCGCCAAGCCCTCGAAGGCTGCCTGGAGGACACCCGATCGCTGCCTCAGGGCCGCCTCGGCCTCGACCAGGCGGTCATTGTCTTCCGCCGTGCGCTGCGCCGCAGTCAGCAGATGCTGGTAAAGAGCATTGATCTCCACCAGGAAGGCGCACAGCACCGTGAAAGCCGACACGAGACCGTTCACCCGGGCGACGTACCAGGAGAATGTGTATCGGCTGTGGCCGAACAGGACGCCCAGTATGTCCAGCAGGAAGGCGAACAGGGCGACGGCCAGCCACAGGTTCAGGACCGTGCGCAGGCGCGTCGCGTGCCAAAGCCCGACCAACCCGACAACGCACAGCACCGCGGCCAGGGGGCCGATCCCGCTGGTGGTGATGCCGCTATAGCTTCCCGATGCGAACACCACCGGCAGATGATCATGTCCCAGCGTCGCCAGCACGGTCACGCCGACGACCGCTGCCAGCGCCAGAATCACGACCAGCGGGATCAGGTTGGCCACAGTCTCGGGCGCGAGCAGCGCAGGGTCGCGCAGGACACAACCGATATAGCCCAGGACGATCGCCGGGAATCCGACGTGCCAGAACATCCACATCCAGGATGTCGTCTGGGGTCCTGCACCCATCAGGCCACTTTCCGAGAACGCCTCCGGGAAGGTCAGGACGAAGGGGATGACGATCAGGCCGGCGAACAGGTACGCTCCCCCGAGCCAAGCCAGCGGCCGACGTCGCAGATGCCAGAACTGCGTCAACAGCATCAGCGCGGTGATCAGCTCCACGACCGCGATCGCGGCGATCGTCGCCGGCATGAACGAGGTCAGCTTGGCCAGCTGCACATTGCCGGCCAGGCTCCACAGCGTCAGGCCCGACAGAAGCACGGCAACCAAGGTCGCCATGACGCGATGAAGCGGCCCTGCCTGGGTATCGGCAAGTGTTTCGGCCTGAAACATGACTACTCGAACCGCGCCATCCTGTTCAACCCTACATTGCAACCATTTTCCCGGATAGGGGTTCCTGAACGCATAGGGCAGCAGGGATTCCGGTGCCTCGTCAATCCCCGGGGCCTCGATCATTCATCGTCTGAACGAATGCCGGCCATCCGTAGATATACCTAGGCCGCCCGGCTCCGCCCCTCTTGGCCTTCGCCCGCGGCGCGCGCCAAGATCGCCAGGACCCGCAACGGAGACCCCGATGACCGATGCCGCCTGCGACCTGCTACAGGTTCGCACCGGCCTTGACCTGTGCGCGAAGGCGTCCGGCCTGCAACAGGCGGAAGCGGGGCTGGAGCTGGTGGCGCAGGGCCTGCGCATGCCGCTGATTGTCTGGGCGCCGGATATCGGGCGGCCTCATTTCGATGCGCAGATGCACGCCTTCATGCTGCGCTGCGGCTGGCCGGACGACATCCTGGCCCTGTGGTGGGACCGGCACATCATGCTGAAGATGCCGCTCTACCTTCGCTGCCGCGTCGCGCACCTCCCCTTTGCGTCACCCGTCGACCATCCCCGGCCCGACCGTGGCGCCCTGGAACGGCAGATCGCCGATGCCATCCTGGCCATGGGCCACACGATGATGCTGACCGTTCCCGTCGTCCTGCCGCGCGGCCACATCTCCATGCTGACCTGGGTCGGGCCGGGCACCTTGGCCGGGACGGAGGCGAAGGTCGACCTGCTGCGGCCGGAACTGCTGGCGATCGGCCACCTGTTCATGGCGGCGGTCGCGCATGAGGCCGGCCGCAGCGTGGTCACGCCCGAGGAGTTGTCCGAACTGACCCCGCGCGAATGGGACTGCCTGCGCCTGGTGGCGCAGGGCTATCGCGACATCCAGATCGCCGGCCTGATCGCCGTGGCGCCAACGACCGTGCGCTTTCACCTGGACAATGTCGTGCGCAAGCTTGGCGCGGCCAACCGGACGCACGCGGTGGGCATCGCCGCCCAGTTGGGCATGCTGGGCTCAATCACGGCCTGAGCCTGGCGGGGCCCCTCTCGAAAACGAGGGGCAAACTTCATCCTGAGGTGCATTAGAATTGGAGGATACGAGGCCGGCTCGACCCGGTCCCACCACCGGGAGGACGGAATGGCACAGCGAAACCTGCGTATCGCCATCATCGGTGCCGGGGCGTCCGGCATCATGTCCCTGATCAAGATGCGCGAGCGCGGCCTGACGGACGTCACCATCTTCGAGAAGGCGGGACGCCTGGGCGGCACATGGCGGGACAATCGCTATCCGGGCCTGTCCTGCGACGTGCCCTCGCACCTCTACCGCTATTCCTTCGAGCCCAACCCGGACTGGAGCCGCGTGTGCTCGCCGGGACCGGAAATCCTGGCCTACCTGGAGCGGGTGGTTGAGAAGCACGGCATCGCGCCCCACATCCGCTATGACAGCGAAGTGACGCGCGCCGAGTTCCAGGACGGTCAATGGCTGCTGGAAACCACGCAAGGGCCACAGGGCGCGTTCGATGCCGTCCTGGTCGCCGTGGGCGTCCTGCACCACCCGGTCTATCCGGACATTGCGGGCCTGGAGTGCTTCGCCGGGCCCAGCTTCCACACCTCCCGCTGGGCCGATGGCATCGACCTTGCGGGGCGCCGGGTCGGGATCATCGGCACCGGCTCCACAGCGACACAGATCACCGGCGCAATCGTGGACGAGGTATCGCACCTCGCGCTCTTCATGCGCACACCGCAATGGATCCTGCCCCTGCCCAATCCGCCGATCCCCGAGGAGGAGAAGGCGCGCTACCGCGCCAATCCCGAGCTGGTGGACGACACCTATCGGCGCTATGCCAGCGACTTCAATTCGGGCTTTGCCAGCGCCGTGGTGGGTGCGGCCCCGGAGCGCTACGCCGAGATCGAGGCCGCCTGCAAGGGCTACCTGGCCAGTGTCCGCGATCCCGACCTGCGGGCCCGGCTGACCCCCGACTACCGGGTCATGTGCAAGCGCATGATCATGTCCGACAACTTCTATGAAGCCGTGCAGAAGCCCAATGCCGAAGTCGTGCGCGAGGCGATCCGGCAGATCGAACCCCAGGGCGTCCGGACCGCCGACGGGCGCCTGCACCAGATCGACGTGCTGGTCCTGGCAACGGGCTTCGACACCCACCGGTTCGTCCGCCCGATGACCGTGATCGGCCGCAACGGCCGCAGCCTGGACGAGGTCTGGGCCAATGCGAACGAGGGCTATCTGGGCGTGACCGTACCCGGCCTGCCCAACTGGTTCATGATCGGGGGCCCGAACAGTCCGATCGGCAATTTCTCGTGGCTGCTGACGGCCGAGAACCAGTTCAACTATGCGATGCAGCTGATCGACCGCCTGCGCAGCGGCAATGTCCGCGAGATAGAGCCCAAGGTGGAGGCGGTGCGCGCCTTCAACGCGGCGGTGAAGGCCAAGATGCCGGACACGATCTGGGCTTCGGGCTGCGACAGCTGGTACGTCGACAAGAACGGCAATGTCGCATCCTGGCCGTGGACCTATGAGAAATTCGAGGCGGACATGCGCGAGCCGGTGCTCGACGACTACGAGATGGTGTGAGCCATGACCACGCATAACCCCGAACTGGCCAAGGTTCTGGCCATGTTGACCGCCGTGCCGTTCGACGCCAACCAGTCGGTGGTGGAGAAGCGGCTGGCGATCGACGCGCTGGCCGATGCCTTTGCGCCGCCGCACGGCGTGGAATTCGACAGTGTCCTGCTGGGCGGCGTCGCGGCCGAGCGACAGGTCGCCCGCTCCGGCGGACCCGTCGTGCTGTACTTCCACGGCGGCGGCTACCTGATCGGCTCGCCCCGCTCGCACCGGCACATGACGGCGCTGCTGGCGCAGGAGATCGGCGGCACTGTCTTCTCCCTCGACTATCGCATGGCGCCCGAGGCCCCTTTCCCCGCGGCCGTCGAGGACGCGGTGAAGGCCTGGACCGACCTGGCGGCCAGGGAAGGCGCCGCTCGGGTGGCGTTCGCCGGCGATTCGGCGGGCGGCGGGCTGACCTTCGCGGCGCTCGTGTCGGCACGGGACAAGGGGCTGCCGCTGCCGGCCTGTGCCATCGGCATCAGCCCCTGGGTCAACCTGGGCACCGAGAATGCCAGCTACACGGCCCTGGCGGCGCATGACCCGATGCTGTCCGGCACCGTGGCCGACTATTTCTCGGTGCCCTATCGCGACGGGGTGGAGGTGCGCCACCCACTCGTCTCGCCGCTGTTTGCCAACCTCTCCGGACTGCCGCCGGTCCTGATCCAGATCGGTGACCGGGAAGTCTTCTTCGGCGATGCCTGTGCGATGCATCAGGCCCTGATCGCCGCGGACGTCGATACCGAGTTGGCCGTGTGGAAGGAAATGTTCCACGTCTGGCACCTTTACTGGCCGATGCTGGCCCAGGGACGCGCCGCGGTGGAGCAGATCGCCGCCTTCGTCCGGAGCAGGTGCGGCTGAGGGTGACGGAACGCCGTCGAGAGGCGCGGGGATCCCTTCCCCCCGCGCCAGGAACGGCTAAAAGAGACCGTCACCGCAGCAAGGCCATCGGCAAGCCATGACATCTGCAACCGGCGACCAGGACAAGGCAGGCTTCCTGGCGCCCTACCGGGTCCTGGACCTGACCGACCATCGTGGCCTGCTGGCCGGCCACATGCTGGCGCAGCTGGGTGCCGACGTGATCCAGGTGGAACCGCCCGGCGGGTCTCCGGCGCGATCCACGCCCCCCTTCGCGCCCGCCTGGCCCGTACCGGACAACTCGCTCTACTGGGCGGCCTATGCCAGCGGCAAGCGCAGCATCGTCTGCGATCCCGGTGCCGAACCTGACCTGTTCCGGGCCCTGGTCGCGTCGGCCGACTTCCTGTTCGAGTCCGCGGCACCGGCCGACGGCCGGCCAAGCTGGCTGGCGCCGGACACGCTGCGCGCCCTCAACCCAACCCTGGTCCACGTCTCCATCACGCCCTTCGGCCTGACCGGGCCAAAGGCGCACTATGCCGACAGCGACATCGTCGTGTGGGCTGCGGGAGGTCCACTGCTGCCGACCCGGGTGCCGGGGGATCCGCGCCCCGTGCGCATATCGGCCCCCCAAAGCTGGCTTCATGCGGCGGGCGATGCGGCGGGCGGCGCCCTGATCGCCCATTTCGCACGGCTGAACAGCGGCCAGGGCCAGCACGTCGACATCAGCGCTCACCAGTCGGTGCCCGTCGCGACGCTGTCCGCCGTGCTGGCGGAGGCTGTGGGTCATCCGGACTACGTGCCGCGGCCATCGGCGGCCACCGCAGCGTTGCCCGGGCGGTTCGAGGTCACGGCCGGCGGCGCCCGCACCCGTACGGCGAAATGGCCCATGCTGGATGGCTTGGCCGAACTCTACGTCGCCGGCGGCCCGGCCGGCGGCCCGTCGACCAACGCGCTGTTTGGCTGGATGCGGGACGAGGGCTGGGGCGACCCTGTGTTCGACACCTGGGACTGGACCCAGCTGGCCGCCGCATTGGAGAGGGGCAGCATCACCACGCCCGACCTGGATCGCGCCGCCGACCATGTCAGCGCGTTCCTGGCCACCCGGTCCAAGCACGAACTGATGGATGCAGCGCTGGCCCGCGGCATCATGATCGCACCCATCCAGACCATGGCCGACCTGATCGCCAGTCCGCATAGCGCGGCGCGCGGCTTCTTCCAGACGATTGAAGGTCCGTTCGGCAGCTATGTCCTGCCGGGTGATTTCGCCTTCGGTCCAGCCGGCGCGTTCGTGCCGCTGCGTGCGGCACCCCGACTGGACGAACATGGTGCCGCGCTCCGTGCCGAACTGGGAGGGGCCGCATGAGCCGTCCACTGGCAGGGCTCAAGGTGCTCGACCTGGCCTGGGTCGTGGCCGGCCCCCTGATCGGCCGCTCGCTGGCCGACTATGGCGCCACCGTCATCCGCATCGACTCCGCCCGCCGGGTGGAAACCGCCCGGCTGATGGGTCCGTTTCCGGGAGGGCGCTTCGACGTGCAGCAGTCGACCCTGTACGAGAACTGCAATGCGGGGAAGTTCGGCCTGTCGCTGGACCTGCGCAAGGCAGCGGCCCAGGACGTGGTGCGCGATCTGGCGGCCTGGGCCGATGTTGCGGTCGAAAGCTTCACGCCCGGCCAGCTTGCGAAATGGGGCCTTGGCTATGACGTGCTGTCGGCGGCCAATCCGTCGCTGATCCTGCTGTCCACGGCACTCATGGGCCAGTCGGGACCACACACGCGCTATTCCGGCTATGGCAATCATGGCGCAGCGATTGCCGGCTTCCAGAACATTGTCGGCCCTCAGGGCGGAACCCCGATCGGCCCGTTCGGGCCGTACACCGACTATGTCGCGCCGCGCTTCGGGCTGGTCGCGCTGCTGGCGGCGCTGGATCATCGCCGGCGTACCGGCAAGGGCTGCCACCTGGACGTGGCACAGTCCGAGGCCGGCCTGCAATTCCTGGCCCCGCACATCGCCGATGCCTCCGTCACCGGACGCGTGCTGGACGGACAGGGCAACCGGGACGCGGCGATGGCCCCGCATGGCGTCTTTGCCTGCGCGGGCCAGGACCAATGGCTCGCGCTCGCGGTGCGCAGCGATGCCGAATGGCAGCGCCTGGCCCTGCTTGCGGGCGGCGAGGGCCTGGCCGCCGATCCGCGCTTTATGACCCTGCGCGACCGCAAGGCAAACGAGGATGCACTGGAAGCCTTACTCGAGGCGTGGACGCGGCACCATGATGGGCCGAGCCTGCAGGAAATGCTTCAGGCGCACGGCATCCCTGCCCACCTTGCGGTGGACAGCGCCGCCTTCATGGCCGATCCCCAATTGCTGGCGCGTGACCACTTCGTCCGGCTGCCCCATCCCCTGATGGGCGAGGCGGTGGTCGAGGCATCGCGCTATCGCCTGTCCGAGACCCCCGCCGCCTATGATCGCGCAGCAGCAGTCTATGGCCGCGACAACGCGCACGTCCTTCGCGATGTGCTGGGCTATGATGATGAACGGATCGCGGCGCTGCAGGCCGCCGACGCCCTGGGCTGAAGGGAACGATGCATGAAGGCAGTGTTGATGGCGTTCGGCGTGGTTGCGATCCTGGTCGGCGGCCTGTGGATCGGCCAGGGTACGGGCATGATCCGCTGGCCCGAGACCAGCTTCATGATCGACCAGTCACCCTGGATCTGGTATGGCGCCGCGGTTGTCGCAGTGGGCCTGGCTGCCATCTTCGTCGGGTCTCGTCGCCGGCGATAGCGCTTGCCTTGCTGCTGGCCGCCGCCCACACTTCCGTGCCGACACAGGCACCCAAGTCAATGGCAAAGGTGAGTCTGTCAGCGTCAGAAGTCCGTCAGGTCGCCCAAGCAATGAAGAATTGGACACGCCGGTGCGCCCGGATTGTCGACATTCGCACTGCGGCCATCCAGGTCAATGCGGCAACCAACGGCCCCTGACAGACGTCGTAATCCGCTTCGGAAACTTTTGGGCTTCTCACATGACCACAGTGCGCACTTCCACACCAAAGATCGCTGCCAGCGCCGCGAAGAAGCCGTGGACCCAGCCGAAGGCAAAGCTTGTCAATGCACGCGATGCCGCCAATGCCGGAGCCGGTACGCCCGATGGGCCCTGCTTCCTGTCCTGATCCAGTTTTTTGTAGGGTCCAAAATGGGGTTCTGCATGACCAAGACGCCGACCGCATCACCGCTTTCCCCTCGCATCCCCCCGAAGAAAGCCTGGACTCAGCCCCGGGCAAGGATCCTTCCGGTGGGCGAGACACGCATCGGCGGCTCCGCTGCGCCGGACGGCTGCACCCAGTCCTGACCAGGGCTCCCGTCCGAAGCATCGCGGCACAGGTGTCGAGCTGAAAAACGGTCGGGAACTGGAGCCGATCGACGACGCCTCGGCACGTCGCATCGTGCAGGATTTCCATCGCCTGGTTTTTCAGCGCTTCCTTGATCGCCAGGGGACGATCGGCGTGTCATGGCTGGGCATGCACGCGATCAAGTATCCGACCGACCTGTGGTCCTACCAGGAGATCATTGTCGCCCGCCGGCCCGGACTGATCGTGGAGACGGGAACGCACAAGGGCGGCAGCGCGCTGTTCCTTGCGACGATCTGCGACCTGATCGGCCATGGCCGGGTGATCAGTATCGACATTCACAACAATCCCGAGCGTGACCTGCCGCGCCACCCGCGCATCAGCTATGTCCACGGAGATTCCACCGACGCCGGCATCGTGGCGGCAGTGCATGCCAGCGCCGCCGAAGCGGGCGAAGTCCTGGTGATCCTGGACAGCAGCCACACCGTGCTGCATGTCCTGGCCGAAATGGAAGCCTATGCCCCGCTGGTGCGTCCCGGTGGCTACCTGATCGTCGAGGACACCTGGCGCAACGGCCATCCCGACCTGGCAGCCCTGGGCCCGGGGCCAGCGGAGGCCGTCGCCTTCTTCCTGGCGCGTCATCCGGACTTCGCGGTAGACCCGGCTCCGGAGCGCTTTCTGATGAGCCTGAACGTGGGCGGCTACCTGCGCCGCTCCCTGCCCGCCCAGCCGCAGGATTGAGATGCCCCAGCCCCTAACCAGCGACACCACCGTCGAGCTTGCCCCGGATTTGCTGGAGGCGGAGATGGATGGCGAAACCATCCTGTTGCAGACCGAAACCGGCATCTATGCCAGTCTGGGAGAGACGGGCAGCGCGATCGCGGCCCTGATCCGCACGCCGGTCCGGGTCAGCGTCCTGTGCGAGCGCTTGCAGCAGGACTACGACGTCGACGCGGCGACGTGCGTCACCGACGTCCTGCAATTCCTGGACGACCTGAACGCGGCTGGCCTGCTTCGCGTCACCCCCTGAGGCCCGTGGGAGGATCGCCGGAATCGCGCGCCGTGGTAGCGCACTACACTGTCGGCGGGCTGGGCATCCGCTCCGATCTCGTGCTGCCCAGCCTTCCGGCAACGGCTCCGGAGGATGTCCGCATCCTGGTCAGCGATGGCCATCCGGCGCCGCGCCTGCGTGCACCCCTGCGTCAGGGCAGCAATTGGCAGATCGGTCGGGGCGAATGGATGATCGCGGAGGGGGGCGGCTGCCTCTATCTCGACGGCGGTCATACCTTGACCCTGTGGGGCCCGACGGCGCAGGCCCGCGCGCATATCGGCGGTTTCGTCCGTCATGCGGCGTTCAGCGCAATCTTCCTGCACCATGACCGCGTGCCCCTGCACGCGGCCGCGCTGGCCCTTGGCGGCGGTGCGATCCTGCTGCTTGGCCAAAGCGGGGCCGGCAAGTCGACCTTGGCCGCGGCCTTTGGCCGGATTGGCGCCGACCTGATCGCCGATGACCTATGCGCGCCCCTCACGGTGGGCGGCTGCGTCTCTGTCCATCCCGTGTTCCTGGCCAATCGACTGCTGCCCGATGCGGCCCAGGCCCTGGGTCTCGAAGGCGTGCCCAGCCCGGATGGCAAGCTGGAACTGCCGCCTCGGCCCGGTCTGGCGCCAGGGCCGGTGCCGGTCCGCGCGCTGATCCTGCTGGCCGGGCGGGATCCAGGACCCGGGCGGGTCGAGCTGCTGGCACCAGCCCAGGTCCTGCCGCGCCTTGTGCCGTACGTTCCCACGCTGCGCGTGGCCGCGGAGTTGACGGGTCGCGCCGATACGCTGGCGCGATTGGGCACGCTGGCGCAGGTGGTGCCCGCCTTTGCCGTCCATCCGCCCGACCGTATCGCCGCCCTGCCCGGCCATGCCGCCAGCCTGGCCCGCATGGCCGGCCTGGCATGACCACGGACCTGGACCAGGCCACCGCCCTCGCGGCGCGCGGCCTGTTCGACGATGCGGCCGAACTGGCGCAACGCGCGCTTGAACGCGGGGACCCGGCCGCGCACCTGGCCCTGGCGCGGATCCAGAACCGCGCTGGCCTCCCGGCCGATGCCGCGCGCACCGTCGCCGTCGCGCCAGTCGACGATCCCGATCTTGCGGTCGAAGGGGCCATCGCCGCGATCGCCAACCGGCGTCCGTCGCTGGCCCTGAACTTGGCGCAGCGCGTCCCGGCGGACGGCCCAGCGCGGGGCCTCGCCCTGCGCCAGATCGGCAATGCGCACCTCCTCCTGGGCGATCCGGCAACGGCGGTCGATGCCTGGCGGCAGGCGCTGGCGCGCGACCCTGGCGACCGCCTCACGGCGTCCAACATCGCCTATGCCACCGCATTCGCACCCCTCATGACCACCGCGCGGGTGCTGAAGGTCCAGCGCGGTCTATTCCCATCGCCCGGCCGACCGACCGCTGTCGCCCGGCCGGAGGAGCGGGCACGTCGGCTGCACATCGGCTATATCTCCGCCAGCTTCCGCAGCCATGCCGCGGCACACGTCTTCATCCCCATGATCCTGCGGCGCGACCCCGCAGCCATCCGTGTCACCTGCTATTCCGCCGACCCTCGGCGCGATGCCGTCACTGTCCGCCTGCGCCTGGCGGTCGATGGCTGGCGATCCCTGGTGGGCCTGGACGATTCCGCCGCTGCCCGCCTGATCGCGCAGGACGCCGTGGACGTCCTGGTTGACCTGGATGGCCACACGGCCGGCAACAGGCTTGGCGTCTTCGCCTGGCGCCCAGCCCCGCTCCAGGTCTCGGCCTGGGGCTATTTGCCGGGGCCGGGGACGGCGGGGATCGACCTACTGGTAACGGACCCGGTGCTGATCCCCGGGGGAGAACGACCGCATTTCCGGGAACGCCTGCTGGACGTGAGCTGTCCCACCCTGGTCGAACCGGTGGCACCCCCAGCAACCGAGCCGCGCCCAAGTGCGCCCGGCAGCGTCCGCCTGGGCTGCTTCGCGCGGGGGGAAAAGCTATCGGAGCCCCTGCTGAAGGCATGGGCGCGCATCCTGGCCGCGCGGCCCGAAACCATGCTGGTTCTGAAGGACGACCTGTATGGCGATCCCGGGGTCGCGGCGCGCCTGTCCCGCCTGTTCGCGGACGCCGGCATCGACGTCGCCGCGCGCATCGAACTGCAGAACCGGCAGCCGCGCGCAGCCTACCTCGCTCGGCACGCCGCCATCGACCTGATGCTCGACACCTGGCCCTATTCAGGCGGTGTGGTCACGCTCGACGCCCTGTCCCAGGGCGTGCCGGTGGTCACGCTGCGCGGCGACCAGGTTGCCGCCCGCACCACCGCCTCGATCCTTGCCATGGCGGGACAGCCGGATCTCGTCACCACCAGCCCGGACGCCTATGTCGCGACCGCGCTCTCTCTGATCGACGACCAGGCACGCCGCCACACGCTCCGCGCCGACCTGCGCCACACCGTCCCCGGTCGCCTTGCCCGCGCGCTGGACACCACCGCCCGCCAGTTCCACGAAGCAATGTCACGCCAAGTTGCAAACTGGCAGAACTAAAGGCGCTTTGGCGCCAGAGATAGATTCGCAAATGCGTCACTCACTAAATTTCAGCTCCCCCCGACGCGGATCTTGAAGCTATCCAACAATAATTTGTCTATGTCAGACAGTTTATGAGTCTCTACAATTTGATTGGAAAGCGCCGGAAACTCAAATACCATCAGCCCTCCAGATTTTTCTTTCAGATTAAACAGGCTTCCCGCATTGGGCCTTTTATAGTATACTTTGAATGTTGTCTTTAGATCTACATACGATATATGTTCTATCTCATTGTAAAGCTCTTCCTCCTTGATTAAAAATGCGAGCCTTCGTCGCACATACTCATAGGCTTTTATTTCCGTTTCTGTAGTAATGATGCCTTCAGATGCGGGTATTGCACTCTGTTCTGGGGCCGGAGCATGTTCGATCGCCTGAGCCACACTGACATTGTCAACTCCAACCCGTCGAAGAATGAGTCGATTAACGAATAGATTGATCGCCTGTTTCGCCAAGTCACGACAGTCATCAACAACTTTTCCTGTCTTGTTACCCTTAAATCCACCCTCATCCAGAAGCAGTCGTACCAGGGCGTCAGTCGGGCGATCCTGCCATGAATCCAACGTACCGATAAATTGCCCCAGGAGCAGCTTTCGGCGAGCCTCAGTGCCAAGATTTTGAGGATCAAATCGGGCTTTTGTAAGCTCTTCGATACCGTTCAGCGCTCTACTATCGGCTTCTCCCTTCGCAATCTCGGAGAGATCGAAAGTCAAGAATGCATTCTGATCCATGATATTTGGTTCATCGGTATCAGCATAGCATTCATAGCGTACCCCGTTGGTTATAATGCCCAACTTGACAGTCATACAAGCATTGAAGTATGAGCGAAGCTGACCTCGATCTCCCGAAAAATCCGCGCCCTTCGGCTTTACTTCAATCCCAATGATTGGAACGCCATCCCGCACGATAACATAGTCGACTCTGTTCTTATATTTTTCAGAAAAATCAGCGTGATGCTCCGGCATTACCTCTTCAGGATCAAAAACATTGTAGCCCAGTACATTCAAAAAGGGCAAAACCAAGAACTGCTTAGTGGCCTCCTCGCTGACACAACGGTCTGCCGCCTTTAGAACAGATCGGCACCGATCAGGCAACTCAGCGACGAAGCTCATAGCATCTCCCCCCATTCTTGAAGAGTCTCCAGATCACTCTTCAATCCACAAGGGTACACGATAAAGCTGCTGGCGCACACGCGTACGTTTAGCGTCCCGTCCAGACTGGCTTGCGCTTTTCGAGGAAGGCGGCGACGCCCTCGCGGGCATCGGCACTCAGGCCGGTTTCGTTGACCCAGTGTGCCTCGGCCGCAAGGCCTTCTTCCGTCACGGTCGCGCCGGAGGCTTCGACCGCGTGGCGGATGTTGGCTATCGCGACGGGGCTGAAGGCCGTCACTTCCCGCGCATAGGCGATGGCCTGGTCGAGCAGCGGGGCGTCCGCGAAGGCTTCCCGGTTGATCAGGCCCATGGCCAGCGCCTCGTGCGCATCGACCACGCGCCCGGTCAGCATCATGTCCAGCGCCCGGGGCCGGCCGATGATGGCCGGCAGGAATTGCGTGCCACCATAGGCCGGCAGCACCCCCAGCTTCACCTCCGGCATCGAGAACGTCGCATGCGGTGCCGCGATCCGGACGGCGCAGCCCATCGCGACTTCCAGGCCGCCGCCAAAGGCCAGCCCGTTCACCGCCGCCACACTGAACACAGGGGAGCGCGAGAGGCGCAGCAGCAGGGCACGCACCCGCGCGTTCTTGGCGGCGTTTTCGTCCCGTCCCAGGCCTGCCGCCTCGGCCAGGTCGGTGCCAGCGCAGAACGCCTTGTCGCCCCCGCCGGTGATCACCAGGAAGCGCCCGCCTTCCGCCTCGAGCCTGTCGAGCGCCTGGGTCAGACCTTCCCAGACGGCCCGGGTCAGCGCATTGCGCTTGGCCTCGCGCGTGATGGTGAAGACACCGCCATCTTCCAGGCGGGAGAAGCTGTAGTCCATTTGGTTCCCGGTCTTGCGCAGGGGACAATCAGGGCAGCGGAATCATCTCGTCATGGTCCATCGGCGGCAGCGGGATGCGCCCGGCCTGCCAGTCTGCCTTGGCCTGCTCGATCCGCTCGGGGCGGGACGAGACGAAGTTCCACCAGATGAATCGCTCGCCCAGCGGCTCGCCGCCCAGGACCATCACCTCGGCCCCGCGGGCGGTACGGAAATAGGGGTCCTCGTCCGGGCCAAAGACAAGCATCTGGCCGGGGTCCACGCGCTGGCCCTCATGCTCGACGGCGCCGCGCGCGACATAGATCGCCCGCTCTGCGTGGCCCCGGGGCAGGTCAAACGGCGTATCGCCCGCAATCTTCAGATGCGCATAGAAAAGAGGCGAATGGGTGCGGACCCCGCTGCTCAGGCCATAGGCCGAGCCCGCGATCAGGCGTCCCTCGATGCCGGCATCCTTGAACAGCGGCAGGTCGTCGGCAGCGTAGTGGTCGAAGCCTGGCTCCACCTCCTCTGCCTGTTCCGGCAGCGCGACCCACGCCTGGATCCCCTCGACCATGCCCCCGCCCTGCGCGCGGATCCCGTCGAAGCGCTCGGAGTGGCTGATGCCGCGGCCGGCCGTCATCCAGTTCACGGCACCGGGCCGGATCACCTGCTCCACCCCCGTGCTGTCGCGATGCGTGATCTCGCCATCGAACAGGTAGGTGACGGTCGACAGGCCGATATGCGGATGGGGGCGCACATCCGTGTCGGGCGCCAGAGGGACCTTGAAGGTCACCGGCCCCATATGGTCGAAGAACACGAACGGCCCGACCATGCGCCGCTTCATGTAGGGCAGGACCCGGCCGACGACGAAGCCGCCCACCTGGTGCCGCCGTGCCGGGATCGCCAGTTCCATTGTTTGCGCACTCCACTTGCCGCACTCGGTCGATTGCCCCAAGTCTAGGGGCCATTGCTGACGGGGTGAAGGGCAGGACGGTGGAGCAGGCGGACAGGGACGGGCGCATTCCGGTGATTGTGCTGGAGCCCGGCAGTGGCATGGACGTCCTGGCGCGCGTGCGACCCGATCGCCCTGGCACGCTGTACATCACCGGTGGCCGTCATGAAGCGGCCCTGCCGATGCCGTCGCTTGGCAATGCCTGCCTGTGCTGTACGGGGCGAAGCGACCTGGTCGACCTGCTGCGCCGCAGTTTCCTGCAGCGCGTCCGCGGCGAGATTGCCGATTTCGACCGGGTGGTGATCGCGACCGATCCCGGCGCCGACGCGACCGCCATTCGCGCGGCAATCGCCAGCGACGTCCTTCTGGCCGCCCGCTACCGGGTCGGGACCGCCGCGACTTGACGCGAGAAGCCTAGCCGCTCTTTCCGCAGGAGCGGCACAGGCCCTCGACCTCGATCACCGGGCGCTGAGGGTGGAAGCCCAAGGTCGCTGCGTCCTCGGCCAGCAAGGCCACGATGCGGTCGTCCTCAAGCTCGGCGGAGGTGCCGCAACGGGTGCAGACGAAGAAAACGCAGGTGTGTTCGTGTTCCGGATGGGCGCACGAGACGAAGGCATTGCGGCTCTCGATCCGCCGCACCAGCCCCATCTCCACCAGGAAATCCAGGGCGCGATAGACCGTCGGTGGCTTCACCGGGCGGCCCAGGACCTCGCCCAGGCGGGTGATCAGGTCATAGGCCCCGGTCGGGCCATCTCCGGCTCGGACAAGCGACAGGACGGTGCGGCGCAAGGGCGTCAGCGACGCGCCCCGCTCGACGCACAGCAACGCCGCGCTGTCCAGGTCGCGGCGCACGGCTTCGGTCTCTGCCAGGGCGGGAATCTGAGGGGCACGCGTCATTCCTCAATCCTATACCGCGCGGGCTGTCGCTGCACCGGGCCGTCACCGCAGGGGCGGTCGGCAACCGAGCCCTGGACAACAGATTGTTATGTTATAACATATAAGTATGAATCCACCCGTACTGCGCCAAGCCGCGTCGCATCGCCCCGCCGAGGCCCGGGACGACCACCCGACGGTCCCTGACTGCACATTGAGCGAGGGCGGCCGGTGCCGAGCCTGCGCCCTGGTCAAGGATCCGGAAACCAACGCGGCGTCAGCCCGAGAGAGCGCACCCCGGCCGGGGCGCTTCCGGTGCGAGCCGGCATGAGCGCGACCCCGCCGATGGCCGGCGCGCCACTGATCCCCGTCACCCTGCTGACCGGGTTCCTGGGCAGTGGCAAGACGACGATCCTGAACCACCTGCTGAAGCAACCCGACTTCGCCAGCACCGCGGTCATCATCAACGAGTTCGGCGCAGTCGGTCTGGACCACCTCCTCGTTGATCATGTGGCCGAGGACATGGTCCTTCTGCAGAGCGGCTGCCTGTGCTGCACGATCAGGGGCGACCTTTCGCGCGCGCTGGGCGACCTCGTCGCGCGGCGGGACGCCGGGACGGCGCCGCCGTTCACGCGCGTGGTCGTGGAAACGACAGGCTTGGCCGATCCGGCGCCGATCGTTCACACCTTCATTTCGGACATCGCGCTGCTGGAGCGGTACTTTCTGGACGGCGTGGTCGCCGCGGTCGACGCCGTCAACGGCATGGGTACCCTGGACAGCCAGCCAGAGGCGGTGAAGCAGGTGGCCATGGCCGACCGCTTGTTGCTGACCAAGTCGGACCTGGCTCCCCGCGACGCCGTCGATGCCCTCCTTGTCCGCCTGCGGGTCCTGAACCCGGCAGCCAAGATCGTATCGGCGGAGCAGGGTCATGTGGACCCGCGATCCGTGCTCGACCTGGGTCTGTTCGATCCGATCGACCGCAGCGACGACGTCCGCGCCTGGCTCCAGGCCGAAGCCTATGCCCACGACCACCACCACGGGCACCATCATCCAGACGTGAACCGTCACGACGATGCGATCCGCGCCTTCTGCCTGACGCTGGATCGCGCGGTACCGTGGAACCGCTTCTGGCTATGGCTCCAACTGGTCTCGGCAATGCAGGGACCGGATCTGCTGCGGGTCAAAGGCATCGTGGCGATCGAGGACGGCGAGCGGCGGCCCGTCGTCGTTCACGGTGTGCAGCACGTCTTCCATGAGCCGATCCTGCTGGACCGCTGGCCCGACGTCGATCAGCGGACACGCCTGGTGTTCATCACCCGCAATGTTGAGCGTCGCACGATTGAGGCCACGCTCGACGCCCTGGCCTGAACCAGTCCGAGGTCGAAGCGACCGACATCGTGCCTCCGAGGCACGACAACCGATAGCCTGCGGAGGAGCGGAACGACGTGCGGCGCCCACTCCTCCGTCGGCGGTATGAGTTCGGCACCGTGTCAGAGCGATGGCCTATGGCGCGGCCATCCCGGCCTTCAACGTTTCGATGTTGTGGCGGATCATCGCGACATAGGTCGCTGCCGGCCCGTCGCTGGCGGAAAGGGACTCGGCGTACAAGGCACCACCGACGACTGCGTTTGTCTCCCGTGCCAGCTGCTGGACAAGGCGTGGATCGGTCGCATTCTCGATGAAGATCGCGCGAATGTTCTCGGTGCGGATCTGCTGGATCAGGGCCGCGATCTCGGCCGCGGACGGCTCGGCGTCGGTCGACAGGCCCACGGGTGCGTGAAACGTGATGCCATAGGCATCACCCAGGTATCCGAACGCTGCGTGGCTGGAGATCACGCGCCGCCGCTCGGCAGGAATCGCCGCAAGCTCGGCCCGCGCCCAGTCGTCCAGTGCCTTGAGCTCGGCGACATAGGCTTCCCCTTTGGCTGTCAGGGCCTGGGCATGGGACGGATCGGCCGCGACCAGGCCCTTCAGGATGTTGGCGGCATAGATCGCTCCGTTGGCTGCACTGGTCCAGGCATGCGGGTCGACCGCCCGTCCGTTTGCATCGGTTGCCGGTGCGTCATCCTCGTGTGCCGCGTGTTCGTCCCCCGCATGCTCATGGTCGTGGTCGTGGCCGTGATCGCCATGGTCGTGGTGATGCTCGTGGTCCGCGTCGCCCGGGCCCTGAAGGCGCACGGGAACCCCGGCGGAGGCATCGACGATCGGGCCCTTGTAATCCGCGGCCGCGACCAGCCGGTCCAGCCAGCGGTCGATGCCCAGTCCACCCCGGATCACCACATCGGCCCCGGCCAGGGCCTGAACATCCGCCGGGGTCGGCTGATAGACATGCGGGTCGCCATCGGGGCCGACCAGGCTGCGGACCTCAACCTGCTCTCCACCCACCTGACGCGCCATGTCGGCCAGTACAGAGAAGCTGGCAACGACCCTCAGCGGTTGCGCATCGGCCAGCGCGGTGGGCGACGACAGCAGTCCTGCGACTGCGACCAGCGCGACCAGGGGGCCAAGAGCACGGAACATGCAGTCATCTCCATCACGCGGTACATCCGGTGCGACGCGGTAATATGTTATATCATAACTCACTGTCCAGCGTGATGCGTCCCACCGGTCCGGGCAGGCGCGCCAGGGCGTGCCACGCGGTATAGGCTGGGACACGATGGATGCGCCCCTGCTCGACGGCTTCGCGGAATGGCTGGCGGTGGCCAGCGCCGGCAGGCTGGCCCATGCAGACCCCGACACGATCCATGCCGAGGTCTGTAGCCGCCTTCACGCCATGGGCCTTCCGCTGTGGCGCTCCAACCTGATGCTCGACACGCTCCACCCCGTCGACAATGGCGGCCAAAGCATCTGGCGCGACGGCACGCATGCCAGTTCGCGCCACGTCCGCGTGCCTGTCTGGGGCGACAACTACCTGCTGAGCCCGATCCGCATCGTTGACGAAACGGCGCAACCGTTCCGGTCGCGCCTGGAAGGGCCCTTCCCCGACATGCCCTTGCTGGCCGAGTTGGCGCAGCAGGGGGCGACCGACTATGTTGCTGTACCCCTGCCCTTCCTGGATTTCGCCGTTCGCACTGCGACGATCAGCTTCGCCACACAGCGCCCCGGCGGCTTTGGCGATGCGGACATGGCGCGTCTGCTGCGCGCGGCGCAGGTCCTGGGACCGGTACTCGAGCGGACGGTGACACGCCAGATCGCCCTGAACCTGCTGGATACGTATGTCGGTCCTCGCAGTGGGGCGAAGGTCTTCGCCGGCCAGATCGACCGCGACGCGGTGACCCGGATCGACGCCGCGATCCTGTTCGGGGACCTGCGCAACTTCACGGCACTCAGCAATGCCGTTCCGCCAGAGGCGGTGATCGCCCTGCTGGATGACTGGTTCGACATGGTCGACAGTGCGGTCGCGGCGCAGGGGGGCGAGGTTCTGAAGTTCATCGGCGACGGCGTCCTGGCGATCTTTCCGACCGAGGGCGACCAGGACCCCTGCCGCCGGGCGGTGGCTGCGGCCCGCGCCATCATCACCGCCGGCCGGAACCTTTCGGTCGCGACAGGCAACGGGCCGCAGCCGGTCGCCTTTGGCCTGGGCCTGCACGTGGGCGAGGTCGCTTATGGCAATGTCGGCTCGCGCACGCGCCTTGACTTCACCGTGATCGGTCCGGCGGTGAACCTGGCCAGCCGGCTTCAGGCACTGTGCGCGACGCTGGGCGTCCCCGCCCTGGCCACCCAGGCAATCGCCGACCGCCTGGGCGAACGCCTGGAGCCACTGGGGTCATTCGCGCTTCGCGGCTTCGCCGCCCCCGTGCCCGTGCTTGCGGTGTAAGACAGTTCAGCGCGCGGTGGCGGCTGCCAGCCGCCGGGAAGACAGGATCTCGATCCAATAGCCATCCGGATCCTTGATGAAGGCAAGGCCCTTCATCCGCCCGTCGTCCGGCCGCTTCTGGAAGCTGACGCCCATCTTCTCGAACCGCTCGGAGGCGGCATAGACGTCGGGCACGGCGATGCCGATATGGCCGAAGCCGCGCGGCTCCTCGTTCCCGCTGACATAGCCGGGAAACGCGGGATCGCTTTCCGTCCCCCAATTGTGTGTCAGTTCCAGGGTCGCCTTCTGCCGGAACGTGTATTCCGCCCGCGCCACGTCGTCCTCCGGCAGGGGCTCGTCGCCCGGTCGGACATAGGCCATGAAATAGAGCGAGAACTTCGCTTCCGGAAAGTCGAACTGCTTCAGCAGCGTCATGCCCAGCACGTCGCGATAGAACGGGATCGACTTTTCAGGATCGCGGATGCGCAGCATCGTCTGGTTGAAGATGAAGTCCCGCGTGGCCTCGGCCACATCAAATGTCTCGCTCATGGTCTGCAGCTCCGCTTGATCCGCGCCATGCAGCCAGCCATGCCGTCCCAGGTCAACCACCCTCGCCCTCGCCGCTCGTGGGCATGCGCGCAAACACGTCCAATCCGGGCGGCCGCGGCACCCAGGTAGGGCGGCAGCTGTCGAAGATCGCCATGGCCGGGACGAAGTGGCGCGGATCGTCGAGGGACCCGGCATAGATCGTGAACGACGTGCTCTCCCCTACCACGCCGCCGAACACCATGCTGGAACAGGTGGCACAGAAGCAGCGCGTCGAGGGCCGATCCGGTCCCGCCATCATGGTGAACGCCCGCACCGGGCCGCTGATCTCCGTCATCGCGGCATCGACTCCGATGAAAGGAATGAAGCCCGAGCCGGAAGCCTTGCGACAGTCCCCGCAATAGCAATAGCCCATCCACAAGGGCACGCCCCCGACGCGGTAACGCAAGGCCCCGCACAGGCAGCCACCCGTCAGTCCGTCGTCACTCATCTCCCGGTCCTCCATCCTGGTCGGAACATGGTCGAACGGGCGCGCCGGTTTCGACAGTGTCGCCCAAAATTTTTGCGATGTCGTCGATTCCGCTGCCAGCCAATCGACCTGGAGGCACACTGTCCGCGGGAGGCGACGATGAAGTATCTCTGCCTGGTCTATTTCGAGCAGTCCGTCCTAGACAGCCTGGACCAGGACGCGCACTCGACGCTGGTCCGGGACTCGATCGCCTATGACGGCGAACTGCAGGAGCGTGGGCACCTGATCCACGCGGCAGCGCTTGAGCCGGTCAGCGCCGCCACCAGCGTGCGCCTGCGCAACGGCCAGGTGATGATGACCGACGGCCCCTTTGCCGAGACGCGGGAAGTGCTGGGCGGCTTCATCCTGGTCGAGGCCCATGACCTGGCCGAGGCCGCGCGCCTGGCCGCCGACATTCCGCTGGCGCGGCTGGGCACGATCGAGGTCCGCCCCTTGCGCGTGCGCCATGCCCGGTAAGCCGACGGCGGAGGCCATCGGCGCCGTGTACCGGGCCGAGCGCACCGCCGTGCTGGCCAGTCTGGCGCGCCAGCTGCGCGACCTGGACCTGGCAGAGGAGGCGTTGCAGGACGCCTTCATGGCTGCAATGGTCGCTTGGCCGCGGGACGGCCTGCCCCGGCAGCCGCGGGCCTGGCTGATCACCGCCGGACGCCACCGCGCGATCGACAGGCTGCGCCGCCGTATCCGGCACCGCGCGCTGGTGCCGCACCTGGCCACCCTGGCGACCGCACCCGAGCAGGAGCCACCCGCGCTGGGCGACGACCGCCTGGGCCTGATCCTGCTGTGCTGCGACCCGGGCCTGGCGCCCGAGGCGCAGCTGGCGCTGACCCTGCGCGAGGTCTGCGGCCTGACCACGGAGGCGATCGCCGCGGCCTTCCGCGTGCCGGCGCCGACACTGGCCCAGCGCATCGTCCGCGCCAAGGCGCAGCTGCGCGCCCAGCCCCCGCCCCTGCCCGTACCTGGCGAGGCGGCGTGGGGCCCCGACCTGGCGGCACGGCTGCCGGTGGTGCTGCGCGTGCTCTACCTCGTCTTCAGCGAAGGCTACTCCGCCACGCTGGGCGAGGAGGCGGTGCGTGCCCCCCTGTCGGTGGAAGCGATCCGCCTGTCGCGGCTGCTGGCCGAGCTGGTACCGGTCGAGGCGCCGGGCGGGCCCGACGTCCTGGGCCTGCTGGCGCTGATGCTGTTCCACGAGGCCCGGGCCGCCACCCGCCTGTCACCCGGGGGCGACCTGGTCCGCCTGGAGCAGCAGGACCGCGCCCGCTGGGACCAGGCCCTGATCGCCGAGGCCACGGCCCTGCTGGAACAGGCGCTCGCCTCCCGCCGCTTCGGTCCCTATACCCTGCAGGCGGCGATCGCGGCCCTGCATGCCCAGGCGCCGACGGCGGAGGCGACCGACTGGGCGGAGATCGCCGGTCTGTACGCGCTGCTGGCGCGGGCCGACCCATCGCCGCTGGTGGCGCTGAACCGCGCGGTGGCGGTCGCCATGCGCGACGGCCCCGAAGCCGGCCTGATCCTGGTCGAGCGCCTGCTGGCGCGGGGCCAGCTTGCCGACTATCACCATGCCCATGCCGTGCGCGCGGAGCTGTGCCTGCGCCTGGGCCGCACGGTTGAGGCGCGCGCCGCGTTCGCCACGGCCCTGGCCCAGGCCCGCCAGGCCCCGGAGCAGCGCCATCTGGCGCGGCGCCTGGCCGCCCTTGGCCCCTGAGCTTTTGCCGCTGACGGAAACGTGCGAGAAGCGGGCCGGGTGCGCCGGGAGGCCTGTACATGCTGCGTTTCACGTCGGTCGAGGGCCTGCGCGCCTGGATGGCCTGGTGGGTGGTGGTCAGCCACGCCCTGCAGCTGGGCGGCATCACGCCCCAGGCGGTGCAGTCGCCCTGGGCCGACCGCATCCTGGGCATCCTGACTAACGGGCGGGCGCCGGTCTGCGTCTTCATCATCGTCAGCGGCTTCGTCATCGCGCACCTGCTGCTGTCGAAGGATGAGGGCTATGGCACCTACATCCTGCGGCGCTGGCTGCGCCTGTTCCCGATCTTCCTGGTCTGCCTGGTCGCGGCGCTGGCCGTGCGCGAGCTCTACCTGGTCGCCTATACAGGCTATCCCTGGCCGTTCAGCGACGGGACCAAGCTGGAGCGGGCGGCGGCGGAGAGCGGCGCGTTCTGGGAGCACCTGGCGCTGCACCTGTCGATGTTCCACGGCGTGCCGTCCGACGACTGGATGCCCTATGCCAGCTCCACCTTCCTGATCCCGGCCTGGAGCCTGTCGCTGGAATGGCAGTTCTACCTGGTGGCGCCGTTCCTGATCCCCCTCCTGTCCTTTGCCCGCTGGCAGCTGGGCGCCATCCTGGTCGCGGCGATCCTGGCGGCGTTCCTGGCCCTGGACCGCTCGGGCCTGCTGTGGCGCTTCCCCTCGTTCCTGCCCCTGGCGATGCCCTACTTCCTGATCGGCATCGGCTGCCGGATGCTGCTGCAGCCCCTGGCGCGAGGCGAGGCGCTGTACTGGGGCGCCATCGTCGCCGCCAGCGTCGCCGTCCTGCTGGCGGCCGACGGGGGCAAGCTGGCGCTGGTCGTCTGGCTGGCCTTCGTGCCGATCATCCTGGCGGAGGGCGGCAAGCTGAGGCTGCGCAGCCGGCTGGTCATCGGGCTGTACGACGTCGTGGCCCGCTCCCGCGCGATCACCATGCTCGGCAAGTGGTCCTACTCCACCTACCTCGTCCACATCCCGCTCTTTGCCCTGGTCGTCGGCGGCTATGCCGAGCTGAACGGGCGCGCCCTGAGCCAGGAGACGGCCTGGGCCCTGATCGCCGCCTGTGTCGTCGCCGTGGCCCCGCTGTCCTGGCTGCTCTACGAGCGCGTGGAGCGGCCGTTCATCGACCTGGGCAGCCGCATCGCCCGGGCGCGGACCGGTACGGCGGTGCCGGGGGTCAGCCGTTGAGGCTGGCGGGACGCGGCGGCGCGCTGTCCTCCCCCTTGGCCGCGAGGAAGACGCGGACCTGGTCGCGGCCCGCCTGCTTGGCGTCGTAGAGGGCGCGGTCGGCGCGGGCCAGCAGCGCGGCCAGGGTGGTGCCGGGCAGGCCCACGGCCAGGCCCACGCTGACCGTGGGGCGCAGCCCGTCGGGCACGCGGCCGCTGGCCCAGGCCGGCAGGTCGCGGCACAGCTGGTCGGCCAGGCGCCGGGCGCCGCCAAGGTCGACCGCGGGCAGCAGGATCGCGAACTCCTCCCCCCCGATGCGGCCGGCAATGGTGTGCACGCCGATCAGGTCGCGGACATGGGCACCGAACAGGGCGATGACGGCGTCGCCCACGGCATGGCCGTGGCTGTCGTTGATGCGCTTGAAATGGTCGAGGTCGGCGATCATCAGCGCCGCCGGCACGCCGGCGGTCGCGGCGCGCCGCAGCGCGGCCTGGGCCGCCGCCTCGAACCCGCGGCGGTTCAGCAGGCCGGACAGCGGGTCCGTATCCGCCTCCGCCCGGGCCTCGCCGATGCGGTCGACGGCGAAGGCGACCATCAGGACCAGCGCCAGCAGGATCGAGAGCATGGCCTGGGACGACTGCACCATGGCCCAGTAGACCGAGCTGGCCAGGTCGAACTGCGTGGCCGCACCCCCCGGCATCCCGGCCAGGGCCAGCGGCCGCAGGGCATAGAGCAGGCCGGCCAGCACGGTGACCCGGACCATCAGGCGGTCGATCAGGCGCGGCCGCGTGCCGGCCGCCGCCGCCGCGCGCTGGGCCCGCGCCAGCCCCACGGCCATGACCAGGGCATAGGCGGCAAAGCCCCAGGACATGACCCAGATGCGGGCGCCCAGGTCCGGCTGGACCAGCAGGAACCAGACCATGGCGCCCAGCGTGACGCCGCCGAGCGCCAGCAGCAGGCGCCACGGCACCGCCACGCGCGCGCGCTGCATCATGGCGGCGGTCAGCAGCGCCGCCGCGGCCAGGAAGCCCAGGTTCGAGGGGATGCGGTGCACGTCGTACGGCAGGCGCGGCGCGAAATCCTGCACGACAAAGGCGACCGCCATGACGCCATAGGCCCAGGCCGCCGTCCGCACATAGACCTGGTCCCGGCGGTACAGCCACAGCACGCCAAAGGCCCCGGCCAGGAGCAGGCCGATCCCCGGATTGAGCAGGGCAATGAACACCTGACCGGCCAACACACCCTCCCCCGGCGCTTTGGTTCACACTGCCAGGGACTTGGTGAACAAGCGATGAAGGCCGCCGGCGGGCGCAGCGGGGGACGGGCCGGGCGTGGTGACGCTGGCGCCGTGCCCCGCCCAGGCCGAGCTGTTTCAAGGCCCTCCTGTTTCCGGGCCGTGCTGTTTCAAGGCCGTGCTGTTTTCAGGCCGGGCCCAGCCCAGGCCGGGTTCAGCCCAGGCTGGCCGGGGGTGCGGCGGGCGGGCCGGTGCCCAAGCGGGGCATCCAGCCGGGGGCGGAAGGGGATAAGGGGCCCACGGGGGCCCGGTCGGGGGTGGCGGGACCGGCCCCGCCGGTGCGGGTCGCCGCACCCGGGCCGACGGGCGGCAGGGGCCGGCGATGCCATTCACCCTGCATGGTCGGCACATCATAGTCTTCGGGCACGGGCTCGCCGCGTGCCGCCGCCTGCTCCGCCAGGTCCTGTCCATGGTTCTGGGCCACGCGGTCCAGCAGGGTGTTGAGGCGGTCCAGGTCCGCATCGTCCCACGGGCCGGGATCGTCCATCTCGGCCCAGCTTTCCTGGCCGGCGGCCCGGGGGCGGCCGGCGCGCCCGCCCGGCCCCGCCGCGCTGCCCTGGACCGCGGCATCGCGCTGGGGCCGGGCATGGGGCAGCGGCCGGGCACCGCGGCATTGCTGTTCCAGGACGATGATATGGCGCACCGCGCGCGCCGCGCGGTCCAGCGCCAGGGTCAGCACGGCGATCTGCTCCGGCGCCTCTGCCGTGGCTTGTGCCGCAGCACAGCGCCGGGCCGCCGCCATGCACAGCCCCCGCAACTCCGCCAGGTCCCCCAGCTCCTCCGCCGTCCCCGGCATGGCCGCATCCACCGGCGACGCCGCGTGCGGGGCGGGGTTTTGGGGCAACGGAGGAGACATGAGAACAAAACAAGCACGAATGGAACCGAATGTCAAGGAGGCTCCGCAGGCAAGTTTATGATGTCGTGCAACGCAATAGCATTTCCAAAGCTCAGCCGGGCCTCCAGCTGCCCATATCCGTTCGAACAGGGCTATACATCACCCGAGAAGGCACCAGAGGTCACACGAGCCACAATTTTAGGGAATCGCGCCTTAAATGAATCGATCATAATTTGAGATGCTTCATCGACCTCGCTTTCGAACGACTTACTATCCGCAAGTTGGATCAGAGCGGCATCATGCATCGGCAAAAGAATAGCCTCCGCCCCAAACCTCGCCTTCAGACGCACAAGCGCTTCTTTGAATATCAGAGACGCTGTAGCCTGAACCGGTTGGTTCAACGCCCAACGGCGCTCCTTGTGCGTAAGCGGTCCTCCTGTTTGCCGGACTCGCCGGTTGCCAAACAAGCTGGACACCATGCCATCCCGTTGGAGTGCCGCACACTGGGCGGCCCGGAACTGCTCCAACCCCGGAAATGAAGCAAAGAAGGTGGAAATCAATCCCGCAAGTTCTCCGCGCACTTTTTCAGATGCATCTTTTCCTGCGAGCATAAGCGCAATTCTATCGGCCGTCATACCATAAGAAAATGCCAAGAACACTCGCTTGGCCAGTGGTCTCTTTTTTACATCCCGAAATAGTATCTCCGCCAGAGCTAAATATAAATCGCCCCTGTTGTACGCACTTATGAGCGCACTATCATCACTGAGCCCGGCCAGGATACCAGGTTCAAACTGCGCATAGTCGAGATATACCAAGCGCCGATGAGGATCGGCAGCAATCAGGCCCCGGTAATGACGTCTCAACTGCTGTAGATACGGGTCCGAAACAAGCACCCGTCCACTTATAGTACCAAGCACATTAAATACTGGATAAAGCCGTTCTTCGCCACCTAACGCCCGCTGAACGATAGCCTCATCCCGCGAAGCTTTGACTAACGTTACAAAAGCCGCAGCAAGCGGCGATGCACTCGCAGCCAATTCAAAGGCGTCTTGCATCCGAGCTGGGTCTACGTCGACCAAATGCGATAGGTCCGTACCTCTCAGATTTGGTCCAATTGTACGAAAACTCAGGCCAGTAGGGCTTCGGCCAAGTATCTCGGCTACGATGCGGTATGCTTGGTATTTTTCTGCGGAGATCGCCTCGAACAGTGCATATGTGCGCTCCGCATCGACCCGAATACCGTGATACTGCCGATAAGCGAACAAACTCTGCAGCGGCCATTCGACGTCCACCAGTCGATCAATTTCATTCAACCGCCGTAAGTGTTCTGCAACACTAGCCCAAGCTGATTCAAGAGCACAAAGCGCAGCGGATAGCAGTCGCGCGAGTTCCGATGCTTCGGGCCGCTCGATCCGCGCGAGTACTAGAAGTCGGTAAACATGAGCGTCTTGGACGCTGGCAAAATGCTGGGTAAGAACCGGCCAAATGTCCCAATGCTTCTCACCTCCATCGTCCTTCGATAATCCCACACCAAGTCGAATCGCCTCACCAAAGTCCAGGAGTGCTGATGGGGGCGCGCACCCCAAGCGTCGAAGATCATCGACTAGCCCACTCAAGTCTAGAGTGAGGAGGGGGCCGTCGAATGCGCTCAGTTCCGACCCGGTCAACACCTGATCGCCTGCATTCGGTAGACGCACCATGAAACAGGACCCGACCATGGCAAACGGATCAGGCACGTAAGCGAGAAACGCAACCTCAGTCATAATCACGCTCGGTATCGAGAATACGTGTGATTGAAATAGGTTTAGGCGGTGCCATATAAATACCACGTCTACCAAGCCCTCTATAGACACCAAGGAGATCCGCTCTCAGGTTTGGCATAACATATGCTGCAACATGCGGCTTGAAGTGTAGCTCTTGGATTGCTAGTAGCGCTGCGCGCTGCCCAAGGAATGATCGCAGATCAGAGAATCGTTCTGCAATTCCAATTCTGTCTACGCTAGTGCCGAACGCGCCCGCATATAGTGTTGCTCCACAACGGGCGGCATTGTCACCACCCGACCTGACTACCTGCATGGCATATGCGACGAGAGCTTCATCGCGATGCTTCTTCTGGACCAGAAGCAGCCAAAGCCTATAACATTGCCACGTATAAAAGTTGCGGCCAGCGTCGGTCAAAAGGCTCCCAACTAGATCAAGATCCTCTCGCTTGGTAGGTACTGCGCGGAGATAGCGGGCCAATTCGTCGCTTGATGCCGGATGCTCGGGCAGCGCCTCAAGCACAAGCCTTGTGATATCGGTGAAGTATGCTTCAGGTACCTCAAATTCGGCGCAGACGGCCAACGCCTCCAATCGACGAATACAGTACCGGAACCCACGACTCGCTACATCCCCTTCGCGCAACTTACGTAATGTGTAGGCGCGGAGCAATGGGAACGATCGACTGATAGGACGCAACTGGCGCGTTTGCCAAATTGAGTCAATCCTCTGAAGCTCAGGCTCCCCACTATCCAGACAATCACCTATTGTTTGTGTTTCAGACGCGGCAGCGATCTGGGTCTTTCCAGCGTTCACTGCCAAGCCGCGCTTCCGAAGCTCGATAGTCAGCGCCTTCAGCGCCCGGCGAGCAGCGGCCTTATCGCTACAGACTATTTTTATATCATCCATGTAACGGAAGTATTTGTATCCCTGCTGTAGCAATGCTCTATCGATCGGCAGCATGTATATGTTCGCAAGAAAAGACGAAGCGTCGCGATTTTGAGGGAGCCCGCCTGTTTCCGAGTACGCCCAGCTTTTCAGGCAGGAAAATAGGAGTTCGACGTTGGCTCGTATCGCCGCCTTTTCATTCGCGTCAACCTGTACCTCGGGCAAGAACGACACGATTGTACGCTTCAACTCACTCAGGCTAATATTCTCAAAATAGTTTGTAAGGTCGGTTGAGAGCAGGTAGTCGCTTGCACCGATGGTATTCCGTACGATACCGGTAAAGTCTCTCCATGCCGGTATTGGGCGCCGAAACAGATAGCGCTCCCTGTCTCCTTGAGCCGCCCGGTGGCTAAACACGTTCCAGGGGATAAGGGTGTCATACGTGGGAACAAGCCGCGAAACCAATGCGTGGTAGAGCGCTCGCTCGCAGAAGCTTGTTTCGAGGCCATAGCGGAGGGTGTAGTTGGGTTTCGGGATGTTTAACAAAGTACGCGAGTGCGGCGCAAATTCGCCATGATTTTCGACGAAATTGTTGCGAAGAATCCTTTCAATGTGATCGGACTCCAACAGATCAGTGAAATTGAGTGGATCCGGAAACCAGTCGTCAACAAGATCCCGCGCAAGCTGCTTCTTGACGACTTTTTCGTCAAACTCAATCGGCCCAAGGGACACAGTCAAGGCGGCACCTATCTTCGCATAAACTAATCCATCCACCTTGGATAGAATTCCGTATTCCGCTTCAGCGAAGCGGCACGCTTGAATCAGCTTTTGGTCAAGAAATCTACAAGTGCGAAGTGATCAGAATAGCGCTGTTAGCAGCAACATCAATACATCTGACACTTAGTTCTGCCAACTCGCCGTCGGCCTGATGCTCTTCTGGCGCGTCATGGACAAAGCGGCTCAATGACCCGCACGTCTGCATCGCGAGGGTAAACCTGTGTTAGGTGCTTTGCACTATGGTCGCTGGAGTTGCGATAGCGGTTCTGAGCTGCGCCCGTACTAGCTCGAGCCGGAAGGACCACCTGCGACGCAAAAAGGGCAACCGCCACCATGACAGCCGAAACCACCCACACAGCTCCTTCCCCCCTCCCCTCCCGACCCGTGGCCGTGATCGGGGCCGGCAATCTGGGGCGGCGCATTGCCCTGATGATGGCGTGCCGGGGGGGAACGGTGCGGGTGTTCGATCCGGCGGGGGAGCAGGTCGCGGCGGCGCTTGCCTTTGTCGCGGAGCAGATGCCCGACGTGGTGCAGGCCGTGGCGGGCGGGGTGGGGGGCCGCGTGGTGGCGGCGGAGAGCGTGGCGGCGGCGGTCGCCGATGCCTGGCTGGTGGTGGAGGCGGTGCCGGAGGAGCTGGCGCTGAAGCAGCGGCTGTTCGCGGAGCTGGACCGGGTGGCG
Organism: Zavarzinia sp. CC-PAN008; assembly: GCF_051903925.1. Lineage (GTDB taxonomy): Bacteria > Pseudomonadota > Alphaproteobacteria > Zavarziniales > Zavarziniaceae. The sequence goes on from NZ_CP173678.1 coordinate 4,594,158, forward strand.
CCGGGGGATGCGATCCTGGCGACCAATTCCTCGTCCTTTCCGTCCAGTGCGCTGGTCGAGGGCCTGGCGCGGGCGGAGCGGGTGCTGAACACCCATTTCCTGATGCCGCCGGGCTGCAACGCGGTCGAGATCATGTCGTGCGGGCGGACCGATCCCGCCCTGATCGCGCGCCTGGTCGCGCTGCTGCCGGCCTTTGGCCTGGTGCCGTTCGTGGTCCAGGTCGAGAGCATGGGCTTCATCTTCAACCGCATCTGGGCCGCGATCAAACGCGAGGCGCTGGCGGTGGTGGCCGAGGGGGTGGCGGCGCCGGCGGACGTGGACGCCATCTTCAAGCTGGGCCTGGGGGCGCCGGGCGGGCCGTTCCGCATGATGGACAATGTCGGCCTGGACGTCGTGCTGGCGATCGAGGAGCACTATGCCAGCGTGCGCGAGGGCCTGCCCGAGGGGCCGCGCGCGCTGCTGCGGGAGCATATCGCGGGCGGCCGCCTGGGGCGGAAGTCCGGCCGCGGCTTCTATGACTATGCGGGGCGGGGGCGGAAGGCCTGAGGGCGGAATGCCTGAGGGCGGCGGGACGGTTGCGTCGGATGCGTCGCGACGCGTCGCGTGCCGCGCCGCTCCCCGGCACGACGCCGCTGGTTGATCGGAACCGCTCCCCCTTCGAGGCGCCGCCTGTGGCGGCTCCCCAGGGGGAACCGAGTGCCCCAAGGATGCCGGCGCAAGCCGTGCGCCGGCAGGAATCAAGGCTGGATCGTCTTGCCCGTCGCCTCGGTATAGCGCTGCAGGGCGTAGGACGTGTCGAGGCCCTCGAACACTTCCGTGATCTTCCGCCCGTCGGGATGGCGGGCAAAGACGGTGTATTCGTTGCTGTAGGGCGAATTGTCGGCCTTGTACCGCGCGTTGTAGATGAAGCGCACGGCGCTCAGCCGGTCGTTGCCGACCTCGTCCAGGATCTCGACCGTGACGCCGTCGGCGAAATAGAACTCGGTCCAGATCGTGGTGTTGAACGCGACCACGGCGGCGCGCCCGACATGCGGCCCGGCCAGCGCCCCGGTCGACGCCGAGAGCGTCCAGCGCACGTCGTCGGCATAGAGCGCGTTCATCGCCTGGGGATCGCCAAAGGCCTCCACCAGTTTCCCTGCAAGTGTCGTCGCGGCCATGGCCGGATCCTCCCCCCTTGGTCTTGTCGCGTTATTGCCGGGCCAGTTCTGCCTGGGCCAGGCCGTCGCCGTCCAGCGCCTGATCGTCGTCCATCGTGACGGTGACCCGCTTCAGGTGCCCGGTGAAGGCAAAGGGTGCGGCATAGTCGGCGACCGGGCTGCCCCGGTCGCGGCCGATGTCGAGGCCCGACCAGGAGACGAAGTTGACGAAGGCCAGCGGCGTCTCGACCGCGCCGGCCGCCTGTCCGTCGACCAGCAGGACGATGCGGCGCCCGCCTTCGGGCCGCGCCCGCACGGCGACGCCCAGGCTGTGCGGCCCCGGCGTCAGCCGCGCGGTCGAGGTGACGACGACATGGGCGCCGCCCACGTTCATATCGTGCACCAGGTGGCCGTCGCGGACGAACAGGCTGTAGCCGCAGGTGGCGTCGCCATGGGCGATCAGCACGCCCTGGTCGCCCGCGTCCAGCCGGGCCTCCGCCTCGATCCGATAGGAGCGGCTGCGCACGTCGGGCGCCACGTCGGTCGGCAGGTGCCCCATGCCGCGGTGAAAGACGAAGCGCCGCCGGGGCCCATGGAAGCGCGCGGCATTCTCGGCGAAACGGGGGCCGAAGCGGTCGTCCAGGGGCAGCACGGCGTGGCGGTCGGCCTCCACCCACCAGGCATCGACCAGCGCCTTCAGGATGTCGGGCCGCTCCGCCGCCAGGTCGCGCACCTCGGCGAAGTCCTGCTCCAGGTGGTAGAGCTCCCACACGTCGGCGTCGAAGCTCTTGCCCGGCGGGTGGAACGCGACGGCCTTCCAGCCGTCGCGCCACAGGCCGCGGTGCCCGAACATCTCGAAATACTGCGCCTTGGCCCGGGGTGGGGCCTGGGCGTCGGCCAGGCTGGCGGCGAAGCTCACGCCCTCCAGCGGCATCTGGGCCACGCCGGCCACGCTCGCCGGGGGCGCCAGGTCCAGCAGGTCCAGCAGCGTCGGCACCAGGTCGCAGGCATGGGCGAACTGGTGGCGCACCTCGCCCCGCGCCCGCAGCCGCGCGGGCCACGAGATCACGAGCGGATCGCGGATGCCGCCGCCATGGGTGTTCTGCTTGTAGCGGCGCAGCGGCGTGTTCGACGCCATCGCCCAGCCATGCGGGAAGTTCGAATGCGTGTCGGGCCCGCCGATATCGTCGATGCGGGCGATCTTCTCGGGCATCAGTTCGGGCCGGAAGTTGTAGGGCCCCATGGCATTGACCATGCCCAGCGGGCCGCCTTCCTGGCTGGCGCCGTTGTCGGACAGGACCAGGACCAGCGTGTCGTCGGCCACGCCCGCCTCCTCCAGGAAGGCCATGAGCCGCGCCAGTTGCTGGTCGGCATGGGCCAGCATGGCGGCAAAGGCCGATTGCAGGCGGGTGAACAGGCGCTGCTCGTCCGGGCCGTGCTCGTCCCAGGCGCGGACATGGTCGTTGCGCGGCGGCAGGACGGTGTCGGGCGGCACCAGGCCCATGGCCTTCTGCCGCTCCAGGCGCTGCGCCCGCTCGAAGTCCCAGCCATGGGCGAACAGCGCGTCATGCGAGCGGATCAGCGAGGCCGGCGCCTGGTGCGGCGCGTGGCAGGCGCCGAAGGCAAGCCAGGCCAGCCAGGGCGTGGTCGGCGCATCGGCCAGGTGGTCGGCGATGTAGCGGATGGTCTGGTCCACCAGGTCGGCGGTCAGGTGATAGCCGCTCTCGAACGTGCCGGGCGGCTCGATGGGCGTGTTGTCGCGCACCAGTTCCGGCGCGTACTGGTCCGTTTCCGCGTCCATGAAGCCATAGAAGCGGTCGAAGCCGCGGCCCAGCGGCCAGCCGTCGAACGGGCCAGAGGGACCCGTCTCGGTCAGCGGCGTCACATGCCACTTGCCCACCATGTAGTTGCGATAGCCGTGGCCGCGCAGCATTTCGGGCAGGGTCGCCGCCGCGCGGCTGATCTTGCCGCGATAGCCGGGCAGGCCGCTGTCGAAATTGGCCAGGCAGCCCATGCCGACGCTGTGGTGGTTGCGCCCCGTCAGCAGGGCCGCCCGCGTGGTCGAGCACATGGCCGTGGTGTGGAAGCCGCTGTAGCGCAGCCCCCGCGCGGCGATCGCGTCGATCGTCGGCGTCGCGATGGGCGAGCCATAGCAGCCGAAGTCGGAAAAGCCGACATCGTCGAACAGCACGACCAGGATGTTGGGCGCGCCATGGGGCGGTCGCGGCGCGTCCGGCCAGTGCGGTCGGGGCGTGGCCTTGGCCCGGATCGCTGCCGGATCGGTCTTGTCCCCCATGGTTCCCTCGCGCTTCCCCGCTTGTCGTTGCGGGCATCGTGGCGGCGGCGGCGATGCTCTGTCTACCCCGCAAGGCCTGGCCCGCGGAAAGCGGTCAAGGAACGCGCGCCCGCCCGCCCCGTTGAAGCGGGCATGTGCCGGGAGCGCAGCGTCGCCCGGCCGATGTTTTTCTTGAGGAAGGACCAACCCTATGGCCCAGCATGACAGGAGCGGGATCGATCCCGCCGACAGGCCCCTTCTGGAGACGCCGACAGGCCGCCGCTTCGCGCCCCATGAGGGGCCGGTGACGCTGGCCGACCTTGAGGTGCGGGACAAGTCCAGCGGCAGCCGCCCGGTTGGCGACCGCACCAATGTCCACCTCTCGGGCGGCGGCGCGGTCGAGACCGACGACGGCCTGGACGAGAACGCCGAAGCCCTGCGCCAGGCGATCGAGGACGTGCCCCCCGACCACCGCGACGAACGGCCGGAAGACATCCCCGTCTTCGACCGCGCCGACCGCCTGCCCTGACGCGACCGCGCCCGGCGTCCTCCCCCCGCCCCGAAGGCCGGGGGAGGCAAGCCGGGACCTAGGCCCGGGGCCGCAGCAGTTTCAGCACGCCCGAGAAGTTGAGGACCGACGCCCCGTCCAGGTCGATCAGGCCGCGCACGAACAGCAGGCTGCGCCCCGCCTTCACCACCTCGCCCCGCGCGGTCAGCAGGGCACCGAGCGGCGCGGCGGCCGCGAACTCGCCGTTCAGGGTGACCGTCACGCTGTTGATGCCGCGCAGGTCGTCATAGGCGATCGTGAACAGCGAATAGTCGGCAAAGGCCATCAGCGCGCCGCCATGCACCGCACCGCCGCCGTTCATGTTCTTGTGCTGGATGCGGAAGCCCGACTCCATCCGGCCATCGGCCAGGCGGCGGGCATAGAACGGCCCTACATGATCCTCGAACGGCTCGTCCGAGCTCCACTTGGACCAGCCGTCCCACTCGCCCCCCACGACGGGGGTCAGGCCGGGTGCGAGGCCTGCGTCATTGTCCATGCCTGATCTCCCTGTGCCCGCACAGTCCGCGGGTCTTCACGTCACCTCGAAGCCGACGCCCATCGCGCGCAGTGCCGCGATGTCCGCCGCCACGTCGCCTGCCGCCTCCGGATAGCTGGTTCCGGCCGCGACCGGAAGCCGGCCATCCAGGCCCAGCAGCCGCTCCGCCTGGGTCACGGCGCCGGCCGCCGTCATGTGCGTCTGGCCCAGCGGGTCGTGCACCCGCACCCGGCGCGTGCCGGCAGTGCCGGCGATGGTCAGCCGGAACTCGTGCGCGGCCCCTGGTCCCGGATGATGCAGCAGGGCGCTGCGCCGCGCCGGCGACAGGCGCGCCCACAGGCCCGAACGCACCAGCAGAGCCAGCATGGCCCCCGGCGCCGCCCTGTCGAAGCCCATCCGGGCCGCCACCCCGCGGGCGTGGCCGGTGCGGACCAGGCTGGCCTGATCGGGACAGCTGAACAGGCGGCAGCGGGCGGCGACGCCATTGCCGAACGTGACCGTCCGCGCCTGGCCCAGGCTTGCGACCTGGACGGGTGCGCCGTCGCGCCAGATCGTGAAGGGGCGGTGGATCTCAACGAACCCCGCCACGGAATCGGGACCGGCCTTGTCCGCCGTGGCGAACAGGATGTCCAGGTCGACCTGTGCCGCGGGAGCCGCGGGATCGCGGAACGCCGCCACCGCCAGGGCCGCGACACCCGCCATCCAGCCAGAGGCCAGGACAACGGGCGCGCGTGGCCCCTCGGCCGCCAGCAGCCGCTCCGCATCCTCGACCCGGCTCTGCCAGCGGGCGATGTCGACCAGCGCGATGCCGCGCCGGGTGGCGGCGCGCAGCAGGCGGTCGCGGCTGTCGTTGACCGCGACCAGGATCGCCGCCGGCAGCGTTGCCAGCCCCGCCAGCGGATCCTCGGCCGTGACGTCCAGCGCCACGGCCGTCGCCTGGCCCAACGCCGCCGCCAGGGCCTGCGCCGGCGCCAGCCGCCGGCCGGCAACCTGGATCGCCAGGCCGGGATGGCGGCGGCGCAGCAGGTCGCAGGCCTGCGCGCCCACGGTGCCCGTGCCCCCCACCACCAGGATGCTGCGTGCCCCGCCCATGGCGCCTCGAAGAGTTACTGAAAGTAAGTTACCTAAGGTAACTCCATCGCCAGGCGGGCTGTCAATCGCTATGCTGAGCCATGGACACAAGAGACCAGGCGCCCCACCGCCGGCGCATGACGGGGGCCGGCCGGCGCCAGCAGATGCTGGACCGCGCCATGACGATCGTTGCGGAGGAGGGGGCGGCGGCCCTGACCCTGGCCCGCCTGGCGGAGGCCTGCGGCGTGACCAAGCCCATTGCGTACCAGCATTTCGGCACGCGCGAGGGCCTGCTGGCCGAGTTGTTCCTGCACCTGGGCGCACGGCACGAGGCGGCGGCCGCGGTGGCCCTGTCTGCCCGTGCGGCGGGGACGCTGGCCTTGCCGCAGTTCGCGCACGCCATCGCCGCCGCCTTCATCGACTGCGCGATCGACAACGGCCCGCTCTATACCGAAATCGCGGCTGCCCTGGCGGCGGCGGGCGCGGCGCACCAGGCGGTGCGGATCGGCTTCGTGCAGCGCTATGCGGCAGCGATCCGGCCCGTCGTCGCCCTGGACGACGCCGCCGTGCATGCCTTCACCGTGGCCTATGTGGGCGCTGCCGAGCACCTGTCGGAGGCGGTGCTGCAGGGCCACGTCACGCGCGAGCGCGCCATCGCCACCCTGTGCACGATGCTGGTGCCGGTTTGCGCCATGCGGTCCGCGCCCCCGGTTGACCGGGGGCCCGGCCGTTAGCGCACCGTCAACGTGACGGCGGACGGCTTGAACAGCAGCGTGTTCCAGGCCGCGTCGACCAGGTAGATGTCCACCCGGTACGAGCCCGCGGGCATCGTGCTGGGCAACGCCAGCGTGGTCGACAGCGTGCGCTGCTGCGCCGTGGTGAAGACCTGGTTCACGATCTGCTTCGTCAGGCGCGTGGTGTTGCCGGCGGCGTTGCCCCGCACCTCGAACTTGACCGAGATGGTGGCGGCAGCCTGCGCCTTGATCGTGGCGCCCAGCGTGATCGTGGTGCCGCGCGCCGGGCTGGTCGGGTTGACGGTCGCCGACGGGATCGTGAAGGCAACCGGCAGCGGCCCGTCCGGCGGCGTCGTGTCTGGTCCGCCCAGGAGGGCCAGGAAGCGGGCGGCAGCCTTTGGGAACTGGGTCACATGGGTGCGCTGGCCGCTCCCCGTCACCGAGCCATTGCCGCTGACGTCCGAGAGCTGGTGCCCGCCTTCGGAATTGTCGATGTCGAAATAGGCCTGGTACGCGACGCGGTTGGCCGGGTCCTTGATGAAGGCCGCCATCTGCTCGATGAAGTACGGGTTGTCGCCGCCGCCATAGGGGTCGGGCCGCTGCCACAGGCCCCATTCGGGCAGGGACATGGGCTTGTTCCGGGCCTTGGCGAAGTCGCGCATGCGGAACAGCCCCTTGGACACGTCGGCCCAGGCGCCCTTCTGCCGGGTCAGGCGGCAGGCATCGTCGCAATTCGCGGGATAGGGATAGTGCCCCTCCCACGACTGGTCATAGATGTCGACGCCGATATAGTCGACATAGGCATCGCCCGGATAGGCCTGGTTCATGCGCCAGTCCGACCACCAGTCGATGTCGTCGGAAACGTTCCAGTCGAACTGGAAGCCGGCATTGGGCTGGTAATAGCGCATGACGTTGACCACGCGCTTGAAGCAGTTGGCGAACACCGCCTCCTTGTTGCGGGCGGACCAGGCGAACCAGTTGCCCTCGAACTCCCAACCCAGGCGCAGGATCGTCCCCTGCAGGCCATAGGCCGCCAGGTTGTTGGCCAGCCTGGCCCAGTGGATGTCATAGGTCCCGGCGGCGCAGGCCTCGAGCGAGACGTCGTCGGCATTGCCCTTGATCCCGTCGGGGCCGGCGCCGTTCACGGGCCCGGGCAGCAGCGCGATCGAATAGACCAGGCGGCGCCCCGGCTTGGCCTTGACCCAGGTCGACCAGGGGCCAAGCTGCCACGTTGCGGAGGAGATGTTGGCCCAGGAATTGGTGGCGGTGAAGGCGACGGCGTATTGCACCTCGCGTCCGACCCAGCCCTGGTACAGGTCGACCATCTGCGGCCCGTTGGGCGCATCCCAGCGGTAGACGCCCACGATCTCGGCCTGGGCCGGGGCCGGCGTGGCGCCCACGATGCCGAAGGCCGCAGCCAGGCCCATCACCCCGGCCAGCACGTTCCGGATCATCCGCATCACGCCCACTCCCCTCCGTACACGGTGGGGAATTTACCCGCTCGCCCTCGCGAAATCTTGGTTAAAAATCACATTTTAGTGAAAATCTATGGTGAATCCGCCCTGGGGGCCGGGCGCCGCGCGAGGCAGGCGAGGAAGGCGGCGACGAACAGCAGGTCGCCGCCCGCCGCCATGATCGTGTCCTGCGGCACGCCGGCCCCCAGCGCCGCATGCGCCGTCAGGGCGACGACGCTGAGCTTGCCCGCGATGTTGAGCCAGATGACGGGCCGCATCCGGTCCAGGTCGCGGGCGATCAGCACATAGCTGAGGCCGAAGACCAGGATGCAGGCGCCCAGCATGCGCAGCGGCAGGACATAGTCCGGACTGGGCGGCGGCAGGCCCATCATTCCGGCCGCCATGTCCGGCGCCAGGACCATGGGCAGGCCCACCAGCAGGTTGAACAGGGCGGCAAACCAGAACAGCAGGGACCAGCGCGTGACCATTGTCGGCTCCGCTTCGGGCGAGGGAGGAATGCCCTACAGGCGCAGCGGCTCGCCCTCGTTGAGCAGCGGTGTCGCCAGCGCGATGTTGGCCGCGGCCTCAAGCCCCAGCAGCGTGCGCAGGGTGGGACTGAGGTCCGCGATCGTTTCCGGGGACAGCGCGGCGTTCCAGTTCATCTGCGGCCGCAGGAAGCCGGCGGAGTAGTAGCCGAAGAGCAATGCCCGTTCCTCGTCCTCCGTCACGTTGGCGCCGGAGGTGTGCCAGACCCGGCCGTCCATGACGATGACGCTGCCGGCCGGCGCCTCGAACGGCACCAGCTGCGCCTCGGCATCGGCGGGCAGCTCGCTGCGCTGCCGGACCTTGTGGCTGCCGGGGATGAACAGCGTGGCGCCGTTCTTCAGGTGCACGTCGTTGAGGCACCAGATGATGTTGAGCGACCAGGGCTGGACCCACGGCTCCGGCACCACGATCGACTGGTCGGAATGCAGCTTCATCGAGCCGGACCCGGGCAGGGCGATGTTGGCAGTGAAGTTGGAGACGAGGTACGACGGCCCCAGCAGGTGCTCCACCACCTCCAGCGCCAGGGGATGGACGATCAGCTCGCGAAAGACCGGGTCCAGGTCCAGCAGGTTGAAGACGCGCACATTGTGCCTGTTGGGATCCAGGCCCACATTGCGGGTGGCGGCCCCGCGCCGCTCGCTCTCCTCCGCGGCCGCCCAGAGCTTCGCGCGCACCTGGTCGGTCGTCGCGGCATCCAGGACGCCCGGAAAGATGCAATAGCCCTGTTCGGCCAGCTGCGCCTTGGCGTCGCTCCATTCCATCCGCGTGTCTCCCTCCTCGTCGCGCGCCCTGGCGGCGCGTCGTTGGCCGGGATCATAGGCGCTCGCCCGATCAGCGTCACCCGCAGCCTTGCACCGGGGCTCATCCGCCGCCTGCGCGACGACGGCGCGCCGCGTGGCCAGTCATTGATCAGAATTTAACCACGATCGCGAGCAAGAGCTGCTCGATGAACGCAAGTCCGGCGTGCCGGTGGCGAGCGTGTACTTCGTCACAGGACATGCGAATTGGTCGGCTGTTCATTGACGCTTGTTCCAGACTGGGGCATAGGGGGTGCTGCAGTCGTCGTTTGGGGGTGTGGGCATGAAGCGCTGGATCAGCAGGATGCGGTCGGCCGCAACCGCCCTTGCCCTGGCCGGCACCGCCCTTCTGGGCCTGGCCCAGGCTGCCCCGGCCCAGGCCGAGGCGGCGATCGGCGTCTATCGCTGGGACGCGCCCAACGGCCCCAACATGGTCAACCTGTTCAGCACCTGGCTGGGCAAGGAGGCGACGATCGGCATCGGCTACACGCCGACCGGCACCTGGGAGCAGATCACCGCCTCCGACTGGCAGATGCTGGCCTGGTCGACCTGGGTCAAGGCCAAGGCCGGACGCCAGTTCGTCTATTCGGTGGCCCTGCTGCCCGGCCCCGCCAGCGGCTCCGGCCCTGACAAGATCTGGGGCAATGCCGACGACGTCTCGCTGGCCGCCTGTGCCGCCGGCACCTATGACTGGCGCTGGCGGGCCTTCGCCAACAAGCTGGCGTCCTATGGCCTGAAGTCCAACACCATCATCCGCCTGGGCTGGGAGTTCGACGGCAACTGGTTCGCCTGGGGCGCCCGGGGCAAGGAGGCGACCTTTGCCGCCTGCTTCCGCCGCGTGGTGACCGCGATGCGCGCGGCCCAGCCGACCGCCGGCTTCCGCTTCGACTGGAACGCCAGCGAGGACATCGCCCACTGGACCGACTGGCAGTTCCAGTCGACCTATCCGGGCGACGCCTATGTCGACTATGTCGGCATCGACATCTATGACACCGGCTGGGTGCCCAATGCCTATCCCTATCCGGCGACCTGCGATGCCGCCTGCCGCCTGGCGCGGCAGCAGACCGCCTGGGCCGGCGTCTCGCGCGGGCTGAACCGGATCAAGAATTTCGCCCTGTCGCGCAACAAGCCCGTCTCGCTGCCCGAATGGGGCCTGTGGCTGCGGCCCGACGGCTATGGCGGCGGCGACAACCCCTATTTCATCGAGCAGATGTCGGCGTTCATCAAGAACCCGGCGAACAAGGTCGCCTATCACGCCTATTTCGACGTGAACCCGGGCAGCGACTCGCACCAGATCTCGACCGTCAGCGGCAGCGGCAATGTCGTGGGCAGCCAGGGCTTCGCCAACGTCACGCGCATGCCCAACGCCGCCGCCCGCTTCAAGCAGCTGTTCGGGGCGGTGACGGCCGCGCCAGAGATCAAGTTCACGCTGGCCGGCGTCACGCTGTCGTCCACCTCCCTGGCGCGCGGGCAAAGCCTGACCGTGACGGGCCGGGTCCAGGCGCAGGGGCCGGCCCGCATCAACATCGTGTACGAGGTCCGCTCGACCGACCCCGCCAACACCACGCGCCTGACGCGGCAGTTCGTGAACCAGCCCTTCACCCTGAACGAGCTGCGCACCTTCACCGGCGCCATTGCCCTGCCGACCACGATGCCGGCCGGCACCTACCGCGTGAACGTCTCCCTCACCAACACCGCCTGGACCAAGACCCTGGTCTACTACGCCGGCCCCACCTTCACGGTGCGCTGACCCGTCACGCGCTCTCTCCGTCGACAGAGCGTGTGAAGGACGGCACCAGCATCCTTCGAGACGGCGCGTCGCGCTGCGTCTCGACGCACAGCGCGGGTGGCTCTGGATCCCCGCCTTCGCGGGGATGAGCGGGCGAGAGCGCCCGCAATCTCAGGTGAAGACGAAGTCGGACGCCACCAGGGTCGCGGGATCGAAGCTGGCGCCCAGGTTCGCGATGTCGAAGACGTTGCCGGCGGGATTGCCGGCGTCCTGGACGTGGAACAGGTGGACGTCGCTGCCCACCCCGCCGACCCGGCCGACAAAGAACATGCCCTGGCCGGGCTGGCTCGTCCCGCTGCCGTTCAGGTAGTTCGCGATCGATGTCGTGGTGTTGAACCCGGCGGTAAAGATGACCAGGTCGGCCTGCGTGATATCGACAAAGGCACCCGGCGATTCGGTCGTGATCACGAAGTCGGTCGAATTCGTGTTCGTGTTGAAGCCGAAGCCGGTCACGAACTGGAACGTGTCGTCGTTGCCGTCGACGTTGGAAAAGTCGACGATGCGGTCGGCGTCCGTGTCCCGGGTATCGAAGCGGAACGTGTCGTTGCCGCCGCCGCCGGTCAGTGTGTTGAACCCGCCGCCGCCGCCAATCGTGTTGTTGCCGCTGCCACCCGTCAGCGTGTTGTTGGCGACCCCCCCGATCAGGCTCCCGTCCAGCCCGTCGCCCAGGGTGGCGACCAGCTTGCCCGCGCTGAAGAACCAGTTGACGCTGACGAAATTGCGCACGGAGACGTTGTCGCCGCTGGTCTGGTCCTGGCCCAGGCCGACCGACAGGTCGATGACCAGGTTGGTCGTGTTGCCCGCCTCCGCGTACAGGGTGTCGATGCCGCCGCCGCCGTCGAGAGTGGCGCTCTGACCCGCGGCATTGTTGTACTGGATGAAGTCGTCGCCGTTGCCGCCGTCCAGGGTGTCGCCGTTCAGCAGCGCGCCACCGCCCGCCACGCCAACCAGGCGATCGGCGCCGCCAAAGCCCAGCAGGGTGTCGGTGCCAGTGCCGCCCAGCAGCGTGTTGGCCGCGCCACTGCCAAAGGCGGTGAGGTTGCCGCTGCTGGCCGACCAGTCGACATTCTCGAAATTGCGGACGTCGCTGAAATCGTCGGTCCCGATCAGGTCGGCGGCGGACTGGTCGGCCCCGGTGATGCTGAGGTCGATGAACAGGTTGTCGACGAACAGGTCGACCAGGGTGTCGGAGTCCGTCCCGCCGTCCAGCAGGGGGATGCCGTCGGCATCGGGGGCGACGTTGTATTCGATCCGGTCATTGCCGCTGCCGCCCAGGAACGTGGCACCCGTGGCGAACTTGTCGGGCGAATCGTTGAGCAGCGTGTCGTCGCCGCCATTCCCGTTGATGACGTCGGCGCCGCCATTGCCGTTGATCGTGTCGTTGCCGGCGCCGCCCAGGATCGTGTTGATGTCGCCCGAGTCGGCGCCTGTCGCCAGCAGGACCGAGGCGCTCTGCGACCAGTCCACATTCTCGAAATTGCGGATGTCGGCGGTGTCGCCGGTCGTCTGGTCGGCGCCGACGATGCCCAGGTCAATGACCAGCGAATCGTTGGCCACGTCGAACAGCGTGTCGCTGTCCGCCCCGCCGTCGATCACGGTGTCGGGATTGTTGTTGTTGGCGAAATTGTACTCGATGGCGTCATTCCCGCTGCCGCCCAGGAAGGTGGACAGGTTGGCGAACTGGGCGGTCGAGCCGGTCAGGATACGGTCATTGCCCCCACCGCCGTTGAGGGTGTCGAAGGCGTCGCCACTGAGCAGGTCGTCGCCCGCGCCGCCGGTCAGCGTGTCGGCGCCTGATCCCCCCAGGATGGTGACGCTGTTGGCACTGCTCACCAGGCTGGCATCGATGACCTCGCTGCCGTCGCTGCCGACCACCGTGACCACGTCATTGTCGGCCGCCCCGACCATCGCGTTGCTCAGGGTCAGGCGGCTGACGCCGTTGGCCAGGGTGATGATCTCCACCCCCGACACGTTGGCCAGGGCCGCACTGCCGATCGTCCCGGTCGTGGTGAATGCCAGGGTGTCCAGGCCGGTGTTCCCGTTCACCGTGTCGGTCGCGGCCAGTGCCGCCGCGGCGAAGCGGAACGTGTCCGCCCCTGCCCCCCCGGTCAGCGTGTCGGCGCCGACATTGGCACTGACGTCCAACCGGTTGGGCGCCGTCAGGCCCGCGCCGTTGACGATGTCGTTGCCGGTGCCGCCAGACACGCTGACCAGGTCATTGTCGGCAGCGCCGACCATGGCGTTGTTCAGGGTCAGGTTGTTGCTGCCGTTGGACAGCAGGATCTGGTCGACGCCGCGCACATTGCTCAGCATCGCGCTGCTGACGGTGCCCACGTTCTGGAAGAACAGGCGGTCCATGCCCGCCCCGCCGGTGATCGTATCGGCCGAGGTCAGGCTGGTGGTGGTCACGCGGAACAAGTCGGCCCCGGCCCCGCCGATCAGCGTGTCATTGCCGGCCATCCCTGTGATGTCGAGCGTGTTGGCCGCCAGGACCGCGCCGCCGTTGACGACGTCGTTCCCGCTGCCGCCGCGAATGGTCAGCGTATCGGCGTCGGACGCCCCCACCTGCGCATTGCTCAGGATCAGGTTGTTGGCGCCATTGGCCAGGGTGATCTGGTCGATCCCGCTGACATTGGCGAACAGGCCGCTGCCGATCGAGCCGGTGCCGGTGAAGACCATCTGGTCGACCCCGGCCCCGCCCACGACCGTGTCCGTGGCGGTCAGGCCGCCGCCCTGGAAGCGGAACAGGTCCGCCCCCGCCCCGCCCGTCAGCGTGTCGGCGCCCAGGCCGGACGTGACGTCCAGCCGGTTGACCCCGGTCAGCGCTGCGCCATTGATGGCGTCGTTGCCCCCGGCGCCGACCACGCTGAGCACCGCGTTGCTGGCGGAACCGACGGTCGCGTCGGTCAGCACCATCACGTTGGCGCCATTGGCCAGGACGACCTTCTCGACCCCCGTCACGCCGGATACGACCAGCGTCCCGGCAGAGCTGAAGATCAGCTGGTCGACCGCCGTGCCGCCGCCGCCAGTCAGCTTGTCCGCGGCCGTCAGCGCGGTCGCGGTATAGCGGAAGATGTCGGTACCCAGGCCGCCGGTCACCGTGTCATTGCCGCCCGAACCGGTGACATCGATGCGGTTCACGCCCGTCAGGCCACCGGCATTGATGACATCATTGCCCATGTTCGTGGCGATCGTGACCACGTCGCCTGTGGCCGAGCCGACCACCGCGTCGCTCAACGTCATGGAATTGGTGCCATTGGCCAGGACGACCTTCTCCACCCCCGACACCCCGGTCAGCACCTGCGTGCCCGCCGTCGTGAAGATCAGCTGGTCGACCGCGGCACCGCCGCCGCCGGTCACCCTGTCCGCCGCCGTCAGCGCGGTGGAGGTATAGCGGAACGTATCGGCCCCCAGGCCGCCGGTAACCGTGTCGACCCCGCCCGAGCCCGCGACGTCAATGCGGTTCACGCCCGTCAGGCTGCCGGCATTGATGACGTCGTTGCCCATGTTCGTGGCGATCGAGACCACGTCGCCGCTGGCCGCACCGACAAAGGCATCGCTGAGGGCCAGGGTGTTGGCCCCGTTGACCAGGACGATCTTCTCGATCCCCGTGACGCCGGTCAGGACCTGCGTGCCGGCCGACGTGAAGACCAATTGGTCGATCGCCGTGCCGCCGCCGCCCGTCACGCGGTCGGCCGCCGTCAGCGCCGTCGCCGTGAAGCGGAACGTGTCAGCCCCCAGTCCGCCGATGACCGTGTCGACGCCGCCCGATCCGCTGAAATCGATCGCGCTCGCCGTCAGGCCGCCGGCCTGGACGAAGTCGTTGCCCATGGCGCCGACGATCGTCAGGACGGCGCCATTGGCGCTGCTGGCCAAGCCGTTGGTCACGACCAGGGCGTTGGTCCCGTTGGCCAGCTGCACCTGCTCGATGCCGGAGACATTGGCCAGCGACGCGGCGGCGACCGTCCCCGCCGTGGTCAGGCGCAGCGTATCGACTACGGCGCCGGAGCCGCCGACCAGCGTGTCCGCGCTGGTCAGGTGGACTGCCTGGAACTGGAACAGGTCGGGGACACCCGCGCTGCCGATGAAGGTATTCGCGCCAGCGGTGCCGGTGAACGTGGCCATGGACTTGCCCCCTCGCGCCGGTCAGTCCGGCACCCTCAGCCCGGCGCCCCCCGGCGTCGATCAGTCGCCAGCATGGCGAGGCCCGCCTGCGGCGTAAAGGGTAGCGCCGTCACAACCCGGGCAGGTCCGGGCGACAGGCGCGCATCGCGCGCCTCAGGCAAAGACGAAGTCGGATGCGTCCAGCGTCGCGGGATCGAAGCCAGGACCCAGGTTCGCCAGGTCGATGAGGGGGACTGCCGCATTGCCTGCGTTCTGGGTGTAGTAGAGGTGAACGTCGGCGCCGGCACCCCCCACCCGGCCGACGACGAAGACCGGCTGATTGGCCGTCGTGGTGTTCTGGTCCAGGTACGACAGCACGGCGTCCTTCGTCGCAATGAAGCTGTCGTCAAGCACGACAAGATCGGCCAGGCTGATATCGACGTTCGATCCACTCGGCTGTGCCACCACCACGAACCCGCCTGAGGCGGGGTTGGTCGGGAAGAAGGCCGTGCTGAACGACAGCGTATCGTCGGCGTGGGAAAAGTCGGTGATGCGGGTCTGCGCGCCGACCAGGTACTGCGTGGCCGTGTAGCGGAACGTGTCGGCGCCCGCCCCGCCCGACAGGCTGCTGTCGGCGCTGATGAAGGAGAGCACAAGCGTATCTGCACCCGACCCGCCGGCCAGCGTGTCCACGCCCCCCGCGCCATCCAGCGTGTCATTGCCGCTGCCCCCGATCAGGGTATTCGCCCCGGTGCTCCCGGTTGCTGTGACATTGCCGCTGCCGGCTGCGAAGTCGATGTTCTCGAATCCCGTCACGACGGTGGTGTCGGCACTGCTCTGATCGCCTCCCACGGCCAGGTTGAACCCGACACTGGCCGTCGCACCGTCCGCCACGAACAAGGTGTCGGTGTCGGCCCCCCCGGCCAGGGTGGCGACGGTTCCGGATGAGTCGTTGTACTGGACGCGGTCATTGCCGTTCCCGCCGTCCACCCTGTCGCCGGCGAGGACTGCCGCGCCCCCCATGGCGCCGGCCAGGAAATCGTCGCCACCAAACCCGAACAGGCTGTCGGTAGCACTGCCGCCCAGCAGCGTGTTGGCTTGCGCATTGCCAAAGACCGTCAGCGCGCCGCTGCTGGCCGACCAGTCGACATTCTCGAAATTGCGCACGTCGCTGAAATCGTCGGTACCGACCTGGTCGACCGCCGACTGATCGCCGAGGTTGGACAGGTCGATGAACACGGTGTCGACGAACACGTTGACCAGCGTGTCGCTGTCGCCGCCGCCGTCCAGCAGGGGGATGCCCTCGGTACCGGATGCGACGTTGTATTCGATCCGGTCGTCGCCGGCCCCACCCAGGAACGTGGCGCCTGTCGCGAACTGGACGGGCGAATTGTTCATCAGGGTGTCGTTGCCGCCATTGCCGTTGATGAAGTCGGCGCCACCATTGCCGTTGATCGTGTCGTTGCCGCTGCCGCCCAGGATCGTGTTGACGGACTGGTTGTCCGGGCCGGTCGCGATCAGGACGGAAGGGGCGCCGGACCAATCCACATTCTCGAAATTGCGAACGTCAGCAGTGTCGCCGGTGGTTTGGTCGGCGTTCACGATGCCCAGGTCGATGACCAGCGCGTCATTGAGCAGGTAGAAAAGCGTGTCGCTGTCGCCCCCGCCGTCGATCACGACGTCGGGATTGCCCGGACTCGCGAAATTGTACTCGATGGCGTCATTGCCGCTGCCGCCCAGGAAGGTGGACAGGTTCGCGAACTGGTTGGCCGGGTCGGTCAGGATGCGGTCATTGCCCCCACCGCCGTTGACGATGTCGAAAGCATTGCCGTCCAGCAGGTCGTCGCCGGCGCCACCGGTCAGCGTGTCGGCGCCTGATCCCCCCAGGATGGTGACGCGGTTGGCGCCGGCCAGGGCGCTGGCATCGACGACATCGTTGCCGCCGGCGCTGCCATCGATCGTGACGACGTCACCGTCAGAGGCCCCGACCATGGCGTTGTTGAGGGTCAGGCGGGTGCTGCCCCCGGCCAGGACGATGACATCGACGCCCCGCACATTGGCCAGCGCCGCGCTGCCGATCGTCCCGGCCGTCGTGAAGACCAGCGTATCCGCGCCGGCATTCCCCACGACCGTGTCGGTCGCGGCCAGCGCCGCCGCCGTGAAGCGGAACGTGTCGGCTCCGGCGCCACCGGCCAGGGTATCGGCGCCGACATTGGCACTGACGTCCAGGCGGTTGGGAGCGGTCAGGCCCGCGCCGTTGACGACATCGTTGCCGGTACCGCCCAGCACGCTGACCACGTCATTGTCGGACGCCCCGACCATGGCGTTGTTCAGGGTCAGGTTGTTGCTGCCGTTGGACAGCAGGATCAGGTCGACGCCGCGCACATTGCTCAGCATCGCACTGCTGATCGTGCCCACGTTCTGGAACAACAGGCGGTCCAGGCCCGCTCCGCCATTGATCGTGTCGGCCGACGTCAGGCTGGTGGTGGTCACCCGGAACAGGTCGGCGCCCGCCCCGCCGATCAGCGTGTCGTTGCCGGCCATGCCTGTGATGTCGAGCGTGTTGGCGGCCAGCACGGCGCCGCCATTGACGACGTCATTGCCGCTGCCGCCCCGGATGGTCAGCGTATCGGCGTCGGACGCACCCACCTGGGCATTGCTCAGGATCAGGTTGTTGGCGCCATTGGCCAGGGTGATCTGGTCGATCCCGCTGACATTCGCGAACAGGCCGCTGCCGATCGAGCCGGCGCCGGTGAAGACCACTTGGTCGACGCCGGCCCCGCCCACGACCGTGTCCGTAGCGGTCAGGCCGCCGCCCTGGAAGCGGAACAGGTCCGCGCCGGCACCCCCCGTCAGCGTGTCTGCGCCCAGGCCGGCGGTCACGTCCAGCCGGTTCACGCCGGTCAGGGCGCCGCCGTTGATGACGTCGTTGCCGACCGCGCCGACGACCGTCAGCGCATCGCCATTGGCGGAGCCGACCAGGCTGTTGGTCAGGCTCAGGCTGTTGGCGCCGTTGGTCAGGACCAGCTTCTCGATCCCCACCACGCCCGTCAGGACCACGGTCCCGGGGGACGTGACGACCAGCTGGTCGACCGCGCTGCCGCCGCCGCCCGTCACGCGGTCGGCCGCCGTCAGGGCGGTCGCGCTGAAGCGGAACGTATCCGCCCCCAGGCCGCCGATGACGGTGTCGTTGCCGCCGGACCCCGTGACGTCGATGGCACTGGCGGTCAGGCCGCCGGCCTGGACGAAGTCGTTGCCCATGGTGCCGACGATGGTCAGGACCGCGCCATTGGCGCTGCTGGCCAGGCCGTTGGTCACGACCAGGGCATTTGTCCCGTTCGCCAGCTGCACCTGCTCGATGCCGGAGACATTGGCGAACGACGCAGCGGCGATGGTCCCCGCGGTCGTCAGCCGCAGGGTATCGACCACGGCGCCAGCGCCCCCCAACAGCGTGTCGCTGCCCGACAGGTGGCCTGCCTGGAACAGGAACAGGTCAGGGACACCCGCAGCACCGATGAAGGTATTCGCGCCGGCGGTGCCGGTGAACGTGGCCATGGACCTGTCCCCTCGCGCCGGTCAGTCCGGCACACTCAGCCCGGCTCCACCGCCGTCATCGGCTGCCAGCATGCCGAGGCCCGCTGGCGGCGTAAAGCGCAGGTCAATCACATCCCGGGCAGGTCCAGGCGATAGGCCCGCATCGCCGCCCCATGGAACAGCGACGCCTTCTCCTCGGCGGTGAAGCCGGCCGCGATTTTCTTGAACGCGTTCCACAGCACGCCATAGCTGCAGGACAGCTTGTCGACGGGGAAGTTGCTCTCGAACATGCAGCGTTCGGGGCCAAAGGCGTCGATCGTGTGCAGGTAATAGTCCCGCGTCGCCGCCACCAGCTCGTCCGACGTGGGCGGCATGTCCCGCTTGTGCCAGCCGAAGCCGTTCACCGCCATGTTGAGGCCGCCCAGCTTGGCATAGACGTTGGGGAGCTTGCCCAGTTCGGCGATGTCGCGCTTCCACTCCTCGAAGATCTCGCTGCGGCGGCCCTCATAGGGGCCGATGCCCAGCGGCCCGCCGAAATGGTCGTGGATCATGGTGACGCCCGGAAAGGCGCGCGCCAGCTCGATGAACGCCTTGATCTGCGGGTGGAAGTGCCAGGCATCGAAGGACAGGCCCAGGCGTTCCATCTCGGTCATGCCCGCCCGGAACGGGGCCGAGGCATAGAGGTCGGCCGGCGGGTTGGTGTGCGAGTTGTGCACCTCCGGCGAGGGGTCGTTGCCCGCCGCATGGCGAATGCCGCGGAAACGGTCGGGGGCCGCCCGGATGTGCGCCTCCAGCACCTCGGCCACGGCACTGCCCATTGACAGGTCGGCGCGGGAGACGATGCCGGCATGGGCGCGGATCGGGCCATAGAGGCCGCTGGCCGACATCGCGGCGACGCCGTTGCAGAACTCCGTCTCGCCCACGAATGCCAGGTGCTCCGGCCCATCGGCACGGTACATGCTGGTGCATTCGACGAACACGGTCGCCACTACCCGGTGGCCGGATCCGGTATCGGCCAGCAGCTCGTCCAGCAGGTAGCGGCTGCCCGGCAAATCCCACAGGTGATGATGCGGGTCGACGATGGGAAGGTCGGGCTCCAGCGCCGCCTCCTGCACCTTGTCCAGCCAGGCCTGATCGATCCCCACCAGTTCCCCCTTCTCGTTGAGCGCCATCGTATCCTCCCGTGCGCCGGCGTCCTGGTGCGCGGGCGGCGGCGTCACGATGGGCCATGCACCCCCGCCGGGTCAAAGCCGCGATGGCGCGATGGCGCTTGACCTCAAGGCCAGCGCGGGCATCCTGAACGGCGTTAGAAAAAGAACACGGTCGGAGGATGCCATGCCGGGCGACACCACACTCGCGGACCTCGAAGGCGCTGCAACCCTCGATCCCTGGAAGCTGCCGCTCGACCAGCTCGACCCCAGCGAGGGCACGCTGTGGCAGCGCGGCCTGCTCTATGAGTACTTCAAGCGCCTGCGGAGGGAGGATCCCGTCCACTGGTCGCCCACGGGTCCGTCGGGTGGCTACTGGTCCGTCACGAAGTTCAACGACATCGTCGCGGTGGACAGCAACCACCAGGTCTTCTCCTCGGACAAGAACATCGCCGTGGGCGACGCGCCGGACGATTTCCGGCCGACCAGCTTCATCACCTCCGACCCGCCCAAGCACGACTGGCAGAGGAAGGCGGTGCAGCCCGCCATCGCCCCCACCCGCCTGGCCGAGGTTGAGGACCTGATCCGCAGCCGCACCGCCGCGGTCCTTGACACCCTGCCGGTGGGCGAGACGTTCGACTGGGTCGACCGCGTCTCGGTCGAGCTGACGACGCAGATGCTGGCGACGATGTTCGACTTCCCGTGGGAGGACCGGCGCCTGCTGCCCTACTGGTCCGACATGGCGACCGCGTCCGAGGCGATGGGCAACACCGTCATCTCGCCGGCGGAGCGCCAGCGGGTGCTGATGGAATCGCTCGCCTACATGACCAGGCTCTGGCACGAGCGGGCGGCCAGGCCGCCGCAGTTCGACTTCCTCTCCCTGCTCGCCCACGACCCGAAGACCAAGGACATGGTGAACCAGCCCTGGGACTTCCTGGGCAACCTGATGCTGCTGATCGTGGGCGGCAACGACACCACGCGCAATTCGATGACGGGCAGCGTGCTGTGCTTCGACGCCTTTCCCGGCGAGTGGGAGAAGGTGCGCGCCGACCGCTCCCTGATCCCCAACATGGTGTCCGAGATCATCCGCATGCAGTCGCCCGTCGCCCATATGCGCCGCACCGCGACCGAGGATACCGAGATCGGGGGCAAGCACATCGCCAAGGGCGACCGCGTCGTGATGTGGTACTGCTCCGGCAACCGCGACGACGAGGTGATCGAGAACCCGGACACCTTCATCGCCGACCGCCCGCGCGCGCGGCATCACCTGTCCTTCGGCTTCGGCATCCACCGCTGCATGGGCAACCGCATCGCCGAGATGCAGCTCAGGATCCTGTGGGAGGAGGCGTTTGCCCGCTTCTCCCGGATCGAGGTGATGGGCGAGGCGGAGAAGGCGATGAGCAACTTCATCCTGGGCTATACCCGCCTGCCCGTCCGCCTCCACCGCTGACGGGCGGCGGCGCCTGCTCCCTCCCCCGTGCGAAGCCATGGGGAAGGGTCGGGGTGGGGGCTGGCCGCCAATGGTCCCGTCGATGCTGTCGCCTCAGCCCTGAAGTTCGGTGAGGCGGCGGAGTGCGACGTTGTCGGTGAGGACGGGGTGGTCGGGCGGCATGTCGCCGGCGGCGACGCGGACCAGCAAATGGCGCAGCATCAGGACCGCGGTGCGCAGGGCGGCGTGGTGGCGGAACCACGCGGCGTCGCGCACGGTGCGGCCGCTCAGGTCCTGGTAGAGGCGGATCGCGTCGGCCTCGTCGCGGAAGCCGGGCAGCGGGCGGCCGCGGGCCCGCATGCGGTTCATCTCCAGGAACCAGAACAGGTCGAACTCGGGCGGGCCCAGGGTCGCCAGTTCCCAGTCCAGCAGGGCGGCGATGCGGAAGTCGCGCACCACCATGTTGGCCGGCCGCGCATCGCCCCACAGCAGGCCCCTGTCGGTGAAGTCGGGCAGATGCTCCCGTGCCCAGGCAAAGCCGCGGTCCAGGACCGGCTGGGGCTGCGCGCCCCGGCCCCATTGGAACAGGTCGTGCAGCCAGGCGACTTCCCGCGCCAGCGCGGTCGCTCCGGCCGTGGTGCGGGCCAGGCGGTCCAGGCCCAGCCCGGCGACATCGACGGCGTGCAGGCTGGCCAGGGCTGCGATGCACTCGTCATGGAACAGGCGCTGCTCCGCCTCGCTGGCGTCGAACAGCCAGCCCGCCTCCATGAAGCTGGGGCGGTCGTCGGCCGGGACCTGCCCCGCCACCCGCGCCATCACGTAGGCCGGACGGCCCAGGACCGTGCCGCCCCAGTCCTCCCCCACGATCTCCGGCACCGGCGGCCAGTCGAGCTGACCGATCCCCGTCATGCAGGCATGTTCGCGGGTCAGGTCGTAGTCGCGGAACATGGAGGCGTGCTGGGGGGCGATCTTGAGCACCAGCTCGCGGGCGGCGCCGTCATGGCGCGCGGTCAGGAACACCGTCTCGTTCGACCAGCCGCCACCCGACGGCGTGCCCAGGTCGGTCAGGCGCACGGCCGGCCAGCCCAGGCGGTCCGCCAGCCAGGCCTCGAACGCCGGCTCCCCCGCGGCCAGCCGCTGTCGCAGGGGCTGCGTCATCAGGTGGGCGCCCGCTCCATGGCCTCGATCGGGCTGGGTTGCCACAGGCCGGCGGCCTCCCGGCTGTTCCAGATCTCGACGATCTGGCCGTCGCGCACGCGAAAGATCTCGATCCCCGCCAGCTGATAGGTCTTGCCGTTGGTCTGCGTGGTCCAGCCGTTCCAGGCGATCACCACCTTGTCCCCCTCGCAGACCGTCACCTCGTTGTCGAAGCGGATTTCGGGGCAGAGGTCGAGCAGGTCGGACAGGCGCTTCATCGACTGCTCGTGGTTCAGCTTGTCGACGGCACCCGGCTTGTGGCGCCAGGTCTCGGGCGCGATCAGCTCGCGCACCAGGCTCAGGTCCCGCTTGTTGTAGAGCTGGTAGATATAGGTATCGACCACCTCGCGCGGGGTGCGCACCTTTGCTTGTGCCGTCGTCATTGCTGTCTCCTCCGACCTCAGCGTTGCGACAGATGCTTCGAGACGGCCGCCTGCGGCGACCTCCTCAGCATGACGCCGTTGTTTTTCCTGCACGCGTCATCCTGAGGAGGGCCTGGAAGGCCCGTCTCGAAGGATGGTGGCGCGACATGCCCGCCCTCACTCCGCCATCAGGCGCAACAGGTTGGGCTGGCCCGTGTGGGCGGTGACGCCGCCATCGGCCGCCAGGATGCAGCCCGTCACGTAGGACGCCGCGTCCGACGCCAGGAAGGCGACGACGTTTGCCATCTCGGACGGGCTGCCCGGACGGCCCATGGGGATGTTGTCGTGCCAGAGCGGCTCCAGCCCCTGCATGTCCTTGATCCCCGCGGTCAGCGGCGTCGCGATCAGGCCGGGGCACAGGGCGTTGACGCGGATGCCTTCGCGCGCGTGGTCGATCGCCAGGCTGCGCGTGTAGTTGATGCAGCCCGCCTTGGCCGCGTTGTAGGCGGTGAAGCCATAGTCGCCGCCCATGCCCGAAATGGAGGCCGTGTTGACGATGGCGCCGCCGCCTTGGCTCCGCATATGGGGAATGGCGGCGCGGCAGGCATAGAACACGGCGTGCAGGTTCACGGCCACGACCTGCTCCCACACAGCGGGGTCGAGGTCGGGTGTGGTCGCCAGGCCCGCGCCGATGCCCGCATTGTTGAACAGGATGTCGATCCGGCCGAACGTGTCGACGCAACGCTGGACCAGCGCCTCCACCGCCGCGCGGTCGGTCACGTCAACCTGCTGGAAGGCGACCTTGTCCGCGCCGTGCTTCGCCACCATCGCCTGGCCCAGTTCGGCGTTCAGGTCGCCGATCAGGACGCGCGCACCTTCGGCGACAAAGACCTCGACCGTGGCAGCACCAATGCCCGAGGCGCCGCCGGTGACGAGCGCCACCTTGTTCGTGAAACGCGGACCCATCTGCTGCTCCTCCCTTGTTCTGGTGGGCGCAGACTAGATCGTATCGCCGGCAAAAACCTCGTTCGTCGTCTCGAGCGTGTAGAGATGCGGGCGGATCGTCGGCAGGAAGCGGTTGGCCAGCGTCTCCTGCGTCCAGCCGCGTGCGTCGTGCAGGGTGCGGATGGGGCGCGACTGGCTCATGATCGAGATCTCGTTGCCGCGCACGGCGAAGATCTGGCCCGTCACCTCGCGTCCCGCATCGCTGCCCAGGAAGACGACGAAGGGGGCGATGCGGCCCGCCGTCATTTCCTTCGTCGCCTGCTGGAATTCCGGGCTGTCGGCGCCGGGGATGGAGGCGACCATGCGCGTCATGGCAAAGGGGGCGATGCAGTTGGAGCGGATGCCGGCCCGTGCCATGTCGGTTGCGATCGAGCGCGACAGGCCGACAATGCCCAGCTTCGCCGCCGCATAATTCGCCTGGCCCAGGTTGCCGACCAGCCCTGCGGTCGAGGTGATGTGCACGAAGGCGCCCGAGCCCTGTTCCTTGAACACCTGGGCTGCCGCGCGGCTGACGTTGAACGAGCCGTAGAGGTGCACCTTCACCACCGCGTCGAAGTCGGCGAAGGACATCTTCCAGAACATGCGGTCGCGCAGGATGCCGGCATTGTTCACGACCAGGTCCAGGCGGCCGAAGGCGTCCATGGCGGTCCGGACGATCGCCTCGGCCGCCCCAGGTTCGGCGACCGAATTGCCGTCGGCGACGGCCTGGCCGCCCGCCGCCTTGATCTCGTTCACCACTTCCTGGGCCGGCGTCTCGGTCGAGGTGCCGCCGTCCAGTGCGCCGCCCAGGTCGTTGACGACGACGGCCGCACCGGCGGCAGCGCTGGCCAGCGCGATTTCCCGCCCGATGCCGCGCCCGGCGCCGGTGACCAGGACCACCTTGCCCGCCAGGGCCTGCTCGTTTGTTGCCATCGGTCCTGCCTCCCCCTGCTGCTGATGCGGCGCGCACCCTAATCCAGGTTCAAGTTAGAAATCAATCGGAGGCGATGGGTGCGACCGGGGCTCCCTCTCCCGCGCAGGGCGTGGGAGAGGGCGGGGGTGGGGGCAGGACGCAACGGCTCGGGCCGGGGATTCCATCCGGCGGCAGGACACCGCCCCCACCCTGCCCTCCCCCATCCCTGCGGGACGGGGGAGGGTTCATCACGCCCCGAACGATGTTCGGATTGAAAGCTAATATCGCTTAGAATACCGTTCGGGCCAGCCGGCGGGACGACCGGCGCGAGGGGGGACGCAGCATGGACGGGATGGCGCAGGAGCTTTCGGCAATCCGCAGCGTGGCCGACATCGCCCGCCATCATGCGCAGCGGCGCCCCGATGCCCTGGCCATGGCGTTCGAGGGGAGGCACACGACCTATGCCGCGCTGGACCGCCGGTCGTCCCAGGTGGCGAATGGCCTGGCCGCGCTGGGCGTGGGCCCGCAGGACCGCGTCGCCTGGCTGGACAAGAATTCCGACCGCTTCTTCGAGGCCTATCTGGGCATGGCCAAGGCGGGTGCCGTCATGGTCAGCATCAACTGGCGCCTGGCGGTGCCGGAAATCGCCTTCATCCTGCGCGATTGCGGCGCGAAGGCGCTCGTCATCGGCCACGACTTCGCAGGCCTGGTGCCCCAGCTGCGGGAGCAGGCGGCGGACCTGGCCCATGTCCTGGTCCTGGGCGGGGCGGACGACACCTATGAGGCCTGGGTCGCGGCGCAGGAGGCGACCGACCCGCAGCGGGCGGTTGAGGCGGACGACGTGGTGATCCAGATCTACACCTCCGGCACCACGGGGCATCCAAAGGGGGCGATGCTGAGCCATCGCAACGTGATGGCGGGCCTGGCCTATGTCGCGAAGGGGCCAATCGGGCCGTGGGGGCCGGGCGACGTGAACCTGTCCCCCCTGCCCCAGTTCCATATCGGCGGCATCGGCTGGGGCCTCAACGCCCTGTTCGCCGGGGCGACGAACGTGATCCTGCGCGAGATCGACCCCAGGCGCATCCTGGACACGTTCGGGGAGTACCGCGTGACCAAGGCGGGCTTCGTCCCCGCCGTCATGCTGATGCTGCTGAACCATCCCGACTGCGCGAAAACCGACTTTGGGGCGCTGGACCTGATCGGCTATGGCGCCTCCCCCATTCCGCTGGAGCTGCTGCGCCGCTCGGTCGAGACGTTCGGCTGCGGCTTCATCCAGCTCTATGGCCTGACGGAGACGACGGGCCCGGCCGTCGCCCTCCTGCCCCAGGATCACGACACGAGCGGCAGCCCCCGCATGCGCTCGGCCGGCAAGCCGCTGCCCGGCGTCCGGTTGCGCATCCTGGACGGCGCCGGCCGCGACGTGGGCGTGGGCCAGGTGGGGGAGATCGTGCTGCGCGGCGACGTGGTCATGACGGGCTACTGGAACCTGCCCCAGGCCAACGCCAGCGCCATCCGCGACGGCTGGTTCCACACCGGCGATGCCGGCTACGTCGATGCGGAGGGCTACGTCTACATCCACGACCGGGTGAAGGACATGATCGTGACGGGGGGCGAAAACGTCTACCCGGCCGAGGTCGAAAGCGCCCTGTTCGGCCACCCCGCCATCGCCGACGTCGCCGTGATCGGCGTCCCCGACGAGCGCTGGGGCGAAGCCGTCAAGGCCGTCGTCGTCCTCAAGCCCGGCGCTGCGGCCACCGCCGAGGACCTGATCGCCCACGCCCGCCAGAACCTCGCCGGCTTCAAATGCCCAAAGACGGTGGATTTCGTGGACGTCCTGCCGCGGAACCCGTCGGGCAAGCTGCTGAAGCGCGAGCTAAGGGCGCCGTACTGGGAGGGGCGGGAGCGGATGGTGAATTGAGGATGCATCGACACCTTTTGAAGGTGCCACCAATATTTCGAATTAGACGGCCAATGGCTGCGGCGTCACCACAAATGCCCTTTGCGCCGCCGGTGGAACGACCCCACGAAGCGGTATGCCAGCGCGAACTGCTTGCCACATCACGGTTTCAAACGGACAAACGAATTTTCCTGCAAGATCTTGAAGATCTTCACCATCGAAGCCGGCTCGGGGGGCGCGGGCAATCAGCGCCTGCCTAGGAGCTAGCATTTCAGCCGCGAAAGCTCTGCTTGCCTGCTGCCGCCTGGTAGACGCGTCCGTAGCCGCGTGTTCGTCGCCTTCCTTTGCCGTCCAAGCCATGTATACGGCAGCGCATGCTCGAAAGCGCCGTTGCCGTGCGCTTCGAGCAACAGTCCCGATTCGTGCGCTCGAACAGCGCCGCTCCACGATCGCCGAAATCCCATTCGGGCCATATTTGTCGAGCTGACCGCCTTCTGCAATGATGCTGCCAACAAGGCGGTCTACCGCGCTCCTCGGCCTATCGACCGAAAGGCTGACTTGGTCGCGAAGAAGCTCGGCAGATGCTTGTCCAGCCATCCACGCAGGGTTTTTCAGGTGGTCGACCGCAGGAGCACCAAAGTCACTCAAATCAATCTCTGGAAAGACTCTCAGGCGCTCCCTTTGCTCCCGAAGCCAATCGGATGCACTTGAGAGATCTGAAGCTTCCACTATTTCAGCGACATCAGTGAAAAGCGTTTCGGGTATCCCGTTTGCCCAATCCGACAGATCGGGCCCATCAGGATCGTATGGGTCAAGTCCGAGACTACCTGCTGCAACACAATAGGCCACTTCATCCGGGTTAGCGATTGAACATCGCACACGGTCCCACACTTGACGTAGTTCCACTGCCGAATTTTTGCACCGTTCGATTACTGTTTCGACCAAATCCATCAACGCAACTTCAACAGAATCGCGTTCCAATTGGGCAGGTTCATCCGGCCGTCTACTCAAAAATGAGATCGTCGCAAATGGATTTTCGATATTTGCCCAATCAGCGACGATTGAGCCCTTTCCGCCAGACCAGAGCGCTATTGCCGGAAATGCGTAGCCACGCATACCTGAGTCTAGGCGATGTCGAATCCGAAAAGCATCTGTAATGTTTGGTCTTACTGGCTCATAAAGCAGTGTCCACCAATTCTGAGCAATGAATTCCGCCAGGGGCAACAAAGAAGTGTTGATTGCTTCGCTTTCACCACCGCCACGTTTACTCACATTTCGAGTGATCAAATCTCCCAGAATCGATACACGAAGTCGTGCTACCGCACATGATTCGGCGTCGTTAGTGGCTGTATTGAGCCAGCCATCGCGTGTGAGCAAAAAATCGTCAGTCACGGCAGTTCAAACGGAAGATTGTATGCAATTTGATATGAAGTCAGTGGATATGCCTTGTAGCCTTTGGGCGGCTTACATATTTTTACCTCGTAGACGATATCATCTTCTGGGTCGCGCACCCAGAGTCGTGAAGGCATAACATTCGGGCCTTCCGTCACATACGAACCCAGAACAAGGGCCTCGCGTAGCAATTTTGTGGCGTCCTCCTGCCGACGGATCCATTTCCTTGGGCAGACGAGACAGTCAGGATTTTTGAGCTTTTCTGCTTCTGCCTGCTCAACATCCATTGCACCAGCTCGCGGAGATGCCTGCATGCCATATTTTGGAACATCGGTATGATGTGAGCTACCTACATAGGTTGCGTTCTCCGCAAGCTTTTGACGTTGCTCGGTCGACAAGGTTTCTGATGCTGGCCGCGCCTTGGCCGGGCGTGGCCGGGGTTTGGTAAAGCCCATCTGCGGGTCTACTCCTCACCAACATTTGCTTTCTAGGGTACCCTGCCCAGATTGGTATTGGCGAGAGGGTGAAGTCAGCAAGCCAATCTGACCAAACTATCCATATCCAATCAGCGCGACCGACGGACGCGCAAAGGCGGGCACAGCGTGAGCCCGCGACAATGCGATGGCCACCCTACCTCCTTCTCATGTCCTCGAACATCCACTCCATGAAGGCCGCGCACTGTTCCGGGCGTTGGCCCCAGATGGCGCCGCCTTCGATGAGGATGGCTGCGCCGGTCATGGAGGTGGACGCGGCGCTGGCCGGAACAGGGCAGCAATGCGGTTGCTGCCGGCAACAGCGGGACACGACCCGCGCCCATAATAGGGGCGCGGGGGCGTGCGAAAAAGCGTACACTCCCGGCATCGTCAGCACTCGCCCTCTCAGGCGCTGACGGCTGAGAGCCGCTCGCTCCCGCCTGGGTTGGCCCGCCTGGGTCTGGAGTGTGCGCGATGACCCCCAGCTTTTCCGCCCCCGGCCGATTGCCCGTCACGGCCTTGCGCCGTGGCTGAGCGCACGGTCGAGCAGGATGTGACCTTTGCCGCGCCCTTCCTCCTGCCGTCGCTGGGCGTGGTGCAGCCGGCGGGGACCTATCGCCTGAGCGTGGTCGAGGAATTGATCGAGGGCCTGTCCTTCCCCGCCTTCCACCGCGTGGCGGTCATGCTGCACCTGCCGCCCGGGTCACCGCCGGGCGCCCCCGGCGACGTCTACATGATCGCGCCCGCAGAACTGGACGCGGCGCTGGAGGCCGACCGGAGCGCCCAGCGGCGCGGCTGATCCCGCCGACGCCTGCGGCCGGGTCGCGCCCCAGCCCCCGGCCCCCAGCCCCCAGTTCCGGCCCCACCCCGACCCCAAGCCGGTCCGCCCGCGCCGCCATGGCGCGCCGGCGGCCGAAGCCGTTTTCCCCAAACCCGCTTTCGAAGGATAGATCCCCGATGCGCATCCGCCTGGGCTGCAGCCTGAGCTTCGATTTCCCCAAGCCGACGCCCATCATCGCCACGCTGAACGTCCATTATTCGCGGGCCAGCCAGCTGGAGCGGCCGGACCATGTCGTGACCACGCCGTTCGTGCCGATCAAGGGCTATCGCGACCTGTACGGGAACTGGTGCAGCCGGATGGTGGCGCCGGCCGGGCGCTTCACGCTGGGCACCGATGCCGTCCTGCACGATGACGGCCTGCCCGACGCCACGGAGCCGCACGCGGCGCAGCATGCGCTGCATGACCTGCCGGAGGAAACGCTCGTCTTCCTCTTGGGGAGCCGCTATTGCGAGACCGACCTGTTGACGGAGGAGGCCTGGGCCCGCTTCGGCCACACGGCACCGGGGGCGGCCCGGGTGCAGGCGGTGTGCGACTTCGTCCACAGCCACATCACCTTCGGCTACGAACACTCGCGCCCCACCCGGACGGCGCATGAGGCGTTCGTCGAGCGCCGCGGCGTGTGCCGGGACTATACCCACCTGGCGATCGCCCTGTGCCGCGCGCTCAACATCCCGGCGCGCTATTGCACCGGCTATGTCAGCGACATCAACCTGCCGCCGCCCTATGGGCCGATGGATTTTGCGGCGTGGATGGAGGTGTACCTGGGCGGCGCGTGGCACATGTACGACCCGCGCAACAATGCGCCGCGCTGGGGCCGCGTGCTGGTGGCCCAGGGGCGCGATGCGGCCGATGTGCCCCTGACCATGACCTTCGGCGCCAACACCCTGGCAAACTTCGTCGTCTGGGCGGACGAGGTGCCCTGAGGGGCGCCCGCCGCCGCCCGGCCGGAGCTGCTGCGCTCAGCCCTTCTTCTTGCCCGCCGGCAGGGGGGTTGAGGATGCCTTGAGTGCTGGGGCCACGACGGCGGCGGCCTCCTTCTTCTGCTTAGGTTTCTTGGCTTGGCGATTGCCGCGCTGCTGCCCCTTGGCCATGGTCGTCTCCTGGTGATCGTGGATTGTGGGACGGGTTCAGGCTGCGGACAGCACGGCGTCGGCGGCCGGTGCCTGGATCACCCGGAAGACGTTGAAGCCGTCACCCTTTTCGGGCTTCAGCAGGGGGCCATTGTGGCGGGCCCAGTCCAGCGCCTTGCCCTCGGTCGGGAAGACGGGGGTTTCGGGAATGTCGGCCCAGACGCCGCCGCGGATGCGACGCAGCATGAAGACGGTGCGCCGCGCGGCGTCGGCCGCGCGTTCCTTGGACAGGCGCCGCAGCTCTGTGGCCTGGGCCACTTCGGGACTTTCCAGGGCGTCATGGCATGCTGTGCGCGACATGGTGCGTGCTCCTCAACCGGCCGTTCAGGCGAGAGCACCGCTCAATTCATCGGCGTCCGGAAATATCCGCCAACTTTTCGCCGACTATCCCGTCAATATAGAGCCGAAAGCCTTCAATGTCGAGCAATCCCTGGTGCCGCACTGCCAGGAACTGGGAAAGATCCGCCAAAGTGTCCCTTGGCGGATTTCGGTCCGGCACAAGTGGGGGTCGGGCGCCCGTTGACTACCGCCGCCGCATCCCCTCGAACATCCGCTCCATGAAGGCGGCGTACTGTTCCGGCCTTTGGCCCCAGATGGCGCCGCCTTCGACGAGCATGTCTTCGCCGGTCATGAAGGTGCTCTCGTCGCTGGCCAGGAACAGGGCGGCGTTCGCGATGTCCTCCGCCCGGCCGCCGCGGGGGATGGCCTGCTCTTGCGCGAAGGCGGCGGCCAGGCGGTCGATCGCCTCGGCACTGCGGGCCTTGCCCAGGGGGGCTTCGCGGCCGCCCTCCTTGAAGAAGATCTCGGTCGCCATCTGGCCCGGAGAGATCGAGTTGACGCGCACACCAGTGCGCCCGAACTCCATCGCGGCGTTGCGGGTCAGGTGCAGCACCGCCGCCTTGGCGATCGAGTAGTAGGGGTTGTTGGTCATGCCGGTGCGGTGCCCGGCGATCGAGGCGATGTTGACGATGCTGCCCGCGCCCTGGTCGCGCATGGTGGGCCAGGCGGCGCGGATATGGGCCAGGACCCCGCGCACATGGACCGCGATCATGTGGTCGAACTCGGAAAGGTCCGTGTCGGCGATGCCGCCGGTCGGCGCGCCGCCGCCCGCATTGTTGACCAGGACGTCGAGGCGGCCGGCGGCGGCCACGACCTGGGCCACCACGGCCTTCGCGTCCGCCTCCGACCCCGCGTCGGCCTTCACGAAGGTGGCGCCGGTGTCGCGGGCGACACCCTCCCCCATCTCGGCACGGCGGCCGGTGAACCAGACGGCGGCGCCCTCGGCCCGGAAACGCTGGACGATGGCGCGGCCGATCCCGCTGGTGCCGCCCGTAACCAGGGCGACCTTGCCGCCGAGCCTGCCTGTCATGTCCGCGTTCCCTCTTGTGTCGTTGCCTTACGTCTTCTCATGACGGCGGCGCGGTGCGCCAGGGGTCTCGCGACGGGACTGTGGCGCCACCAACCTTCGAGACGGCGCGTGCCGCGCCTCCTCAGGATGACGAACGCGGAGAAATCCATGGAAAACCAACGGAGTCATGCTGAGGAGCGGACCGAAGGGACGCGTCTCGAAGCATTTAGTGCACCGTTCACCCCAGCACCTCGGCGATGCAGCCGTCGAGGAAGCGCTGGAAGACGGGGTCGTTACCCGGGCTGGCGACGCAATGGCCGAACGGGCTGTCATAGGGGCGGAGCTGGGCGTTCGGCATGGCCGCCGCCTCAAGCGCCGTATCCTCGGGCGGGAAGTAGAGGTCCTGGTTGCAGGGGATCAGGACGGCGCGCGGGGTGATCGCGCCCAGGGCCTTCGCGAAGTCGCCGCCATGGCGGGCATTGGCGCTGATGTCGGCCTTGTCCCACGACCAGAGCATGGCGAGCAGGTCGTTGGCGTCCCAGTTCTCGACATGGTCGCGCGCCCAGTCGTCCAGGAAGGCGTCGGCGCTGGCGAACCCCTTCTGGCGATAGACGTGCTCGCGGAAAAAGGCCTGGCTATAGGCCCAGCCGCAATAGACTCGGCCGAAGGCGTCGAGCCCCGCGACCGGCGGGCTGGTATAATGGCCGCCGGCAAAGGCGGGATCGGCCTCCAGCGCTGCCTTCACCCCCATCAGGAAGACGTGGTTGTGGACCGAGGTGCGGGCCGAGCCGCAGAACGGCACGATCGCGTCCACGAAGTCCGGAAACTGAGCGCCCCATTCATAGGCCTGGCAGCCGCCCATGGACCAGCCGGCGACCAGCGCCAGGCGCTTCACCCCCATGACGTGGGTCAGCAGCGCGTGCTGGCAAGCGACATTGTCGTGCAGCGTGATGTTGGGGAAGGCCGGGCCCCGCTGGTGGGGTGCGGCATTGCTGGGCGAGGACGACTGCGCGTTGCCGAACAGGTTGATCGACACGACGAAATGGCGCGCGGGGTCGATGGCGCGGCCGGGGCCAAAGAAGCCTTGGTTGCGGACATGGGTGCCGGTGTAGAAGGTCGGCAGCAGCACGGCATTGTCGGCGGCCGCGTTCAGCGTGCCATAGGTCGTGAAGGCCAGCGCCGCCTCGTCCAGGACCTGCCCCGACTGGAGCGTGACCCGCCCCAGATTGTGCCGCCGAAGTTCCGTCATGCCCTGCACCCCTCCTTCGTCCATCCTCATCCTGAGGTGCGAGCCGTCAGGCGAGCCTCGAAGGATGGGCCACCGGCGCTACGGCTGCCCATCCTTCGAGATGGGCCTTCGGCCCTCCTCAGGATGAGGTCGCGCCGGGAAAAGGTAGCAAGCACCGAACGCCGACGGGGATGGGACATCGTGCGCATGCCGCCGGGTTGTCGCGCCAGCGGTGTCACAACCGGGGTGCCGCAGGCGGCGCTTGGCGTTAGGCTGGGGGCGGAGCGGCAGGGGGTGGGGGCGGTTGCGCGTGGAGCAGAAGCTGGAGATCACGGCGGCGGTCGCCGCGCGCGTCACCTTTGCCTCGCACCAGAACGCGGTGCCGATCCTGCGCGACCTGGCCCTGACCAACCGGGGCGAGGCGGCGCTGCGCGACCTGACGCTGACCATCGCGGCCGATCCCGAGGTGCTGGAGACGCGCGCCTGGCCCATCGAACGCATCGGCCCGGGCGAGACGATCCACCTGCGCCAGCTGGACCTGCGCCTGAACGCCGGCCTGCTGCGCACGGCGACGGAGCGCACCAGCGGGCGGATCACGGTGACGGCCGCCCAGGACGGCACGACACTGGCGCGCCAGGACTACCCGCTGGAGGTGCTGGCGGCGACCGAGTGGGGCGGCGCCGCGCACATGCCGGAACTGCTGGCCGCCTTTGTCATGCCTAACGATCCGGCGGTCGACCAGGTGCTGAAGCGCGCGTCCGAGGTGCTGGCCAGCACCGGGCGGCGCGACGTGATCGACGGCTATGAATCGGGCGCGCGGACCCGGGTGTGGGAACTGGCCTCCGCCATCTGGTCGGCGATCTGTGGCTTGCGCCTGAGCTATGCGCTGCCGCCGGCGAGTTTCGAGGAACAGGGGCAGAAGGTGCGCGTGCCCTCCGCCGTGCTGGCGGGCGGGGTCGCCACCTGCCTGGACAGTGCGGTGCTGTTCGCGGCCGTGCTGGAACAGGCCAACCTGAACCCGATCCTGGTGCTGACGCGGGGCCATGCCTTTGTCGGCGTGTGGCTGCAGCCGCAGGAGTTCGGCCAGGTCCTGACCGACGAGGCGGCGGCGCTGCGCAAGCGCATCACGCTGAGCGAGCTGATGGTGATCGAGACGACGCTGGCGACCAGCCAGCGCAACGTCCCCTTCAGCGAGGCGATGAACAGCGCCCGCGCCCAGA
Organism: Zavarzinia sp. CC-PAN008; assembly: GCF_051903925.1. Lineage (GTDB taxonomy): Bacteria > Pseudomonadota > Alphaproteobacteria > Zavarziniales > Zavarziniaceae. The sequence continues at coordinate 4,628,203 of NZ_CP173678.1, forward strand.
TCGCCGAGACGGCGGAGCACGACTTCGTCCTGGCCCTGGACATCCGCCAGGCGCGGATGCAGCGCATCCTGCCGCTGTCCCTGGCCGTGCCCGAGCCCGTGGCCGTGGCGCCGGGCTCGATCGCGCCGGCGCCGCCGCCGGCGATGGAGGCGGCGCCGGCCCTGCCCGGCTTCGACGTGGAGGTGCCGCACGCCGCACCGGCAACGCCGTCGGGCCGCCTGGACCAGTGGCAGCGCAAGCTGCTGGACCTGACGACGCGCAACCGGCTGCTGCACACGACCGAGAACGCGACGACGCTGCGCCTGATCTGCCCCGACCCGGCCGCGCTGGAGGATCGCCTGGCGCAGGGCCAGACGATCCGCATCCTGGCCGCCCCGCGGCTGGAGGCCGGCGGCCGGGACGTCGCCCTGCACCAGGAGCAGACGGGCGTGAACCTGCCCCAGCACGTGGCCGAGCAGGCGCTGGCGCGGGGCGAGGTCCTGTCGCCGCTGGATCCGCCGCAGCTGGAAAAGAGCCTGGTCGAGCTCTATCGCAAGGGTCGGCTGGACCTGCAGGAAGGCGGCGCCAACACGCTGTTCCTGGCGCTGGGCTTCCTGAACTGGCGGCGCAAGGGGGCGGAGCAGCGGGTGTGCCGCGCGCCGCTGATCCTGGTGCCGGTGACGCTGGTGCGCAAGAGCGTGCGCGCCGGCATCCACATGACCCGGCACGAGGACGAGGCGCGCTTCAACCTGACCCTGCTGGAGCTGCTGCGCCAGGATTTCGGCCTGACCGTGCCGGCGCTGGAGGGCCCGCTGCCGACCGATGCGCATGGCATCGACATCGACGCGGTGTGGACCACGGTGCAGTACACGGTGCGCGACATTCCCGGCTTCGAGGTCGTGCCGGAGGTGATGCTGGGCACGTTCTCGTTCGCCAAGTACCTGATGTGGAAGGACCTGGCAGAACGCACCGCCTTCCTGAAGCAGAACGCGATCGTGCGCCACCTGCTGGACAGCCCGCGCGACCCGTTCCCGGCCAAGGGCACGGTACCGCGGCCCCAGGTGCTGGACGACACGGTGGCGCCGGCCGACCTGTTCACCCCCCTGCCCGCCGATTCCTCGCAATTGGCGGCGGTGGTCGGCTCGGCCCGGGGCCTGGACTTCGTGCTGGACGGGCCGCCGGGCACGGGCAAGTCGCAGACCATCGCCAACATGATCGCGCACAACCTGGCGCTGGGCCGGCGCGTGCTGTTCGTGGCCGAGAAGATGGCCGCCCTGGATGTGGTGCACCGTCGATTGGAGCAGCAGGGCCTGGGCGCCTTCTGCCTGGAAATCCATTCAGCCAAGGCGAACAAGGCCGAGGTGATCCGCCAGCTGGGCCGCGCCTGGGCCGCGCGGGACGAGGCGGAACCGGTCGCCTGGGCGGCTGAGGCGGCCCGCCTGAAGGCCCTGCGCGACCAGTTGAACACGGTGGTGCGCCTGCTGCACGCGCCGCACGCCAACGGCCTGACCATCCACCGCGCCGTGGGCCGCGTGGTGCGCGACGACGACGGCCAGGTGCCGGCGCTGGACTGGCCCGACGGCACCACCCATGACGAGGCGGCGCTGGCGGCGATGCGGCAGGCGGCGCACGGCCTGGACATCCTGTGGCCGGGCGTTGCCGGCCTGGACCAGCAGGCGTTCTCCCTGATCGGCCATGATGACTGGTCGAACCAGTGGCAGGCGACGCTGCTGTCGGCCAGCCGCACCCTGGCGGAGGCGGCACAGGCCGGGCAGCAGGCGGCGGCCGGCTTCCTGGCCGGCCTGGGCCTGCCCGCCCTGGTGCTGGACGGGGCGGGGATGGCGGCGCTGGCCAGCCTGGCCCAGCACCTGCCGGCGGCGGCCGGGCAGGACCTGCGCTGGATCTTCGAGCGGGATGCGCCCGCCCTGGGCGACACGCTGGCCCGCGCACTGGCCCATGTCGCCGCCTATCGCAAGGCGGAGCAGGGCCTGTCGACGCGCTACGCCGCCGATGCCTGCCGCCGCCTGGACGTCGACCGGCTGGAAGTGGCCCTGGGCAATGCGCGGGACAAGATCTGGCCCCTGTCGCTGTTCGCCATGCGCGGGATCCGCGCCGAGCTGGCCTCGGTGGGCGGCGCGAGCGAGCCCGATCCGGAGCGCGACCTGCCCCAGTTGGCGGTGATGCGGCGCGAGCTGGGCAGCCTGGAGCGCCTGGCGCCGCAGCTGCAGCACCTGCGCGGCTGGGCCGGCCTGGACAGCGACGGTGCGGCACTGTCCAGCCTGGTCGAGCGCGGCCTGGCACTGCGCCAGGCGGTGACGGAGATGGTGGCCGCGACCGGCCAGGTGGAGACGCGCACCGCCCTGCGCAGCGTGCTGGTCGACAAAAACGACCTGCTGGCCGAGGGCCTGCCCCTGGCCCGCAGCGGCAATGCCTGGCGCATCGCGCACGGCACGCTGGTCCAGGCGCTGCAGGCGTTCCGCGCGGCGGCCCACCCGGGCGAGCACCCGGCCCTGGCCGCACCGCTGGAGCGCCTGCCGCCGCTGCTGGCGGTGCTGCAGCAGCAGCAGGGGGCGCTGAACCCCTGGTGCGCGTGGCAGAAGGCCCGGACCCAGGCGCTGGCCCTGGGCCTGGCGCCGATCCTGGCGGCGCGCACGGCGAGTGCCGATCCGCAACGCACGGTGCAGCCGCTGTTCGAGGTCGCCTATGCCCGCTGGTGGGCGGCGCGCGCCATCGACGCGGAGCCGGTGCTGCGCAGCTTTGCCACCGCTGCGCATGCCGATGCCATCCATGCCTTCCGCGACCTGGACGACCGCCTGGCCAAACTGACCGTCGCCCATGTGAAGGCGCAGGTCTGCGCCGGCATGCCGGCCCGCAACGCGCCCGACCAGGACAAGCGCTATGGCATCCTGCGCCACCAGCTGTCGCTGAAGCAGCCGCGCAAGCCGATCCGGCAGCTGGCGAGCGAACTGGGGGAGGTGATGACCACCCTGACCCCCTGCCTGCTGATGAGTCCGCTGTCGATCGCGCAGTACCTGCCGCCCGATGCCGCCCTGTTCGACCTGGTGATCTTTGACGAGGCGTCGCAGATCACGCCGTGGGACGCGATCGGCGCCTTGGCGCGCGGGCGCCAGGCGGTGATCGCGGGCGACCCCAAGCAGATGCCGCCCACCAGCTTCTTCGACCGCGCCGCCAACGCGCAGAGCGAGGACGAGGACATGGACCAGGACATGGAGAGCATCCTGGACGAGTGCCTGTCGTCCGGCGTGCCCAGCCATCGCCTGACCTGGCATTATCGCAGCCGGCACGAGAGCCTGATCGCGTTCTCCAACCACCGCTATTATGACGGGGAACTGGTCACCTTCCCCGCCCCCGTCACGCAGGACCGGGCGGTGTCGCTGGTCCCCGTCCAGGGCGTCTATGCCAAGGGCCGCGGCCGCACCAACCAGGCCGAGGCAGAGGCCGTGGTGGCCGAAGTGGTGCGCCGCCTGCGCGATCCAGGCTTCGCCAGGAAGTCGCTGGCCGTCGTCACCCTGAACGCCGAGCAGCAGCGCCTGATCGAGGACCTGCTGGACCAGGAGCGCCAGCGCAACCCGGAGATCGAGCCGTTCTTCGACGACGCCCGGCACGAACCCGTGGTCATCAAGAACCTGGAGACGGTGCAGGGCGACGAGCGCGACCTGATCCTGCTGGGCATCGGCTATGGCCCGGAGACGCCCGGCGCCCAGACCATGTCGATGAACTTCGGCCCGCTGAACCGGCAGGGCGGATGGCGTCGCCTGAATGTCGCGGTGACGCGTGCGCGGGAGGAGATCGTCGTCTTTGCCTCGTTCCCGCCGCACATGGTCGACCTGAACCGCACCAGCGCCGCGGCGGTGCGCGACCTGCGCCATTACCTGGAATTCGCGATTGCGGGGCCGCGTGCCCTGGCCCAGGCGGTGCATGGATCGCAAGGGGGCATGGAATCGCCGTTCGAGGAGGCGGTCGCCCAGGGCCTGCGCGCCCGGGGCTGGACCCTGGTGCCGCAGATCGGTGTCTCGCGCTTCCGCATCGACCTGGGCCTGGTCCATCCGGACAGGCCGGGCGACTACCTGCTGGGCATCGAATGCGATGGCGCCAGCTATCACAGTGCCGCGACGGCACGCGACCGCGACAAGGTGCGGGCCGCGGTGCTGAAAGGCCTGGGCTGGCGCCTGGTCCGCGTCTGGTCCACCGACTGGTGGATCGACCGCGCGGCCGCGCTGGACCGGCTGGACGCCCAGATCCGGCAGATCCTGGACGACGACCGCGCCGAGACGGCGCGCCTGAAGGCGGAGGCGGAGGCCCGCGCCGCCGCGGAGGCGGAGGCCCGCGCCGCGGAGGCAGAGGCCGCGGCAGCCGCCCGGGCCGCGGCCGAGGCGGAGGCAGAGGCCGCGGCGATGACCGCCGCACAGGAAGCCCTGCCGCAGCCGGCGGCCGCGGCGGCGGACGACACGGCAACGGTCGCGACGGCCGCCGCAACCCAGTCCAGTCCACCCCCGACGCAGGGGACAGCGGCGCCCGCGGAGATCGACTGGGAGCCCGAGCCGGAGCCAGCGCCCCCGCTGGTCGCCGCCGCCCCCGCAGTGCCGACGCCGGTCGAGGCCCCCGCCCCGGGGCCGCTGTTCCGCATGGCCGACCTGTCGGTCCACGCCGGCCTGATCCAGCCGGCCCGCTTTCACGAGACAGACTACACGCCCGTGCTGGCCACGCTGGTCGCCCACGTGGTCGAGGCGGAGGCCCCCTTGCGCGACGAGGCCCTGGTGACGCGCATCGCCCGTGCCCACGGCTTTGCCCGCAGCGGCAGCCGCATCCAGGACCGCATCATGGCCGTGGCACGCCAGCGCTTCACGGTGCGCGACGATCCGGGCGGTGGACGCTTCGTCTGGCGCAGCGACAGCCAGCCGGCGGAGATGACCCAGTTCCGCATGGCCGCCGATGCGTCCCAGGCGCGGGACGTGGATGCGATCCCGGTCGAGGAACTGCGCGCCCTGGCGCGGACCTGCAGCGAGGCCGACATACCCCAGGAAATGGCCCGACGCATGGGCCTGAGCCGCCTTGCCGCGGGCACAAGGCGGCGCCTGGAACTGGCCATGGGGTCCTGACGACAGGCATGGCATCGCGAAACCATCGGGCTCCCCGCGACTTGCAGTGTCACGAAGAATGACATTGGAGGACGCGATGACCAGGACGCCATGCCCCCGCCCGACCGGCCTGCTGGGCTGGACGACCGCCGCCCTGCTGCTGTCCAGCCCGGCCTGGGCGCAGGGCGCGATGCCCCAGGTGCCGACGCAGACGCCGGAGCAGCAGCACCAGATGGAACCCCTGCCCACGCCGGAGGCGGTCGAGCGGATGCCGGCGCCAGCCGTGCCGCAGCCGACCCCGGCCCAGACCAACGAGCAGATGCGCACGCCCGATGCCGCCCCGGACGCCGCCGAGCGGGCGCCCGGTCCCGCCAGCCTGAAACTGGCGGAGGATCCGCGCCTGGGTCCCTACCTGGTCGATGGGCAGGGCCGCACGCTTTATGGCTTCGCCGCCGATCGCAAGGGGGCTGCGCAGACCGATCCCCTCAGCACCTGCACCGGCGACTGCGCCGCCGCGTGGCCGCCGCTGACCACGTCGGCCCAGCCGGCCACCGGCGACGGCCTGAGCGCCGAGGCGGCAGGCGCCGTGCCGCGCGAGGATGGCTCGCTCCAGGCCACATGGCACGGCCTGCCGCTCTATACCTATGCCAAGGAGCCGACCGGCACGGGCGGCCACGGCCTCACCGACTTTGGCGGCCCCTGGTTCCTGGTGACCCCGGACGGTCGCTCGGCCACCGGCAATACCCCGTCCGACACCGTCAGCCCCAACAGCCAGACACCAGGCGCCGGCGGCTAGAGCGAACCGCCTGGGCGGTGGCGCAGGGCCCGGCGCAGCGGATGCGCCGGGTCGTCCGACGCTGGGGTGGGACGCGCGACGACATAGCCGAAGTCGCTGGCGAACTCGTACTCCAGCGCCGTCACCTTGCGCAGCAGGGTCGCCTGCGCCGCATCGCGCGGCGCGACGGCCAGGGCCTCCCAATAGACATAAAGGATCGGGCGCGGCAGGCGCAGCAGCCCGCCATGCCAGGCCTGCAGGTGCTCCAGCGCCATGCGGACGGACGGCCGTTCGACCGCAGGCACCACGTCCAGCAGGTGCTGCGTCACGGCCCGGAGCACGGCCTGCTCGTCCGCGCTCAGGGCCAGGCTGCGGGTCTCGAACGCGCGGGCCGGCTCGCCGTGGAGGGGGGCCTGGATCAGGCGGCGACCGCCGGCGCGGCCCCGGTGCCGGGGCGCACGCCGCGGTCGACCAGCTTCAGGCCCAGGATCAGGGCACGCACCTCGGCCCTGGCGGCGACCTGGGACATGGTCAGCTCGGCATTGGTCTGCTTGCCCAGGTCGAGCATGGTCAGCCCCTCCAGGAACAGCTCGCGATAGATCACGCGCTCGGACAGGCCGGGGATGATGCGGAAATTGATGCGCTTGGCCAGATGCTCCAGCGTCGAGCCGACGCGCCGCTTGTTGCGGGCGTCCAGGCTGGACACGCGGTTGCGCAGCACGACCCAGTCGATCGTGCCGGCATCAGCCCCGGCGCGACGCTTGCGCGCGTCCCAGACGATCTCGGAATAGACGCTGGGGCCCAGCACCTTGTTCGTCTCGGGCTCGATATGGGCCAGCAGGTCCAGGTCGATGAAACTGTCATTGACCGGCGTCACCAGGGTATCGGCGCAGCCATGGGCCAGGCGCGAGAGGAAATTGTCGCTGCCCGGGCAGTCGATCACGACGACGTCGACCCGCTCCATCATCTGTTCCAGATAGTCGAGGAAGGCGCCGCGCTCCTCGGCCTGCATCTCTTCCTTCGTCGCGGCCTCGCTGCGGCGGACCACGGCGCGCAGCGGCATCTGCATGACCGCGCCGCGCTGGATCGCCGCCGCGCGGTTGTCCAGGTAGCGGTCCAGCGTGCGCTGCCGGCCGTCCAGGTCCAGGCAGCCCACGCGGTAGCCCTGCTGCATCAGGCCGACCACTACATGCATGGCTGTCGTCGATTTCCCGGACCCGCCCTTTTCATTGCCCAGCACCAGGATATGCGCACGACGGCTCACGAGTCGGTCCTCCGGGTTCTCATCCACAAGATGCTGGGTACGGCTGAAGCCATGAGTCAAGATAAAGGGTCAAGAGACAGGTGACCATGGATCGGATCGAGGCGGTTGTCGTGGGGGCGGGCGTGGTCGGGCTGGCGGTCGCCCGGCGCCTGGCCCAGGCCGGGCTGGAGGTCGTCGTGCTGGAGGCGGAGGCGACGTTCGGCAGCGTCACTTCGGCCCGCAACAGCGAGGTGATCCATGCCGGGATCTATTACCCCAGGGACAGCCTGAAGGCGCGGACCTGCGTCGCGGGGCGCCGCGTGCTGTACCCGTACTGCGCGGCGCGGGGCATCGCGCACCGGCGCCTGGGCAAGCTGATCGTCGCCACGTCCGATGCCGAGGTCGCGACGCTGGAGACGCTGAAGGCGGCAGGCGAGGCCAACGGGGTGGAGGGGCTGGACCTGATCGACGGGGCTGCCGCCCGCGCGCTGGAACCGGCATTGGCGGCGCGGGCGGCCGTCGTCTCCCCCACCTCGGGCATCGTCGACTCGCACGGCCTGATGCTGAGCCTGCTGGGCGAGGCGGAGGCGGCGGGTGCCGCCCTGGCGACCCGGGCGCCAGTGGAGCGGGTGGTCGCGACCGATCGGGGCTTTGATGTGCAGGTTGGCGGGGCGGAGCCGATGCGGCTTGGCTGTCGCGTGCTGGTCAATGCCGCGGGGCTTGGCGCGCCGGACCTGGCGGCGCGGATCGAGGGGCTGCCGGCCCGGCATGTGCCGACACAATACCTGTCGCGTGGCTGTTACTTCTCCCTGCGCGGGCGGGCACCGTTCCGCCACCTGATCTATCCGGTACCCAGAAGCGCCAGCCTGGGCACGCACCTGACGCTGGACCTGGGCGGGCAGGCCCGCTTTGGCCCGGATCAGGAATGGATCCAGGCGATCGGCTATGACGTCGATCCCGCCCGTGCCGACGTCTTCTATACCGACATCCGTAGGTATTGGCCGGGCCTGCCGGACGGGGTGCTGGACCCGGCCTATGCCGGCATCCGGCCCAAGCTTCAGGCGCCGGGCCAGGCCTTTGCCGATTTCCGCGTGGACGGGGCGGAGGTGCATGGCCTGCCCGGCCTGGTCAACCTGTTCGGCATCGAATCGCCCGGCCTGACCGCCAGCCTGGCCCTGGCCGACCTGGTGGCGGGGCGGCTGGGACAGGCGGATTCAGTCCTCTGACGACGACGCGGCCACGGCCTGCTTGAGCGCGGCGTTCTCGTGGAAGCGGATGCGGCTGTTGACGAACTTCTTGGCGCCCTTGGCCCCGCGCCGCTTCTCCCGCTCGCTCTCGGCCCCCGTGTGCTTGGCCTGCACGCTGACGTCGGCAAAGCTGGAGGCGCGGCGGGTGTCGCCGACGCGGGAATAGCTGACCTTGTCCGGGACCGCCTTGAACCCGCGCTGGTGATTGGTCTTCATGACGTGGTGTCCAGCTTCGCAACGCCCGCAGGGTAGCGCGGCCGCTGCACCCGGTCCATGTGAGCGCCGACACAGCGAATGGCGTTGGCCAGCCCAGCGGAACATGCTGTTGACCCAGCCACACCGAGGGCCAATCTGTTAACGATTGCAGGTTCGGGTCCAGGTGCCGTCCCCTCCCCCCTCATCCCCGCAAAGGCGGGGACCCAGGGCCACCCAGGGCAGCGCTTGCGGCCCCTGGATCCCCCTCACGCGGGGATGAGCGGACGGAAGAAACATGGCGTCGTACAACATCCCCTTCTCGGTCCTGGACCTGGCGCCGATCGTTCAGGGCGGCAATGCGGGTACAGCCTTCCGCTCGGCCGCCGACCTGGCGCGCCATGCCGAGCGCCTGGGCTACAAGCGCTACTGGCTGGCGGAGCATCACAACATGCCCGGCATCGCCAGTGCAGCGACGGCGGTGGTGATCGGCCACGTGGCGGCGGCCACGAAGACGATCCGCGTCGGCTCCGGCGGGATCATGCTGCCCAATCATGCGCCGCTGGTCATCGCGGAGCAGTTCGGCACGCTGGCGGCCATTCATCCCGGCCGCATCGACCTGGGCGTGGGCCGCGCGCCCGGCACCGACCAGCGCACGGCGCAGGCGCTGCGCCGCTATTTCAGCGCGGTCGACAGCTTCCCCCAGGACGTCGTCGAGCTGATGGGCTGGTTCAAGGAACCGGTACCCAACCAGGCGGTGCAGGCGGTACCGGGCGGCGGGCTGGACGTGCCGGTTTGGATCCTGGGCTCCAGCACCTATGGCGCGCAGCTGGCGGCGATGCTGGGCCTGCCCTTCGGCTTTGCCTCCCACTTCGCGCCGGACATGCTGCTGGACGCGCTGCACATCTATCGCGACACGTTCAAACCGTCGGAGCACCTGTCCGAGCCCTATGCCCTGGCCTGCATCAACGTCTTTGCCGCCGATACCGACCAGGAGGCCAAGCGCCTGTTCACGACGCTGCAGCAGGCATTCATCGCGCTGCGCACCGGCAGGCCTGGCCTGATGCCGCCGCCGCTGGACGATCCCCGCGAGATCGAGGCGCTTGCCCAGCGCGCGGGCCTGGGCTCCACCTTCCGCTATGCGGCGGTCGGCTCCCCCTCCACCGTGCGGGAGAAGATCGAGGAGTTCCTGGACAGGACCCAGGTGAACGAGCTGATGGCGACGGGTGGCATCTATGACCACCAGGCCCGGCTCTATTCCTTCGAGATCCTGGCCGGCATCCGCGACGCGATGCACCGCGCGGCGGCCGCCTGAACCATGCTGTGACCTGTTGCATGCAACGGGCTGCGCGCCCATCCTGACGCCCTCACGCAATAGGAGGGCGGAATGCCGGACGGAAGCCATTGGATCGCCGCCAGCGAGGAGATCCTGCCGCGCCTGATCGACCTGCGCCGGGCGATCCACATGGAGCCGGAAATCGGCCTGCAGAACCCGATGACGACGGCCAAGGCCAAGGCCGCCCTGGCCGGCCTGCCGCTGGAGATCCGGGAGGGACCCTCGACCACCGGCTTCGTCGCGATCCTGAAAGGCTCGGGCAACGGCCGCACCGTCCTGCTACGCGGCGATACCGACGCCCTGCCGATGCACGAGGATACGGGCCTTCCCTTTGCCTCGACCATTCCGGGGGCCATGCACGCCTGCGGCCATGACATGCACACGACGATGCTGGTGGGAGCCGCCCACCTGCTGTCGGCGCAGCGCGACCGCCTGCCGGGCACCGTCGTCTTCATGTTCCAGCCGGGCGAGGAAGGCTGGCACGGTGCGCGCTACATGATCGAGGACGGGCTGCTGGATCCCAGGCCCGATGCCGCCTTTGCGCTGCACATCATGCCCAATGCCGCCTCCGGCACGTTCGGCGGGCGCGCCGGGCCGATGCTGGCGTCGGCCGACAAGATCAAGGTGACGGTGCACGGTCGCGGCGGCCATGCCTCCATGCCGCACGACGCGCAGGACCCGGTGCCGGTCGCGTGCGAGATCGTGACGGCACTGCAGGTCTTCGTGACGCGCCAGGTGCCGGTATTCGATCCCGCGGTCATCACGATCGGCCAGATCACGGCCGGCTCCACCGACAACGTGATCCCGGAAAAGGCCGAGCTGCTGGGCACGATCCGCACCCTGTCCGAGAAGACGCGCAGGATCGTGCACGAGGGCGCGCTGAAGGTGGCGCAGCACATCGCGGCCGCCCATGGCCTGACCTGCGATGCGGAGGTGATCCCCGGCTTTCCCGTGACGGTGTGCGATCCCCAGGCGGTCAAGCTGGCGTCGCAGACGGCGCGCGACCTGTTCGGGGAGAATGCCTGGCGGACCATGCCGACCCCGATCATGGGGGCGGAGGATTTCGCCTATGTCCTGCAGCAGGTGCCGGGCGCCATGGCGTTCATCGGCGTCTCCCCCCATTCCGGCGACCCTTCGCGCAACTATCCCCTGCACAACACCAAGATGACGGCGGACGAGGCGGCGATGGCCAAGGGGGCGGCAATCCACGCCGCCTTTGCCGAGCGCTTCCTGAACAACGGGTTCGAGGACGCAGCCTGAGGCGCCGCACCTGATGCTTCGAGACGCCGGCCTGATGGCCGGCTCCTCAGTATGACGCCGTCATAGACATTCAAGGAAGATCAACGGCGTCATGCTGAGGAGCGGTCCGCAGGACCGCGTCTCGAAGCATCGGACGCCACGCCTTAGTTCGTCGCTGGCGCGGCCAGGGTCTGGAAGCCCTGGGCCTTGAAATAGGCGCCGGCGGGGGCGGTCCTGAGCCAGTCGGCGAAAGCCGTGGCGGCCGGCGTCTTCGCCTCCGCCAGGACGGCCAGCGGATAGACGATCGGCGGATGGCTGCCCGCCGGGAAGGTGTCCAGCACCTTCACCTTGGGCTCCGACACGGCATCGGTCGCGTAGACGATGCCGAAGGGCACCTCCCCCCGCGCGACGAGCGCCAGCGCCGCACGCACGTTCTCGGCCATCGCCACCTTGGGCTCGACCGCGGCCCATTCGCCAAGCGACTCCAGGGCCGCCTTGCCGTACTTGCCGGCGGGCACCGCGGCAACATCGCCCATCGCGATCCGGCCGGTGCCGATCAACGCGCCCAGGCCCATGCCCGGCGCGATCGTCACGCTGGCGGTGGAGGCCGCGGGCGCCACCAGGACCAGGCTGTTGCCCAGCAGGTCGACCCGGGTGTCGGCCTTGATGAGCGACTTTTCCGCGACGTAGTCCATCCAGGGCACGTCGGCCGAGATGAACAGGTCGGCCGGGGCGCCCTGCTCGATCTGCTTGGCCAGGGCGGAACTGGCCGCATAGGAGATGGTGACGCTATTGCCCGTCTGCTGCCCCCAGGCCGCGGCGGCGGCGTCGAGCGCGTTCTTGAGGCTGGCGGCGGCGAAGACCGTCACGTCGTCGGCCCGGGCCTGGGCGCCCAGGGACAGGCCCAGGCCAAGCACCACGACAGCAAGGGCACGGTGGAGCCAGGGGCGTCGGGCCATGTTCATCGCACTGTCCTGCAAGGGTGACCGATCAGGCATCCACCCTAGCAGGTCGCTATATTCTTTCAAACATAACGATGCGCAGCCGGCCTTTCAGCCGACAGGCTATTGCCCGGTGTTCGTGACGTTCTCGCGGGACAGGGCGAAGAGCTGTTCGGCCTTTGCCGCGTCCTTGGGCACGCCCAGTCCGTCCTGGTAGAGGACGCCAAGGTTGTACTGGGCCATGCCGAAATTCTGGTCCGCCGCCTTCTGGTACCAGCGCGCCGCCTCCGCCTGGTCCTGGGCGACGCCATAGCCGTTGTCGTACATCGTGCCGATCTCGAACTGCGAGAAGGCGTGGCCGCGATCGGCCGAGAAGCGCAGACGCTTCATCGCACCGTCAAAGTCCTGCGTGGCCAGGACACCGTCCCGCAGGACCGTGCCCAAGGTGAACGAGCACTCAAGATTGCCACCATCGGCCAATTCGGCCATTTTCTGCACGTATTCGGGATACCACCCCTTGCGATAGAGATCCTGTGCTTCGGGACAGGCCAGGGCGGGGGACGCCGTCATGACACAAGCGACCGCAGCAGCCAGCAAGATACGCATCGCGATACAACCCTTCTCCGTCACAAGCCGACCCCCAGACGCTAGGATGCTGAACGGCGTTCCGCAACGGAAAAATAGAGTGATCGTTCACTCTTTTAACGTCGAGCCGATGGTGGGACGCGTAGATCCTGCCTCGTGGCCCTACGCTATGATGTCCGTTTCATAACGAAGTCAGACGGGCGCCTCAGGCCCAGAGCGTGTGCTCCAGCAGGATCTTGGCGCCCAGCAGGATCAGGAACACGCCACCCACCAGTTCGACCGACTTGCCGAAGCGGGCGCCCAGGAAGCGCCCGGTCAGGGTGCCGATCGTGACCATGACGAAGGTGGCCAGGCCGATCGCCCCCGCCGCCACCAGGATGTTGACGTCCAGCAGCGCCAAAGACACGCCGACGGCCGCGGCGTCGATGCTGGTGCCGATCGCGGTCAGCAGCAGGACGCGCAGCGTGTGGCGGCTGGGCCGTTCCTCGACCGCGTCGCGCGACAGGCCGGCGCGGATCATATGGCCGCCGACGATCGCCAGCAGGACGAACGCGATCCAGTGGTCGACCGCCTCCACATAGCCGGCGGCGACATAGCCGGCAGCCCAACCCAGGAGCGGGGTGATCGCCTCCACCACGCCGAACAGCAGGCCGGTGCGCAGCGCCTCGCTGGCGCGCGGGCGGTGCAGGGCCGACCCCTTGGCCACCGACGCGGCAAAGGCATCGGCGGACATGCTGAGGGCCAGACCCGCGAGAGCAAGGGAGTTCATGGGACGACAGCCACCGGACGCGCGAGACAGCACACGGCGGACCGCCTGCCGGAAAGGCGGCCCACGTGCGCTGGTCTCGCCAGGCAGACAATGCTGCCGCCAGGACCATGCCCGGGCGGCCCGCTGGCCACCCCGGCAAGTGTGTTGACCCTGGCACGCCACCGGCGGAGGACGCGGGCGGCGGAGGCTACTCCCCAACTGCGGGGAGGATAGGCGGCGCGATGCTGCACTGCAAGAGCCATGGCGGTCGCAGGGCGGCGCACGCAGCCCCGCTTGCGCCCCGCGCCGGGATGGCTAGGGTCCCCTTCTGGGAGCGAGCCGGGAGACGACGGGAGTGCAGGCAATCCATAAGCTGTCGCTGGTCAGCCGCTATGCCGCGTTCGCCGCCTGCATCGTGCTGGCCGTGCTGTTCCTGCTGGCGCCCGTGGCGGAGCCGTGGGGCACGCTGCTGGCCATCCTGTTCGGCGTGCTGAGCCTGGTGGGCGTGCACGACCTGGTGCAGGACCGCCACGCCGTCACGCGCAACTACCCCGTGATCGGCCATATCCGCTACCTGGTCGAGGCGGTGCGCCCCGAATTGCGGCAGTACCTGTTCGAGACGGATTTCGAGAAGCTGCCCTTCTCGCGGCAGGAACGCTCCCTGGTCTATGCGCGGGCCAAGAACGAGCCGGACCAGCGCCCGTTCGGCACGCTGGACGACACCTATGCCACCGGCTACGAGTTCATCGGCCATTCGATCCAGCCGGCGCCGATGGCCGATCCCGCCACGTTCCGCATCCCCATCGGCAACGACCAGTGTGCCCAGCCTTATGCCGGCTCGGTCCTGAACATCTCGGCCATGAGCTTTGGCGCGCTGAGTGGCAACGCGATCCGCGCGCTGAACAAGGGGGCAAAGCTGGGCGGCTTTGCCCAGGACACGGGCGAAGGCTCGATCAGCGCCTATCACCGCGAGTTCGGCGGCGACCTGGTCTGGCAGATCGCCAGCGGCTATTTCGGCTGCCGCACCGAGGATGGCCGGTTCTCGCCCGAGCGCTTCGCCGCCCAGGCGGCCGACGCCCAGGTGAAGATGATCGAGCTGAAGCTGAGCCAGGGTGCCAAGCCCGGCCATGGCGGCATCCTGCCGGCGCACAAGGTCAGCCCAGAGATCGCCCAGACGCGCGGCATTCCCGTGGGCCGGGAATGCGTCTCGCCCGCGTCGCATTCCAGCTTCCGCACGCCGATCCAGATGATGGAATTCCTGGCCACGCTGCGTGAGCTGTCGGGGGGCAAGCCGGTCGGCTTCAAGCTGGCGATCGGCCAGCCCTGGGAGTTCATGGCGATCGTGAAGGCGATGCTGGCGACCGGCATCGTGCCCGATTTCGTCGTGGTCGATGGCGGCGAGGGTGGGACCGGGGCGGCGCCCCTGGAACTGTCCAGCCATGTCGGCGTGCCGATGCGCGAGGCGCTACTGCTGGTCCACAACACGCTGGTGGGTGCGGCCTTGCGCGAGCGGATCCGCATCGGCGTCGCCGGCAAGATCATCTCGGCCTTCGACATCGCGGCGGCGCTGGCGATCGGGGCGGACTGGGTGAACTCGGCCCGCGGCTTCATGTTCGCGGTGGGCTGCATCCAGTCGCAGAGCTGCCATACCAACCGCTGCCCTACCGGGGTCGCGACCCAGGACCCCTTGCGGCAGCGCGCGATCGTGGTGCCGGACAAGGCGGAGCGGGTGGCCAATTTCCACCGCAACACGGTCCATGCCCTGGCCGAGCTGATTGCCGCGGCCGGCCTGCACCATCCGTCCGACATCAAGCCCCATCACCTGGCGCGCCGCATCAGCTCCAGCGAGATCAAGCTGTTCTCGCAGCTCCTGCCGTTCCTCGCCCAGGGCGAACTGCTCCAGGGCAGCGGCGAGCATGCGTTCTATGCCTCGTCCTGGGCGATGGCCCGGGCGGACAGCTTCGTGCCCGCACTCGCAGCCTGAGCGCCGTCGCCCGGCGGGGCAGACATGAAAAAGGGGGGCGCCCGGCTGGGCACCCCCCTTGCGGGCCTGACGGGCAGGCCCTGCGCGGAATCCTCGGGCGACGGTCAGTGCTTGTCGCCGGAGCCCTTCCCGGAGGATGAGCCACTGTTCTTGTGGCTCTGCTGGCCCGCCTTCACGTGCTGTTCGTGGGTGCCGCCGCGGCTGCTGGCCTGCTTGCTGTCCGATGAGCCGGAGTTCTTGTGGCTCTGCTGGCCGGCCTTGACATGCTGTTCGTGGCTTCCGCCTTGATTGGCCATTGTCCTGTCCTTCCCTTTGTACACAACACTGCCCGGTGGCCTGTGGTTCTTGTTGCCACGACCTTGCGCGAGCACGGCCCTGAACAGGACATGGGGAGGATGGTTCCGGACGATTTCATGACGAACCATGACATCGGCGCAAGTCCCGCGCCGCCGATGGGCCGGACGGCTCAGACGCCGTCGCCCCCGCTTTCGGCCGCCAGGGGATCGGGAAAGCCGCCCTCCGCGAAGGCTTCCGCCGCGCGCGGCTGGGCCAGGCGGCGCAGGGCATGGCGGTAGAGCCCGCGCCACCCGGACTGCGGCGTGGTCAGGAACCAGCTGGCCGTGAGGTCCCAGGCCGCCGCCAGTTCACGGGCGACCGGCAGGCGACTGTAGCGGCCATCGGCAGGGTAGGGCGTCAGCTCGCAGCCATGGACACGGCCATTGGCCAGCATCATGTCGACCCGGATCAGCGGGAAGTCGCGCGACAGGATCGCCGCGACCTGGAACGGATCCTCCGCCGTGGCGGGCAGGGCGAAGTCCGGCGGCAGCCAGGCGCGGGTATAGCCGGGCACGTTCTGGACCTCGACCATCCGCCGGCCGTCGGGGCGATAGAAGGCGACGCGCTCGCCTTTGGTCTTCTCGCCCACGACGGCAACGGCATAGATCGGCCGGCCCCGGCAGCAATAGACGTTGAGGTCGACCAGTGGCGCCCCCCCGGCATTGACGATCAGATCCTCGACAAAGGCCTGGGGCACGATCTGGCCATAGGCCCATTCGCGGTCACGCCGGCCATAGGTGCCGGCCAGCCAGCGGGCCAGTGCCTGCCGGATCGCGGCGCGGTCGACCGGCTCGTCGCGGATCAGGATGTTGTAGTTGCAGCCATGATTGGTCTTGACCGCGAAGCCGGGGCGCAGGAAGGCATCCGGCAGGGCCTGGGGATCGGTGCCCTGCCAGCGGACCGGGGCGATGGCAAGGCTGGGCAGCCGGCGGCGCATCTCATGCTTGCCCTGCAGCTTGTCCTGGACAGTGACGAAGCCGGGATCGGTGTCGATCAGGCGGCGCCAGAGCAGCTTCTCGGTCAGCGTGACGGGCCGCGCGACGTTGAGGACGCGCCGCGTGCGACAGGCGGCACGCCCCAGCAGGCGGGGAAAGCGCAGCCAGAGCGCCAGGTTGACCACCAGGACGATGGCATGCGCCAGGGTCCGGGGCATCAGGGGGAGCATGCGGAATGCGTGTCACTCATCGCCGTGACTATGCCGCTGGAACCCGTCGCGGTCCGTTGCAGCGCTGCCGCGGTCCGCGATTTCCAGCGCGTGGGGCCAGACGGGCAGCCGCCCGCACACCGCACCGCCCAGTGGCGGTACGGCCCGGCACCCGGCCCCAGGGATCAAGGAAGGGTCGCGTGGTAGCGGAGGAGGGACTTGAACCCCCGACCTACGGATTATGATTCCGCCGCTCTAACCAACTGAGCTACTCCGCCACGCGCGGAGCCGGGGATATACCGACTGCGATCCGGGTCCGTCAAGCGTGCAGACCGACCCGGGCCGGCTCGACCGCGGCGGCGACGCCCCGGCGGATGACGCCGCCGCCCAGGACCTGCTCGCCGCGATAGAGGACGCATGCCTGGCCCGGCGCCACGGCCTGTTCCGGGTCCACGAAATCGACGCGCACCCCGTCGGCCGTGGGCGTGACGCGCGCCGGCACGGGCGCGCGGGTCGAGCGGACGCGGGCGCCGACGACCTCGTCCGGGGCGGGCTCGGCCAGCCAGTTGACGGCGCGCAGCAGGGCGCTGTCGCTGCCCAGGGCGGCGCGCGGCCCGACGACCACGCGGGCCCGCTCCGGCTCCAGCCGCAGGACATAGAGCGGCGCGCCGCTGCCGTCCTGCACGCCGCCCAGCCCCTTGCGCTGGCCCACCGTAAAGTGCAGCACGCCCTGGTGCGTGCCCAGCACGCGGCCGTCCCGGTGCACGATCTGGCCCGGCTCCCCCGCCTCGGGCCGCAACCTGGCGATGATGTCGGCATAGCGGCCGCCCGCCGTGAAGCAGATGTCCTGGCTGTCCGGCTTGTCGGCCAGGGCCAGGCCCATGCCGGCGGCCAGCGCCCGCGTGCGATCCTTGGGCAGGGCGCCCAGGGGAAAGCGCAGCAGGTCGAGCTCCGCCCGGGTCGTGCCATAGAGGAACCAGCTCTGGTCCCGGGCCGGATCGGCGCCGCGCCACAGTTCGGGCCCGCTGGCGCCGACGACACGGCGGACATAATGGCCGGTCGCCATCGCCGCCGCCCCCAGGTCGCGGGCAAAGCCCAGCAGGTCCGAGAACTTCACCGTCTGGTTGCAGGCGGCACAGGGAACCGGCGTTTCGCCCGCCGCATAGGCGTCGGCAAAGGGGGCGATGACCTGGTCGTGGAAGCGCTGCTCGTAGTCCAGGACATAATGCGGGATGCCCAGGCGCTCCGCCGCGGCGCGGGCGTCGCGCACGTCCTGCCCGGCGCAGCAGCTGCCGGCGCGGCGCGCGGCAGCGCCCGAATCATAGAGCTGGAGCGTCACCCCCACGACGTCGAAGCCGGCCTGCGCGGCCAGCCCGGCGACGGTCGCGGAATCGACGCCGCCCGACATCGCGACGACCACGCGGTCGCCGCGCGACAGGCCGGCAAAGGCCTGCTCGGGAACGGGCATGGGATGGGTCATGGCGCGCGTTTATAGTCCCAGTCGAATGGAAAGGAAACCGAACCTGTCCCGAGGGTCCGGTCGGAGTTCCGGAGATCTTCGCAAAGCTGGCGCGATCTTCGTTTGGCCGAGACTGAGTCCCAAGATCGTCGAGTTCGCGTTGACTCGTCGACGCATCTCCAGCTGGTCGCGGCGGTTTGATGGCTCGTGGATTCTATGATACGCGACAAAGTACACTCATGTACGGAGAGACTCATGGAAGGACAGACCATGGAGATCGAAACCGAAGTCTCATCAGAACGACTGTCGGGACAGCCCAAGGAGGCGTGGTCCAGGCCAATGATCGAGAAGGTCATCCTGGCGGACGCCGCTGGGAACGTGCTGGCCGGCCCCGACTATGCTTCGCTGACGAGCTGAGTGAGCAGGGACCGCCTGAACGTCCTGCCCCCTGAACCTGCTGCCTACAGGAAGTTGAGCAGGCTGACGCTGGCGAGCTGGCCCACCACCTTGTAGCTGGTCTGCAGGGCGACCTGGTCCTGGTTCAGGCGGGTGATCGCCTCGGCCGCGTCGACATCCTCAATATCGGAGATGACAAGGCCCACGGTCAGCGAGATCGACTTCTGCCGCGCCTCGGTATCGGCGACCAGGGTGCGCGTGGCGCCAAGCGCCGAGACGCTCTGCACCAGGCCGGCATCGACCTGTTCGAGCTGGTTCATGATGCCCTGGAGGAAGGCGCGCTGGGCATCCGGCATGCCCTGGCCATAGGCGATGCCGCCGGGCGTGGTCCCGGAATTGTATTCGACCAGCGCCTGCATGATCGACATCAGGCCGCTGCCCACGTCGCTGGCCAGTTCGCCATAGGAGACGGTGAGCGAATCGTCCACCTGCACGCTGAGCCGCGTGTCGCCGTTCTGGAACACGCCGGGCAAGCCGGGCGGCAGGGCATCCAGGCCCGCCAGGCTGGTCAGGGCCAGCGGCTGGGTATCGGTGCGGGTGCCGCCGAAGACGTACTTGCCGTCGACCTTGCCGTTGAGGACCGAGACGATCGTCTGGAAGGCGGTATCCATCGCCGTCTGCACGGTGGTGGCGTCGTTGACGCCGACGGCGGAGCCCAGCTGCGTGCGCAGCGTGTTTGTCGCCTTGCGCAGTTGCTGCAGGTACTGCTCGTGGATCTCCATCTGGTCGTCGGCCTTGACCGCCTGCTTGGCGTACTGTGTCACCTTGGCCTGGAGCGAGCGGGCGTTGAGGGCGGCCTGGGCATCGCTGCCCAGCCCTTCGAACGTCGCGGAAACCTTGCCGGTCGAGACCTGGGACTGGGTGGTGTTCAGCCTGGCCTGCTGCCGCATGATGTCGGCAATCATCACCTGGCTGGCGCCGAAGCTGGCAACGCGTGTCATGGCTCAGGCCCTCCCCCTTACTGCACCAGAGACAGCAGCGTGTCGTACATGTCGCGCGCCGTGGCGATCATCCGGGCGCTGGCGTTGTACGCGTTCTGGTAAATGATCATGTTGGACAATTCCTCGTCCAGGTTGACGCCGGAGACGCCCTGCTGGCGGGCCGTCACCTCGGTCTTGACCGCGGTGGCGTCGGCCAGCCGGCTGCTCACCTCGCTGGCGGCGGTGCCGGCGGCGGTCAGGACGGAGGTCGCATACTGGCTGAGGCTCATCGTGCCGGCGGGCACGGGACCCACCGCGGCAAAGGCCAGGACGGTGTCGGCCATCGCCTGGAGCGCCTGCGCGCCCGAGGCATCGGAAGCCGAGATCGGCGGCACGCGCGTGGTGTCGAAGCGGCCGAGCGGCACCCGGTTCGATGCCGCCTTCAGGTCCGGCGCCACGTCCAGCGTGCGCGCGGCCTCCACCGTGCCGGCCTGGCCGACCGAGAAGAAGGCCGAGAAATTCATGCCCGTGGTGCCGCGGGCGCTGCTGTCGGCCCGCGTGCCCAGCGTCAGGCCGGTCATGCCCGGCGCCGGGGTCATGGTCAGCGCGCCCTGGGCGTCGAGCGCGAAGCTGGCATAGCCGGCAAAGCCCGTGTTGAGCGCGTTCAGCACATCGGCCACGGTGCCGCCGATCGCGCCGAAGTCGACCAGCTGGCTGGCCGCGACCGAGCCGTTGGGCCCGCGCAGTTCCAGCGTCGTCGTACCGGTGAAGCGGTGTGCGTCGGCGGCGGTCAGGCCGGTGTCGCCGCTGAGCGGGACGTTGGCGCGCACCAGGTCGTTGAGCCCGAAGAAGTGCGAGAAGCCACGGCCGGCGCGCGTCGTGGCGGAGGCGAGGTCCTCGCTCACCACCACGCCGCCGCCGCCGGTCGCCTGAACCTGGAGCACGCCGTTGGCGAAGCTGAGGCTGCCGCCGGCCAGGCCGCCATTGGCGGCGGCGACCAAGCCGTTGATGGTCATGCCCGGCGTCACGCTGACCGTCACGGTGCTGGTCACCGTGCCATCGGCGGCGACGACCGAGAAGGTGACGTCGCCCGTGGTGTTCAGGGCGTCGTTCCCGTCCAGGCCGGTATTGCGGCCGGTCAGGGTCGCCGGCGCCGGATAGGCGGTGTTCTGGTTGGCGACGGCGTTCATCGCATCCGTCGCCTGGGCCAGCTGGCCCAGCGATTCGGCAATGCCGGGCAGGACCTGGTCGCGCACGTCGAGCAGGCCGCGGAGCGCCCCGCCCTGGAGGTTGGAGTCCAGCGCCTGGCCCGCCGTCAGCGGATTGCCGGAGGGGTCGAGCGCCCGCACCATGATCTGGGGGAAGCGGGTGGCCGAGGTCGGGCTGCCATTGGCGGTGTAGTCGAGCTGGTAGGCGAGGGAGCCCACCAGCTGCAGCCCGTTGGTCGTCGAGACGTGGAGCGCGCCGTTCGACTGCTCCTGCACCTTGATGTCGATCAGGCCGGCCAGCTTGTCGAGGGCGGCCTGGCGCTGGTCGGCCAGGCTGGCGGCGCCGTCGCCGCCGGTCGCCTGGGCCTTGGAAATCTCCAGGTTCAGCTGGTGGATGCGCTTCAGCTGCTCGTTCGCCTCCCCCACCTTGGCTGCCACCTGAAGGTCGGCCTCGGCCCGCAGGTCGTTGACCGACTGGGTCAGCGTCGAAAGCTCGCGCGTATAGCCCGCCAGCGCGGTGACGATCTGCGCCTTGAGCGCGGCCGAGGACGGGTCGGCCTGGGCCGCGTTGAAGGCGGCATAGAGCGTGTCGAGCCGACCGGACAGCGAGGTGTTGGATTCCGGCTTGCCCAGCATGGCCTGGACCTGCTGCTGGAAGGTGCTGACCGCGTCCCAGCGCGCCGCGTCGCCGGTCGCCAGCATGGTCTGGGCGTCCAGGAACTTGTCGGCGACGCGCCGCGCTTCCTGCGTGGTGACGCCGCTGGACTGCGTGCCCAGCACCTGGGTCGACTGATCGACGACCTTCCGCGCGTAGCCGACCGTGTTGACGTTGGCGACGTTGTTGGAAATGTTCCGCAGCTGCGACTGGGCCGCGGCCAGGCCGCTGTTCGCATTGGACAGGATGCCGTTCAGGCTCATGACCGTGCTCCCCAGCTTGTGACCACGCCGGCCCGCACCGGCAGATTGTGCCGCCCACAGACGGGACGAACCGGCACAAATGACCGCCCCGGCCCCGTCAGAGGCCCGGGAATGCCCGGCTTCTGCCGGCTGGATCGGGTGTCGCAGTGCTTCATGACCAGGGGTGAAGCAAGACTGATGCCAGGACCGCGCCGGCTCCTGGGCGCAGGCAGTTCGTGCCGGGCCCGGCAATTTGTGCTGGGTCGACCGCGCCGCCGCTGGCCTGTCCGGGGACCCCACAGGGCAGGCGCCAGGCCCAGCCCATAAGGATACGCGCGCGACGGGGTCGGCCGGGGCGGTTGGCATCAAGCTTGCTGAGAGGGCTGCGAACAGTTCGGAAGCGTGCCCCATGACCCAGACGACCCCAGTCGCAAGCCCAGCCAGCGCTGCCGGTGCCATCCAGGCCCTGGCCGCGCTGACCCGGGTGGGCGCGGCCGGCCAGGATGGCCAGCCGCCCGAAGGCCTGTTCGCCGGACTGCTGGCGGGCCTGGTCCCGGCGGGAGAGGGCGAGGCCGCGCCGGCCGCCGCTGCGCCGCCGGTCGAGGGCGAACCGCCCGTCGTCATCGTCGCCGCCAGCACGCAGCCGGCCCTGCCCGCCGCCATGGCGACGGCGGCCGTCGCCTGGACCGCCGAGGACGGCACCCTGGACCAGCCGATCATCGACCTGGTGCCGCAGCCCGTGGCTCCGAACGCGCCCGTCGCCCCCCGGCCGGCGTCGCAGGCCGCCGCCCAGGCGACGGTTGCGACCGGGTCGGCAGCGCCGATGCCCCCCGCCGACGACACGGCCCTGGCCGACGCCGCGGCAATCGTCGCCGCGCCCAGCCTGCCGGACGCCGCGTCCGTCGATCGGACGCCGGTGGAGAAGGCCCCGGCAGAGGCGATGCCAGCGGAGGAGATGCCGGCGGACGCCGGGCCGGCCCTGGGCCTGGCCATGGCGCCGCCCCCGCCGCCCGTTGCCGCGGCACCGCAGGCGACCGCCGCGAACCCGACAGAGACCAAGCCGACCGACGCCGCGAGCCCGCGGACCGGCTCGACCAGCCCAGCCCCCCAGGACGCGGCGCCGGATCCGGCCGCCGGCCTGGCCCGACCTGCGCCCGCCCCGGCGCCGGGCATGACGGGCTCCGGCGCCGCCGAGTCGGCGGACGACCAGGCATTGGCCCAGGCCCGGCCTGCCGCGGGGACACCGGGGGCCGCGACCTCCGCCGCCCCTGCCCCCGCCCCGGCCAGCCCAGCGACGCCCGCAGCCCAGGCCACGGCACCGGCAGCGCGGGCCGCCGCACCCGAAGCGGCCAAGAGCGACGCGGCGCCGGCCACCGCGCCGCGCATCCTGGCGCAGCTGCTGGCCAGCGCCGACACGCCGCCCGAGCAGATCCCGGCAGCGACCGCGCCCACGGCGACGCCTGCCCCCGCCGCCTCGCCCCCTGTCGCCCCGCCCCCTGTCGCGGCGGCCGCGCCTGCGCCGCTCGCGGTGCCGGCGGCCAGCGTCGCACCAGTCGGCCCGACGCCCGCCCCCGCGGCGGCCACCGCGCTGCCGCAGCCTGCGGCCCAGGTCCAGACTTCGGCCACCGTGCCGGCCCAGGCCGCCGATGCGCCTGCCGAAGTGACGGTTGCAACGATCGCCGCCCAGGCGCCACGGCCCGCCCGCGTGGCCCAGCCGGCGCCCGCCGCGACCACGGAACCGGCTGACGCGGCTGCCCCGGCCAGGACCGGCGATGCCGTGGCCCGGACCGCTGGCCAGGCCCAGCCTGTGCAGGTGCAGACCACGCAGCCCCAGGCGATCCAGCCCGCGCCCGTCGCCACGGCGACGGTCCAGAATCAGCCTGCCCAGGTGCAGTCGCCCCCGGTTCAGCCCTCCCCGATTCAGTCGCCCGCGATTCAGTCACCCCCGATCCAGGCCCCCCAGGTCCAGGCCGCTCAAACCGCTGCGCCCCAGGTCCAGGCGGGTGCGCCGCTGGATGCGCAACCCGCGGCCCAGGCGCCCACGCCTGCATCCACGCCGACGCCCGGCCCGACCCCTGCGGCACCGGCTGCCGCTCCGGCGGACGCGGCCATGGTCCAGGACGGCGTGGCGCAGGCCCCCGGCCAGGCCAAGGCCCCGGCCCGCATGGCCGGCGGGCCCGCCGCCGACATGCTGGCCGCGCAGGATGCGCCGGCGACGGCCGATGCCGCGACGGCGGTCCCGGCCGCGGCCGATGCCCCGGACGCGGCACTGCCGGCGGTCGAGGGCGGCCCGAGCCTGGCGCCCGCTGCCGAGGCGGCCAAGGCGGCGGCCCCCGTGCCGCAGCCGCGCTGGGCCGTGCCGGTCCACCCGGCGACGCAGCAGGTGGTGGCCCAGGTCGCCAAGGCGGTGCCCAATGGCGCCAGCACCTTCGACATCCGCCTGGACCCGGCAGAGCTGGGCCGCGTGCAGATCCGCCTGACGGTCAAGGACGACGGCAAGGTGGAAGCCGCCTTGAGCGCCGACCGGCCCGAGACGCTGGCCCTGCTGGAACGCGACCAGAAGACCCTGGTGCGTGCGCTGGACCAGGCGGGGCTGAAGGCCGACACGGGCGCGCTCAGCTTCTCCCTGAACCAGGGCGGAGGCGAGAACGCCCGGGCCTTTGGCCAGCAGGGCAATCACCAGGGCGGTCACCCGTCGCATGGCTCCGCCTCTGGCGGCACACCCGGCGAAGGGACCGACACCACAGCAAAGGCCGCCGTCCAGCCCAGGCACGGCGCCACCTCCAGCCTCGACATCTCGGTCTAGGGAGCCCGGACGATGGACGTCAATTCCGCAACCAGCGCCGCCACCGCAGCCGCCGCCGGGTCCAAGTCGGCCACGGCCGGGGCGACGCTGGCCACCACGTTCGACACGTTCCTGACGCTGCTGACGACACAGCTGCAGAACCAGGACCCGCTGAACCCCATGGACTCGGCCGAGTTCACCAACCAGCTGGTCAACTTCTCCGGCGTCGAGCAGCAGATCAACACGAACTCGAACCTGGAGAACCTGATCACGCTGGTGAAGGGAACCCAGGCACAGCAGGCCGCGGCCTATATCGGCAAGACCGTCAACCTGGACAGCGACACCGCCGCCCTGAAGAACGGCGCCGCCTACTGGTCCTATGACCTGGAAGACACCGCCAAGGTGACGGTCCTGACCATCACCAATTCCAGCGGCCAGACGGTCTGGCAGGAAACCGGCGAAACCGCCGCCGGCCGGCACGACCTGACCTGGGACGGCAAGGACGCCAGCGGCACGGCCCTGCCCGACGGCAGCTACACGCTGACCGTCTCGGCCCTGACCGACGCGGGCGTGCCCGTGAAGACCGATATCGCCGTCACCGGCCGCGTCAGCGCGGTCGAGGTGGCGGATGGCGAGACCTATGTGGTCGTCGACGGCAACCGCGTGAAGCTGTCCGACGTCACCTCGATCCGCGAGACGAGCTGAGGGGCGGCAAGACCCCCTGAACAAATCGACTGAACAAACCCATCCAATCGAACAGACCTGTCAGTAAAGGGATCCGATCATGAGCCTCTACGGCGCCCTGCAGTCCGGTGTTTCTGGGCTCAATGCCAATTCCAAGGCGATGAGCATCATTTCGGACAACATCAGCAACGTGAACACCATCGGGTACAAGGAGAACAAGGCCCTGTTCTCGACCCTGGTGACCGACAACACGCCGAACAAGTACACGGCCGGCGGCGTGCGCGCCTCGGCCCAGGCGCTGATCACGAAGGAAGGCCTGGTGCAGACCAGCTCCTCCGTCACCGACATCGCCGTGTCGGGCCAGGGCATGTTCGTCGTCTCTGACCTCGCCAATGGCGGCGGCATGCGCTTCACCCGCGCCGGCTCGTTCACGCCCGACCAGAACGGCAACCTGAAGAACGGGGCCGGCTTCTACCTGCAGGGCGTGCCGGCCGACATCGACGGCAATTTCCCCACCAACGTCGCCGGCCCCAACGTGCTGCGCACGATCAACCTGGCGTCGCTGACCGGCAATCCGACGGCGACATCGTCGATCGGCATCGACCTCAACCTGCAGGCGTCGCAGGCGGTGTCGCCCGGCGCCTATGTCGCGGGCGACATGGCCACAAGGGCCGCCACCGGCGCCGGCGGCAAGCAGCCCGACTTCGAGCGCAGCTTCGAGGTCTTCGACAGCCAGGGCACGTCGCGCACGATCACCTTCGGCTTCGTCAAGACGGCGGCCAATACCTGGGGGGTGGAGGCCTATTCCAGCCCGGCCGCCGATACCACGGGCACCGATGGCCTGATCGCCTCGGGCACGATCACCTTCGACACCGACGGCAACCTGGCCGGCAACACCCTGCCCGCCAGCCTGGCCGTGCCATGGGCGGCGTCGCTGGGCATCACCACGCCGCAGAACATCGCCCTTGACCTGGGCACGGTCGGCGCGCGCGACGGCCTGGGCCAGGTCGACACCCCGTCCAGCCTGATCGCGTCCGTGGTCAACGGCAACGGCATCGGCAACCTGACCGGCGTCGAGATCGACAACCAGGGCGTGGTCACGGCCAAGTTCTCGAACGGGACCACGCGCAACATCTACAAGATCCCGCTGGCCACGTTCCCCAATGCCAATGGCCTGAGCGCCTCGACCGGCAATGTCTATGCCGAGACGGCGGGCTCTGGCCCCGTGAACATCGATTTCACCGGCCGCGGCACGTCGGGAAGCATTGTTGCCTCCTCGCTTGAGGCATCGACCGTCGATCTTGGCGAGCAGTTCACGAACATGATCACCACGCAGCGCGCCTATTCTGCCTCGTCCAAAATCATCACGACCGCAGACGAGATGCTGAGTGAGCTGATCAACATCAAACGCTAAAGTTTAAGACAAATATGAACGGCTCTGCTCTATCGGGCAGGGCCGTTCACTTTGTCTTAACCCAACCGTTTAGCCCTTCGTTAAATGGCTTTGGCCAATATGGGTGCAGGACGAGTTGGGACGATTGGAATCATGGGAGATACACGCCGAAGCGAGGCACCACGCGTTGCAGGACCCTTCGGGCTGCCCCGGACCCTGGACGACCTGCCGCCTCCGGATACCAAGCGTTGGGTCATTCGCCGCAAGGCCCAGGTCGTGGCCGGCGTCCGCATGGGGCTGATCAGCCTGGAGGACGCCTGCCGCCGCTATACCTTGTCGGTCGAGGAATTCCTGAGCTGGCAGCGCGCGATCGAAAGCCATGGCCTGGCCGGCCTGCGCACGACGCGCCTTCAGGAATACCGCGAGACGGCCTGACGCACAGGTCGTCGAGCACATGTCAGGCCAGGCACAGGCCACATGACACAGCGGGGACCTGGAGCATCAGGGTCCCCGCCAGGGGTTGGGGGCGGCAGTAGCGCGTTGGCCGTCCCCCGCACCCCCCTCCCCGCCCGACCGGGCCGGGCCTTCGGATCATCCGCGCAACCGCCTTTCCCCGGCAGATGGTCTGCACTTGAGATCCCCACATTGAGGTCCGGCGACCGGCAAGGCCATGCGGCCGGTGGTCAAGACCGCCGGTACTCTTGAGCCCGGCCAGGGTCGGCATGCTGTCCGACCCCCCTGGATCATGCAACGCCAAGACGGCGACGAGATCATCGCGACTGGATTGCACCTTCTCTTCGGACTATCGTGCGCAAAACGATTTCGAAGGGATGAGGTGCCCCATGTACGATCTGGTGATCCGCAACGGTGTGATCGTGGACGGTTCGGGCGGCCCCCGGTACAAGGGCGACGTGGCGATCAAGGGCGACCGGATCGTGGCCGTCGGCACGGTGTCGGGCGAGGCCGCGCAGACGATCGACGCGACGGGCAAGGTGGTGACGCCCGGCTTCGTCGACATCCACACGCATTATGACGGCCAGGCTTCGTGGGATCCGCTGCTGGCGCCCTCCTCCATCAACGGCGTCACCTCGATCGCGATGGGCAATTGCGGCGTCGGCTTCGCCCCCGTGCAGGCCGACAAGCACGACTGGCTGATCAACCTGCTGGAGGGGGTGGAGGACATCCCCGGCACCGCCCTGGCCGAGGGGCTGACCTGGGACTGGCAGTCCTTTCCCGACTACCTGGACGCGCTGCAGCGCCGGGAATTCGCGATGGACGTGGGCGCCCACCTGCCCCATGCAGCGCTGCGCGCCTTTGTCATGGGCGAGCGCGGCGCCGACCCTGACGCAGCACCCAGCCCGGCCGAAATCGCCGAGATGGAGCGCCTGACGTTCGAGGCGCTGCAGGCAGGCGCCCTCGGCTTCTCCACCTCGCGCACCTATCTGCACCGCAGCCGCGACGGCCAGAACATCGGGACGCTGCGCGCCGGGCGGGACGAGCTGCTGGCCATCGCGCGGGCGATCCGCCGGGCCGGCCGCGGCGTCATCCAGATGATCTCCGACGCCTACCTGTCGGCGGACGACGACTTCGCCAATGCCGAGCTGGACCTGATTCGTGACCTGGCCCGCACCTCGGGCGCGCCGCTGTCCTTCACGGTGCAGCAGACGGACGATGCCCCTGAGCGCTGGCGCTTCATCTTCGACCGGGTCGACGCGATGGTCCGCGAAGGCCTGGACGTGAAGTGCCAAGTGGCGCCGCGGCCGATCGGCGTCATCCTGACCTTTGCCTCCACCACCAACCCCTTCCTGCTGACCCCGGCCTTCCGCGCCGTCGCGCATGGCGTGTCGATCGAGGAGCGGCTGAAGCGCCTGGCCGATCCGTCGGTCAAGGCGCGCATCCTGGCCGACCACGCGGCGACGCCGTCGTCGGGCCTGATGGCGCGCCTGACCCATGGCTTCGACCGGATGTTCCGCATGAACGATCCCGTCGACTACGAGCCCGACCTGTCGCTGTCGCTGGAGGCGGAGGCCCGCCGCCTGGGCCGCGACCCGGCGGAATTCGCCTATGACGTCTTCCTGGAGGAAGGTGGCCGGCGCCTGATCTACCAGCCGCTGCTGAACTTCGTGAAGGGCAACCTGGACGACGTGCACGCCATGATGACGGGCGCGCGCACGCTCTATGGCCTGTCGGATGGCGGCGCCCATTGCGGCACGATCTGCGACGGCAGCTTCCCCACCACCACGATCGGCCTGTGGTCCAAGGGCAGCAAGTCGGGCAAGTCGATCCCGCTGGAGCAGCTGGTGCACGGCTATTCGCGGCGCAATGCGGAGCAGGTCGGCTGGTTCGATCGCGGCCTGGTGAAGGCGGGCTACCTGGCCGACCTCAACGTGATCGACATGGATGCCCTGGCGCTCAGCCCGCCGGAGATCATCCAGGACCTGCCGGCCGGCGGGACGCGCCTGATGCAGACGCCGCGCGGCTATGCCTGCACGATCAAGGCGGGCAAGGTCACGTTCGAGAACGGCCGCTCCACGGGCGCCCTGCCGGGCCGGGTCCTGCGCACCGAGATGCGCATCCAGGAGGCCGCGGAATAGTCCCCTGAAGGAATAGCGGCCCGAGCCCGTCCCCCGTCGCCGGCGGCGGGGGACGGGCTCAGCAGACGTCCGCAGCCGCCCGGGGCTCCGCCTCGGCCGCGCTGTCCGGCGGCAGGACGAAACCCAGGGCCGCCAGCAGGCGCCGGCAATAGGCGCGCCGTTCCTCCAGCGGATGCGCCCCCGGCTGGAGCAGGAAGCGGTAGAGCAGTGCCCCGTTCAGCTGGTCCTGGATCAGGTCGGGGTCGGGCGGCGGCCCGCCCGCCGGCCCGCGCAGCTGGCCCTGCGCGATCATCCCCTCCAGCGCCTTGCCGAACGCCGCGCGGCGCGGCGCCAGGTGCGCCTGCCAATAGGCGGCGATCAGTGCCGGATGACTGTGCGCCGTGGCCAGCAGCTGCACGACCAGGCGCCCCAGGTCGCCCCGCCCCATCGCGGCGCTGACCGTGCCCATCATGTAGGCGACCAGGTCCGCCACGCCGAAGCGCGACCAGTCCGGCACCGTGCCCGCCGCCGCGCGCGCGTCCTCGCGCTGCCGGACCTGGCCCAGGGCATGCACCAGCAGCGCCTCCTTGTCGCGCCAGCGGCGATAGACCGTTGCCCGCGTGACGCCGGCACGCCGGGCCACCTGCTCGATGGAGCAACCCTCGATCCCACCCTCGATGAACAGGGCGATGGCGGCATCGGGAATCGCCCGGTCGGCCGCGGCATTGCGCGGACGCCCCGGCGCCGACCGGCCCGCGCTCACGACATCGCGCCCCGACCGCGCGACGGACGGCCGCGCGATCGGGACCCGCCGGTCGCATTCAACGCCATGGCAGTCCCGTTTCCCGGCGCACATGGGACCGCTTCACGTGATCCGGTGACGCACGATTTCCCATGCCTGTCAGGCATGTACCAGGCGGTCGGATCAGCATCATCGCACCTCATCTCAATACGATACGGTACACAACCGCATTGGAATTGGCGTGGAGGGGAAACTGAACACCGTATATCGCGAAACCTGAACATCGCTCAACAGAAATCTAAACATCGTTTCTAATGACACTTCTGATTGACTGAGTTGCAGTTTTTTGGCTCCATCTTCTCGCGTCGGGGGGCCAGGCATGCCGCTCCGACAGCCGGCGGGCAAGCCGGCCAACCAGGAGGGGATAAGTTGAGCCAGAGGAAGGAAATGGAGAGGGCTGCGCGTCGCAGCCGGGCCGGGCGGACGCCGGGCCTGCTGGTCCGACGCCTTGCACTCGGTGCCGGGCTTGCCCTGGCTGCCGGAACCGCCGCACAGATCGGCCCGGCCCAGGCTGCCGAGTGGACCTTCGGCGACGTCGTCATCACCAACCAGAACCAGGTGTCGGCCGCGATCCAGATGCGCACGGGCGCGCGCGACGACCGCTTTGTCTGCGGCTTCAACCGCTCGGGCACTCAGGTCGTCCCGGCCACGTCGGGCACCACCTGTTCCGAGGACAACGGCAACCTGAACTTCGACCAGGGCAGCATCATCTCGAACCCCGTGACCTATACGGGCGAGCTGAGTGCCATCTGGTCGCCGGGCGACAACCAGCGCTTTGGCGTCTATGTGCGCGGCCGCGCGTTCTATGACTGGGTGTTCGACGTCAACAACCTGGACACCAATGGCGGCTTCGGTCCCGAGGCGCCGGGCCGCGACCGGCTGCAGGCCGGCCGGCTGGACCCGCGCCAGCAGGACCGCGCGCGCTATGGCCTGGAGGCGCAGGACTACTACGCCCTGGCCAGCTTCGACGTCGCCGGCAACCCGTTCAACGTGCGAGTCGGCAACCAGATCCTGAACTGGGGCGAGGCGCTGGTCACCCAGAACGCCATCTCCATCATCAACCCGCTGGACCTGCAGAAGCTGCGCGTCCCCGGCTCCGAGGTGCGCGACGCGCTGGTCCCGATCAAGATGATCTGGGCGTCGTACGAGCTTGTCCCCGGCCTGTCGGTCGAGGGCTTCTATGCCTGGGACTTCGAGGGCCTGCGGCTGGAGCCGGGCGGCACCTTCTTCTCGGGCGCCGAGCAGTTCGCCAACGGCTCGGAGGGCATCCAGGGTGCGGCCTTCCAGGGCGAGGCGTTCTGCGGCACCGGCTCCGCCACGTCGAACCCCTATACCGGCGGGCGCGGCGTCATCAATGCCGGCTGTGGCCTGCCCACGGTGCGCCAGACCTTCGAGCGGCGCGACCAGGACCGCGGCGACTTCGGCTTTGCCGCGCGCTACTTCTCGGAAGAACTGAACAATACCGAGTTCGGCTTCTATTTCGTGAACTACCAGAGCCGCTTCATCTCGTACAAGTATGCGGCGCCCGGTGCTGACAAGTTCTTGCCGATCACTGTCGGCGGCGTCCTGAACGCCGACAATGTCCTGCAGAACATCGCCAACAGCGAGACCTACCTGTACTATCCGGACGACCAGCGGATGTACGGCATCAGCTTCAATTCGTCGATCGACGACCTGGGCCTGGCGCTGAACGGCGAGTTCTCGTACAAGCAGAACCTGCCGGCCCTGATCGACAACACCACGGTGTTCATCAACCTGTTCAACGCCATCGGCGGGTCCGACCTGGCGCTGGGCGGGCAGGTCCCGACCCAGTACGAGGGACCGGGCGGCATCCGCACCGGCAACGGCTTCACGCCGATCTGCCGCACGCTGGGGCCGACGGGCTGCGCCGGCTACACGATGAACAACGACATCCGCGTCGACGCGATGAACTTCAACCTGCGCGGCACGCGCTCGTTCGGCCAGTCGCACTTCCTGACCAGCATCATCAGCGCGGAATCGCTGTCGGTGGTGGTCGAGGGCGCGGCGATCCACGCGTGGATCCCGGACCAGGGCGTGCTGACGCTGAACGTGCCCAACAGCGCCGGCCTGCCGGGCGGCTCCGGCGCACTCGCCTACCTGGAGCCGGAGACGGTGTCGCCCTGGTCGTTCGGCTATACCGCGATCGTCAGCGCCGCCTACCCGAGCGCCTTCGGCACGTCCATCAACCTGACGCCGGGCTTTGCCTTCAGCCACGCGGTGCACGGCATCACGCCGATCTCCGGCGGCTTCATCGAGGGCCAGAAGTCGATCAACATGTCCCTGCGCGCCGACTACCTGGTCTCGCTCTCGGCCACGCTGAACTTCTTCAAGAGCTGGGGCGCCGGGCACCACAACAGCCAGTCCGACAAGGATTTCGTCGGCCTGACCGTGTCCTACGCGTTCTGAGGCATGAGGGGCGGCCGCCGGTCGGACGATCCGTCGGACCGCGGCCGCCCTGTCCAACCCACCTGTCCTGCCTGGGCCTAGCCAGCCCGGGCCGCCCGCCACCGGCGCGGCGGAGCCCAGGACAGGTCGGAAGGGTGTCGCGGCGCTCCTGGCCGAGGCACCCGATCACCGGGCACTTGCGGGTCCGACCCCGCGCCCGGTCGTTCAGACCAACTTGGGGCGGCCGGATTGCCGTCTTGCCGCCCCGCTTTTTCCGGCAAGGATGGCGCCCAATGCCAGCCCGCGCAAGCCGGAGGCAATCGCACAAAGTTGAAACGGATTCAAAACTCGTGGACAAAATTGAGAATCCGTCACCAAGGGGCCATAGTGCGGGGAAGAATCGGGGGGGACCTGCGGACACAGGCCCCGTCCGGCGTTCCTGTCCCTTCCAGTTTGGCTCTGTTCGGGCCAAGGCCGCGACACGCACTTGCGAAACACCACACGATCAAGAACGGGTGCTCAGCCGCTGGGACTGCGGGAATCCAAGAAGCTCGCGAAGCAGATCGCGATCTATGACGCGGCCATGACCCTGTTCGCCAGCCGGCCCTATGCGGAGGTCACGCTGGAGCAGATCTGCGAGCAGGCCGGGGTCAGCCGGGCGACGTTCTTCCGCTTGTTCGGCACCAAGGCCGGCCTGATCGAGGAGTTCAATCGCCGCAGCGCGCAGCGCATCCAGGAAAAGGTGCGCGAGGCCAAGGTGACGGGGGTCAAGGCCCTGGCCATCACCGCCAACGTGATCGCCGAGCACTGGACCGACAATGCCGACGTCATGAAGGAAATGTCGCGCGAGTACATGCACCACCTGGAGCAGCTCTACGACATGGGCGGGCCCAAGATCGAGGCGACACGCAGCGGCGGCCAGGTCCTGGCCGAGCTTGCCATCCGCTACATCCTGGAGGGCCAGGCCAAGGGCGAGATCGGGCGCCACCTGGATCCGATCTTCGTCGGCATCGGCTTCATGAACAGCCTGGGCACGACCTTCCAGTTCTGGATGGCCCAAGGCAATGGCGACCTGACCGACCTGCGCAGCAAGGTCGAGCAGATCACCGGCATCTTCGTCGCCGGCATGATGGCCAAGGGCACCGTCAAGGCCTGAGCGCCCCTTCGGGAACGGAATTGCGGGGACGGCGTGGGTGCCGCGAGGCCGCGCTGCGCTCCGCACCTCCGCATGACTCCGTTGTTTTCCTTATGCTTTCCCAGCATTCGCCGTCCTGAGGAGGCCCGAAGGGCCGTCCCGAAACGCGCACCACGCTGCCGCCGCCTCGCTTCCAGACGGGCCCCGAGCGCCCAGCCCCTCCCGGTCGCCTGCCACCCACTAGGCAATTCTTGCCGACGTTAACCCTGCGTTCATGTCGACCCGGCAAAAGTTGCCGTGTCCGGCAGGTAGCCGATCGCAGGGACAGGTCCGATGGAAGCAGTCCAGCAATTCGTGAAGGGGCTCGGCGCCGTGCGCCTGCTCGCCATGGCGGGCATCGCGGCGGTGATGATCGGGTTCTTCATCTACGTCATCGCGCGGGTGACCGAGCCGCCGATGGCGCTGCTCTATGCCGGGCTGGACTCCGGGGATTCAGCCAAGATCCTGGCCGAACTCGACACGCTGAACGTGCCCTATCAGCTGAAGGCGGACGGCACCACGATCATGGTGCCGGAAGACCAGGCGCTGCGCCTGCGCATGCAGATGGCCGGCAATGGCCTGCCCAGCGGCGGCTCGATGGGCAACGAGATCATCGACCGCATGGACGGCTTCCAGGGCACGGAGGTGCAGCGCGCCAACATGCTGCGCGCCCTGGAGGGCGAGCTGGCGCGCACCATCCGCTCGCTGGACCGCATCGCCGCCGCCCGCGTCCATATCGTCCTGCCGACGCGCGAGCTGTTCAGCCAGGAGCGGCGGGAATCGACGGCGTCGATCATGCTGCGCACGACGGGCGTCCTGAACGAGGACCAGATCCAGGCGATCAGCCACATCGTGGCGATGGCCGTGCCGGGCCTGGACCCGCGCCGCATCTCGATCGCCGACCAGCGCGGCATCGTCAAGCCGCCGGGCCAGGAGGGCGAGAACGACGTGGCCGGGGCCAATGCCATGCAGCAGACCCAGGCCTATGAGGACCGCCTGCGCCAGCAGATCGTGGAGATGCTGTCGCGCTCGCTGGGGCCGGACCGGGTCCGCGCCGAGGTCACGGCCGAACTGAACTTCGACAAGGTGACCGAGACCCAGGACAAGTTCGATCCCGACAGCCAGGTCGCCCGTTCGGTCCAGGAGCGCAGCGAGCAGTCCAACTCGACCGACAGCCGCAACAACCAGGTGACGGCCGGCAACAACGTGCCCAACGCCCAGGCCAACCAGGCCCCGGGCACCACGTCCAACTCCACCAGCCAGACCAGCGACACCGTCACCAATTACGAGATCTCGCGCACCACGCTGACCCAGGTGAAGGAAGTCGGCGGGGTGAAGCGCCTGTCGGTCGCGGTGATGGTCGACGGTACCTATACGACGCAGGAGGACGGCTCCCGCACCTATGCCCCGCGCAGCCAGGAGGAACTGGACCGGATCGCGACCCTGGTGAAGACGGCGGTCGGCTTCCTGGAGGATCGCGGCGACACGGTCGAGATCGTCAACATGGCCTTTGACACGCCGGCGGAGGAACTGCTGGTCGACGACGGCACCTTCCTGGGCCTGGAAAAGGCGGACCTGTTCAAGATCGGCGAGACGCTGACGCTGGCGGTGCTGGGCCTGCTCATCATCCTGCTGGTCCTGCGGCCGATGGTGAACCGCCTGATCAACCCGCCGGCGCCGGCCGCGGCCATGGCCGCGGCGGGGATGGGCCCCGACGGCCAGAAGGCGCTGGCCGGGCCCGACGGCGCCCCCCTGGCGCTGCCCAACGGCACGCCCGGCGTGCCCGACCTGGCCAACCCGATCAGCGAGATCGAGGCGATGATCAACATGGCGAACGTCGAGGGCCAGGTGAAGGCCTCGTCCCTCAAGAAGATCGGTGAGATCGTGCAGAAGCACCCAGAGGAAGCGATCGCCATCATGCGCAACTGGATGTACCGGGAGGCCTGAGCCATGCCAGCCGCTGCCAAGGACGATCTCCGTTCGCTGACCGGCCCCGAGAAGGCCGCCTGCATGATGCTGGCCCTGGGCGAGGAGCACGGGGCCACGCTGTGGAAGATGTTCGACGATGACGAGATCAAGGAGATCAGCCAGGCGATGGCCAATCTGGGCCGCGTCTCGTCCGGCCTGATCGAGAAGCTGATCGTCGAGTTCGCGACCCAGCTCAACTCGCAAGGGTCGGTCGTCGGCAGCTTCGAATCGACCGAGCGCCTGCTGAGCCGCAGCCTGCCCAAGGATCGCGTCTCCCAGATCATGGACGAGATCCGCGGCCCCGCCGGCCGCACCATGTGGGACAAGCTGGGCAACGTGAACGAGATGGTGCTGGCCACCTATCTCAAGAACGAATATCCGCAGACGGTCGCGGTCGTGCTGTCCAAGATCAAGCCGGAGCACGCGGCGCGGGTGCTCGCCTCGCTGCCCGAGGACTTCGCGCTCGAGGTCGTGAACCGCATGCTGAAGATGGAAGCCGTCCAGAAGGACATCCTGGACAAGGTCGAGCAGACCCTGCGCGTGGAGTTCATGAGCAACCTGGCGCGCACCACGCGGCGCGACAGCCACGAGATGATCGCCGAGATCTTCAACAACCTGGACCGCCAGACGGAGAGCCGCTTCATCACCTCGCTCGAGGAGCGCAACCGCGAATCGGCCGAGAAGATCAAGGCGCTGATGTTCACGTTCGAGGACCTGTCCAAGCTCGACCCCGGCGGCATCCAGACGCTGCTGCGGGCGATCGAGAAGGACAAGCTGGGCCTGGCCCTGAAGGGCGCGTCCGACACGCTGCGCGACCTGTTCTTCTCGAACATGTCCGAGCGCGCCGCCAACATCCTGCGCGAGGACATGGAGGCGATGGGCCCGGTGCGCCTGCGCGACGTGGACGAGGCGCAGATGATGATGGTCCAGATCGCCAAGGACCTGGCGGCCAAGGGCGAGATCCTGCTGGCCGACGCCAAGGCCGGCGACGAGCTGGTCTATTGAGTTGCGCGGCGGAGCGGCGGCCATGAGCAAGGCCCAGAAGTTCACCTTCAACCAGGACTTCGACGAGCCCGTCCAGGCCCGTCCGCAGCCGGTCGAGACCCTGCCCGAGCCGGAGCCGGAGCCGGTCCTGGCCCCGATCTTCAGCGAGGACGAGCTGAACGCCGCCCGGGCCGCGGCCTATGCCGATGGCGAGCGGGCGGGCGAGACGCGGGCCCAGCAGTCGGTGGAGGCGACGATCGCCGGCAGCCTGGACCTGATCGCCGACCAGGTGCACCAGCTGCTGGACTGGCGCGTGGCGCTGGAGCGCCAGGTGACGGCCGACGCGGCGCAGCTGGCCCTGGCGATCGCGACCAAGCTGGCCGGTACGCTGATCGCGCGCGCGCCCCTGGTGGAGGTCGAGACGCTGGTGACCGAGTGCCTGGCCGACCTGGCGGAGGAACCGCGCGTCGTGGTCCGCCTGGACGAGGCGCTGGCCCCGCAGCTGGCGGCGCGCCTGGACGCGCTGGCGGCGCAGACCGGCTATCCAGGCAAGATCGTCGTCCTGGGCGACGAGCGCCTGAAGGGTGCCGACGCGCGGGTGGAATGGGCCCATGGTGGCGCTGAACGCAGTGCCGCCCAGGTGATTGAAGCGGTGAATGGGGTCGTCGGCCGTCTGGTCGCGGCTGTCGAGAGCTGAAGGAACGGCCGATGGCGGGTGAGAACGACGACGTCAACTGGAACGACCTGTCCGGCCAGGGCGGCGCAGGCGCCGAGGCCGACGACGGCGACGTGACGCGGACGGCAACGGACCTGGAGGCGGTGTTCGACATCCCGGTCAGCGTCTCGGCCGTGCTGGGCAAGTCGCGCATGCAGGTCAGCCAGCTGCTGCGCCTGGGTCGCGGCGCCGTGGTCGAGCTGGACCGCAAGGTGGGCGAGGCCATCGACATCTATGTCAACAACCGCCTGATCGCGCGTGGCGAGGTGGTGGTGGTCGAGGAGCGCCTGGGCGTCACCATGACCGAGATCATCAAGGGCGACCGGCGGTGAGCGAACGGCTCTACGCCCGCACCGTCGGCCGGCCGCGCCCGGCCGGTCCCGGCGCCATGCCCGACCTGGCGACGCTGGCCGGCCTGTTCGGCGGCCTGGTCCTGATCGGCATCGCGGTGGCGCTGGGCGGCTCGCCCGCGGCGTTCCTGGACCTGCCTTCGGCCCTGATCGTGCTGGGCGGCACGCTGGCGGTGACGACGATCTCGTTCTCCCTCGGCGACATGCGCCAGGCACTGCGCAGCGTGGGCGGCGCCATTTCCGGCGGCCGGCCCGACGTGCAGGGCCTGGGCCTGCGCCTGCTGAAGCTGGCGGAACAGGCGCGCAAGGACGGCACGCTGACGCTGCAGCCGGTGATCCGGCAGGTGTCCGACCCGTTCCTGGCCCGCGCCCTGGGCCTGCTGGTCGACAACACGCAGGATGTGGAGATCGAGCGCACGCTGCGGCTGGAGGTCGGCGGTGCCGCCCAGCGGCGCGCCCGCTCCATCGCCGTGCTGCGCCGCGCGGCCGAGGTGTCGCCCGCCATGGGCCTGATCGGAACGCTGGTCGGCCTGGTCCAGATGCTGGGCCGGCTGGAGGATCCGGCGGTGATCGGCCCGGCCATGGCGATCGCCCTGCTGACCACGTTCTATGGCGCGGTCTTGTCGACGATGGTGGCCTCGCCCCTGGCCGGCAAGCTGGAGCGCAACGGCGTCGAGGACACGCTGGCCGCCCAGATGGTCACGATCGCCGCCCTGTCCATGGCCCGGCAGGAGAATCCGCGCCGGCTTGAAATGTCGCTTAACGCCCTGCTGCCGCCCGACCGGCGGCTGCGCTACTTCAACTGACCCAGAGAGGAGACGGAGAATGCGGCTCCTGATCGTTGGCAGCCTCAGCGGACAGCTGGGCACCGCCTCCAAGATGGCCATGTCCCGGGGCGCCAAGGTCGCCCAGGTGGATTCGATCGACGCGGCCCTGGCGGCGCTCCGCTCCGGACGCGGCGCCGACCTGCTGATGGTCGACGTGGTGCACGACATCGGCACCCTGATCAAGGCGCTGGAGGCGGAGCACATCCACCTGCCGGTCGTCGCCTGCGGGATCGGCAACGACGCCCGCGCGGCGGTGCAGGCGATCCGGGCAGGCGCCAAGGAATTCATCCCCCTGCCCCCGGATGCCGACCTGATCGCCGCCGTCCTGCAGGCGGTGACGGAGGAGCACCAGGGGCCGATCTGGCGCGATCCCGCCATGGGCGACGTGATCAAGCTGGCCGACCAGGTGGCGCCCAGCGAGGCGTCGATCCTGATCACCGGGGAAAGCGGCACGGGTAAGGAAGTCCTGGCCCGCTACGTCCATTCCAAGAGCCGGCGCGCGAACGAGATCTTCGTTTCGGTCAACTGCGCGGCGATCCCTGAGAACCTGCTGGAATCCGAGCTGTTCGGCCACGAGAAGGGCGCCTTCACCGGCGCCGTCGCGCGGCGGGTGGGCAAGTTCGAGGAAGCCCATGGCGGCACGCTGCTGCTGGACGAAATCTCGGAAATGGACGTGCGCCTGCAGGCCAAGCTGCTGCGCGCGATCCAGGAGCGGGAGATCGACCGCGTCGGCGGCTCCAAGCCGGTCAAGGTCGACATCCGCGTGATCGCCACGTCGAACCGCGATCTCCAGGCCGAGGTCGCCAAGGGCACGTTCCGCGAGGATCTGTTCTTTCGCCTGAACGTGGTGAACCTGAAGCTGCCGCCGCTGCGCAAGCGGCCGGCCGACATCATGGTCCTGTCCGAGCACTTCGCCCACAAGTACGCCGAGCTGAACGGGGTGGCCGAGCGGCCGATCTCGGAGGAGGGCCGGCGCGCCCTGCTGGCCTACCAGTGGAAGGGCAATGTGCGCGAGCTGGAGAACACCATGCACCGCGCCGTGCTGCTGGCCACGGGGGCCGAGATCGGTCCGGACGCCATCCTGCTGCCCGACGGCACCCGGCCGGAGACCGAGAGCCGGCCCGCGGCCCAGGCGACGCCGCCGCTGGGCAGCGGTTCCGTCGCCGGCGCGGCCAGCGCCGTGATCAGCGCCGCGGGGTCGACCCGCACGCTGGTCGGGCGCACGGTCGCCGATGTCGAGCGCGACCTGATCATCGATACGCTGAGCCATTGCCTGGGCAACCGCACGCATGCCGCGAACATCCTGGGCATATCCATCCGGACTTTGCGCAACAAGCTGAAGCAGTATGGTGACGAGGGCATGCAGATCCCGATGCCCGCGGGCGGGATGCCGGCGTACTGACGGCCATCCGGCCTGACGCCGCCCCGCCGACAAGAAGGGACAAGCGATGAGCGAGGTGCAGAACGCAGCCCCGCGCGGACCGGGCCCCGACCTGCTGGGGGCGGCGCGCCGCCTGCTGGGGCAGAACGACATCCTGCTGGCGGCGGGGGTGGTCGGGATCCTGACGGTCCTGATCTTTCCCCTGCCTGCGCTGCTGCTCGACCTGTTCCTGGCACTGTCGATCACGCTGTCGGTCCTGATCCTGATGACGTCGCTGTTTGTCCAGAAGCCCCTGGATTTCAGCGCGTTTCCCACCGTGCTGCTGATCTCGACCATGTTGCGGCTGGCGCTGAACCTGGCGTCGACGCGCCTGATCCTGGAATCAGGACACGAGGGCACGCATTCCGCCGGGGCCGTGATCGGCGCCTTTGGCGGCCTGATCATGGGCGGCAACTACGTCATCGGCCTGATCGTGTTCGCGATCCTGGTCATCGTGAACTTTGTCGTCATCACCAAGGGCTCGGGCCGCATCGCCGAAGTTGCCGCGCGCTTCAGCCTGGACGCCATGCCGGGCAAGCAGATGGCGATCGACGCCGACCTGTCGGCCGGCCTGATCGACGAGAAGGTGGCCAAGGAGCGGCGCGCCGAGCTGGAGGGCGAGAGCACCTTCTTCGGCTCGATGGACGGTGCCGCCAAGTTCGTGCGCGGCGACGCCATTGCCGGCCTGCTGATCACCGCGATCAACCTGATCGGCGGCATGATCATCGGCGTGGCCCAGCAGGGCATGAGCTTCACCGACGCCGCCCAGACCTATACCGTCCTGTCGGTGGGCGACGGCCTGGTCTCGCAATTCCCGGCCCTGATCGTCTCCACCGCCGCCGGCCTGATGGTCACCAAGACCGGCGTCGAAGGCTCGGCCGACAAGGCGGTGTTCGGCCAGCTGGGCGGCAATGCCAAGACGCTGGGCATGAGCTCGGCCCTGATGGTGGGCCTGTCGCTGTTGCCGGGCATTCCCATGCTGCCCTTCCTGACGATGGGCGCGCTGTGCGGCTTTGCCGCCTGGCGCATGGACCAGAACACCAAGGCGGCCCTGCGCGAGGCGGAGCTTGCCGAGGCCGAAACGCCGCCCCCGCCGGTGGCGGAGGAGCCGATCAGCCAGACGCTGGCGCTCGACAGCCTGCGCCTGGAACTGGGCTATGGCCTGATCACGCTGATCAACGACACGTCCGGCTATCGCCTGACCGACCAGATCCGCGCGCTGCGCCGGCAGCTGGCGTCGGAGATGGGCTTCGTCATGCCGTCGGTCCGCATCCTGGACAACATGCAGTTGGGGCCGAACACCTATTCCATCCGCATCAAGGAGGTGGAGGCCGGCACGGGCGAGCTGCAGCCAGGCAAGCTGCTGGTCATGGACCCGCGCGGCCAGGCCGTCACGCTGCCCGGCGAGAGCACGACGGAGCCGACCTTCGGCCTGCCCGCCACGTGGATCGAGCCGACCTATCGCGAGGAGGCAAGTTTCCGCGGCTATACCGTCGTCGACCCGGCGACCGTCATCACCACACACCTGACGGAAGTCCTGAAGGACAACATGGCCGACCTGCTCTCGTACACCGAGACGCAGAAGCTCCTGGACGACCTGCCCAAGGTGAACCAGAAGCTGATCGGCGACCTGATCCCGGGCCGCGTCTCGATCACGGCGGTCCAGCGCATCCTGCAGAACCTGCTGGCCGAGCGCGTGTCGATCCGCGACCTGCCCCAGATCCTGGAAGCGATCGCGGAAGCCACCGGCTATACCCAGAACGTCATGCACATCACCGAGCATGTCCGCGCCCGGCTGGCGCGCCAGATCAGCCACGCCCAGACCGGCCCCGGCGGCTATATCCCGCTCATCACCCTGTCGCCCGAATGGGAGCAGGCCTTTGCCGAGTCGCTGGTCGGTGCCGGCGAGGAGAAGCAGCTGGCCATGAGCCCCAGCCGCCTGCACGAGTTCATCCAGGCGGTGCGCATGAACTACGAGCGGGCGGCGATGGACGGCGAGTCGCCGGCCCTGCTGACCGGGCCCGGCATTCGCCCCTATGTCCGCTCGATCGTGGAGCGCTTCCGCCCTTCAACCACGGTCATGTCGCAGAACGAGATCCACCCCAAGGCCCGCATCCGCACGCTGGGGCAGATCTGATGGGAATGGATCTGGTGCCACGCACGTCTTCCCCCCTCGCGGGGGAAGGTTGGGATGGGGGGGCAGTGCCGCCGGAGCCGGCAGCCGTCGTCCGGGCGGCACCGCCCCCCCACCCTAGCCCTCCCCCGCGAGGGGGGAGGGGATCCTTGGCCACGGCAGGCACGCCATGCGCCTGAGGACGTTCACCGCGGCGACGATGGCCGAGGCGATGGCGCAGGTGCGCGACGCCCTGGGCGACGATGCCATCATCGTAGCGACCAAGCGCGGCGACCGCGGGCGCGGCGTCACCATCACCGCCGCCGCCGAGCAGCCGGGCGAGCCGGCGATCGAGCCAGCGCCGATGGAAGCGCAGCTGGAGGCCAACCTGCTGGCCCGCCTGGCCGCCGGCATGGAGACGGTGGACCGCGACCCGATCACCACGGCACCGGCGGCCCAGCCGGGCGAACGGCGCGGCCTGGCGGCGGAGGAACGGCGCGAGGACCTGGCCCGGGTCCTGTCCTTTCACCGCCCGCCCGACGCAGTGGCGACGGTCCTGGGCCGCGCGGCGCAGGCGCTGAGCGGCGCCAGCCTGGCGGACGCGCTGGCCCAGGCGCTGGAGACGACGTTCCGCTTCGCCCCCCTGCCCGACCAGCCGCAGCGCTCGCTCCTGCTGGTCGGGCCGCCCGGCGCCGGCAAGTCGGTGACGGCGGCCAAGCTGGCGGCGCGAGCCACGCTGGCGGGGCGACCGTCGCGCCTGATCACGGCGGACACGCTGCGCGCGGGCGCGGTCCAGCAGATGGAGGTCTATGCCCGCGCGCTGGGCCAGACGCTGGGCCTGGCACCCTCGGCCGAGGCGCTGCACAAGATCCAGCGCGATGCCAGACGGGCAGCACCGGCCATCGTCGATACGCCGGGCACCAACCCCTACAACCCCGCCGAGCGCGACGCGCTGAAGCGCATGATCGCGGTCA
The DNA here is from genome assembly GCF_051903925.1 of Zavarzinia sp. CC-PAN008. Taxonomy (GTDB): domain Bacteria; phylum Pseudomonadota; class Alphaproteobacteria; order Zavarziniales; family Zavarziniaceae. Next base: position 4,671,159 of record NZ_CP173678.1, read on the forward strand.
GCGAGGCGGAGCCCGTGCTGGTCCTGGCGGCCGGCGGCGATGCGGCCGAGACGGCGGACCTGGCCCAGGTGTTCCGCAACCTGGGCTGCCGTCGCCTGATCGCGACGCGGGTCGACGCGGCGCGGCGGCTGGGCAGCATCCTGGCGGCGCTGGACGCCGGCGGCCTGGCGCTCAGCGACCTGGGCCAGACGCCCTATGTGGGCCAGGGCCTGACCCCCGCCGCATCCCCCATTCTTGCTCGCCTTCTGCTGCGACCGCTGGAGCGGACGGCGGAGTTCGACGACCTGGAACAGGCCCTGCCATGAGTGCGCCCCATGAGTTTTGATCGCGATGCCCGAATCCAGCCGCCGCGGCCCGCGCCGGCGGCGCCGCTGACCGCGGCGCGGCGGCTGATCACCGTGGCCTCGGGCAAGGGTGGCGTGGGCAAGACCTGGCTGGCGGTGACGCTGGCCCATGCCATGGCGCTGAAGGGCCAGCGCGTCCTGCTGTTCGATGGCGACCTGGGCCTGGCCAATGTCGACATCCAGCTGGGCCTGACGCCGCAGCACGACCTGGGCAGCGTCATCTCGGGCCGCATCGCCCTGGAACAGGCCGTCACCCGGGTCGAGGAGGGCGGCTTCGACGTGCTTGCCGGCAAGTCGGGTTCGGGCGCGCTGGCCGGCCTGGGCCGGGCCGAGGTCGCGCAGATCCGCGACGGCCTGGTGGGGGCGGCACAGCACTATGACCGCGTCATCATCGACCTGGGTGCTGGCATCGACCCCGCGATGGTCATGCTGGCGCACCATCCCGGCATCGTGCTGATCGTCACGACGGACGAGCCCACCTCGATCACCGATGCCTATGCCTTCATCAAGCTGGGCCTGGGGCGCAGTCCGCGCGCCGACATGCGCCTGGTCGTCAACATGGCGGCCAATCGCAACGAGGGCCTGCGCACCTATGAGACGCTGAAGAAGGCGTGCGAGGGCTTCCTGAAGTACACGCCCCCCCTGGCCGGAATCGTGCGGCGCGACGCCAAGGTGCGCGACGCGATCCGCAACCAGACTTCGCTCCTGACCCGCTCGCCAACCGCCGAGGCCGCCGACGATGTCGACGTCCTGGCGCGGTCGCTGGCCCTGCCCGGCTGAGGCGGAGTGCGGCCCCATGACCGGAGGGCGACGCCACCATGAGTGACGTGGGCGGCCTCAGCCCCCCGGTCCGGCCGACCGCGCCGGTCAGCGCCGCCCCCGCCATCGGGGCGGAGGCGCGCAACGCGGGCCAGTCGGTCGCCGATGGGCGCCTCGCACCGCGCCCGCCAGGCGCCCCGGCGCCGGCACCGGCCGAAGCTGCGGCGCCGCCGGCGACAGCGCGCCCCGCCGACAGTATCAGCCTGTCCCCCACCCTGGCCGGGCTGGCGCCGGGCGTGAAGATCGAGGCAACGGTCGCCGGCCGCGACGTCGTCGGCCGCACCATCCTGAAGGCGGAGGGGGCGACCTATGTCCTGGCCCCGCCCCTGCCGCGCAGCGCCCTGCCCACCGGCACCGCGGTGGTATTGGAAGTGCGCTCCGTCGGCAGCGCCACGGCGCAGGTCGTCCCCCTGCTGATCGGCGGCCGGCCGGCGGTCCCCTTGCCCCCGCTGGAAGTCAGCCTGGTCGCGCTGCCGGCGCGGCCGCCCCCGCGCCCTGCCGACCCCGCCACCGAACCGCCCGCGGACGAGACGGCGGCGCTGGAGGACGGCACGCCAGCGCCGCCGCGCCCACCCGCCACCGGATCCCCTGGACCGCAGGTCGCAGCCGCGCCGCCGCGTTCCCCGGGCGTGATGACCGCGCCGCAGCCCCAGGGGGGCGAGGTCCGCGTGGATGCCGTCCTGGGCGGCACGACCGGTGCGGGCGAGGAGCCCGCGCCCGTGGCCGAGGGCGACGGCGATGCGCCGGCCTTCACCCCGCGAAGCCCGGTCCTGGGAAGTGCCGATCCGGCAAGCCTTCCCACAGGACGGCCAACCCCGCCGCCGAGCGCGGGGGCGGAGCCGATGCCCGGGCAGCGCCCGGCCGCAGCGCCGCCTGACCGGCCCGTGCCGCCCCTGCCCGCCGGGGCCGCACCCCTGCCACCAGGAGGCGGGCCATCGGCCGCGATGCCGGCACCGACGACCTTTGGCGGCGCCACGGCGCAGCCGCTGACGGCCGGGAAGGCCGAGCTGATCCTGCCCGCCGCCGCGCCGCCGCCGCCGCGCGCCGCCCCGGTCCCCGTAGGTGGGCCAGAGGGGCGCATCCTGACCCCGCTGCAACTCTCGACGCCGATCCAGGACATGGCGGCGCAGCGGGTGACCAGCCTCTATCGCACCGTGGCGACGCCGATCGTGCCGGGCGGCGGAGCCGCGGCCGCCACACCTCCTCCCGCCGCTGCCCCACCGCCCCAGGCCGCGCGCCCGTCCTGGCCCGCAGGCTTCACCGCGGCGCAGGTCCTGCCGGTGGCGTCGCCCACGCTGTCGACCGGTGCGGCCGCCCCCGAGGGTGCGGCGATACCCGACGCTGCGCCGAACAGGACGACCGGCGTCGCCCAGCCGGCAGCGGGCGGACCACCACCAGCGGCCGCGCCCGCACCACCCCCTGCGCCAGCCCCCCAGGCCGGCCCGTCCCCCGTCGGCGCGCGCCCGGCTCCGGTCCAGCTGGCCGGCCCCGCGGCGCCCGTGCCTGGGTCAGGGCCTGGAGCCGGGCCTGGAGCCGGGCCCGCAATCGCGCCGGCGCCGGCGGCCGATCCCGGCACTGCGGTTCCGCGTGCCGCCGTGCTGGCGCCCGGCACGCCCATCGCCGTGCGCATCGTCGCCCCCGGGGAGGGCGCGGCACCTGCCCAGGCGGCGGCGCCGGTGCTTCCCGCGCCGGCCGGGGAGCCGGTGGCGGACACGTTCGTTCCCGGCGCCCTTGCAGCGCCGCCGCCGCAGCCCACGCGCTTTGCCCTGCCCTCGTTCAACCGGCCGGCAGGCCCGCCGCCGGCACAGCCCGGCCCACAGGCACCCCCTGGCCCACAGGCACAATCTGGTCCGCAGGCCCCCCTTGCCCCGCAGGCATCGGCCGCACCCGTCCCGTCAGCAGTCCCTGCAGCCGGCGCCCCGGCCCAGGCGGCTGTGGACCCGCCGGCGGCACCGCCCGCGCCGGTTGCTCCTGGCGCCACGCCGCGCGCAGTGGCGCCTGGACCCGTGGCGCCCAGCGCCGGCCTGGCGAACCAGCCCCCAGTCCCGCCATCGGCGGCGCCGGCGGCCCTTTCCCCGGCCAGTTCGCGCGAGGCGATCCAGCGGGGGGCCGCTCCGCCGCCGACACAGGGCACCGCGCCGGTTCCGACGCCAGGTCCCGCAGTGGCTTCCGCCGGATCCAACCCCGCCGCAGCCGCCGCTCCGCCCGTGCCGGGCGGTGGCGTGGCCGCCAACGTCACGCGGGTCACGGCCTGGGTCGTGGCGGTGACGCCGCCCGCAGCGGGCAGCGATGCACCACCCCAGGTCACGCTGCAGACGCCGCGCGGCACCCTCAGCGTGCCGATGGACCGGCCGCCGGCCCTGGGCACCACGCTGCTGCTGGACCTGGCCGAGCCCCAGGCCGCCGGGCTGCCGGCCGGGCCACCCGCGCCGACGCCCCGCCTGCCCGCCCTGCCCCCGCCGCCGACGCCCGCCGCCATCGACGCCGCCCCCGGCTGGCCCAGCCTGGGCGACCTGACGCAGGCCCTCGCCGCGGCCGACCCCGCCCTGGCGCGCCAGGTGGCCGATGGCGCCCTGCCCGGCCTGTCGCGCTCGCCCGCCGGCATGGCGGCCCTGCTGGTCGCAATCGCGCGCCAGGCGCCAGAGGCGCTGATCGGACGCGACGCCGTGGAGGCGCTGAAGACCGCGGGCCGCGGCGCCCTGGTGCGGCGCATCGGCGACGAACTGGCGCGCGCCGCACGGGCCGGGGCAGAGGGCGCCAGCACGGCGGAATGGCGCCCGATGGTCATGCCGTTCATGCACGGCGGCCTGGTGGAGCCGATCAGCCTGTTCATCCGCCGCCAGCCCAACGAGGGCGAGAGCGACGGCACCCGGCACGAGGCGGGCACCCGCTTCCTGGTCAACCTGAACCTGACGCGGCTGGGAACGCTGCAGCTGGATGGCGTCGCCCGGCCGCGTGCGCTGGACCTGGTGATCCGCAGTCCCGCGCCGCTGACCGGCGCGCTGCAGGCCGGCCTGGCGGAGCGGTTCAGCCAGATCCTGGGTGCGGTCGGCTTCACCGGCGCGCTCAGCTTCCAGACGGGCAGCCGCATCACGCTCGATGCGCGCGCCATCGCCTCGACCAGCAATGACCTTCGCATCTGAGGCCGGGCCGCGCCGCGCACGGCTGCGCACGTCGCCCAATCCGCGCGCCGGGATCGACTACCTGGTGCAGCACGGCGCGGTCGCCGGTGCGCTTCACCTCGACCTCACCTACGTGCCCGACGGCGCGGTGCTTCAGGCCGGCGCCTTTGCCGACTGGGCCGCGGCCGTGCTGGAGAAGGGTGGCCAGGAGAAGGGTGAACAGGCCGCGGGCGACCCGGGGCTGGAGGCGCTGGCGGCCGTGCTGCTGGACGACCTGGACGACGTGCTGCTGCCGCGCTACCTGGACCTGGCCGTGGCGCAAGGGGCGCATCGCGTGCGCTTCATCCTGCGCCAGCCGCGCTGGGACAATCCCGCCCTGCTGGCCCTGATCGGCTGCCCCTGATCGGCTGAGCGCTTGATCGCCGGCGGGAGCCGGGCGAGGCTGGCGCCATGACCGCCGGCCCCGCTGCATCGCCCGCCCCATGCCCCTGAACCGCGCATGACCGCACGCATCCGGACGGTTGCGATCCAGGGCGTCGACTGCGTTCCCGTCGAGGTCCAGGTCCAGATGGCCAGCGGCGTGCCCGCCTTCACCCTGGTCGGGCTGGCCGACAAGGCCGTGGCCGAGAGCCGCGAACGGGTGCGCGCGGCGCTGGGCGCCATCGGCCTGGGCCTGCCGCCCAAGCGCATCACGGTGAACCTGGCGCCGGCCGACCTGCCCAAGGAGGGCAGCCATTTCGACCTGGCGATCGCCGTCGGCCTGCTGGCCACGATGGGCGCCGTGCCCCAGGCGGAGGTCGAGAGCTTTGTCGTCATGGGCGAACTGTCGCTGGACGGCCGGATCAGTGCCGTCAACGGCGTGCTGAATGCCGCCCTGAGTGCGGCGGGCGAGGAGGGCGGCGGCATAATCTGCCCGGCGGCGAACGGGCCGGAGGCGGCCTGGGCGACGGGGATCCCGATCGTGGCGGCACCATCGCTGCTGGCGCTGATCAACCACCTGAAGGGCACCGGCATCCTGCCCACGCCCCAGCCGCAACTTGCCGACGATGCCGCGCCGCTCCCCGACCTGCGCGACATCAAGGGCCAGGAGGCGCCGAAGCGGGCGCTGGAGATCACCGCCGCGGGCGGCCACAACCTGCTGATGATCGGGCCGCCGGGGTCCGGCAAGTCCATGCTCGCCGCCCGCCTGCCGGGCCTGCTGCCGCCGCTGGAGCCGGCGGAGGCGCTGGAGCTGAGCATGGTGCAGAGCGTCGCCGGCGAGATGACGGGCGGCCGCCTGAGCCGCGCGCGGCCGTTCCGCCAGCCGCATCACTCGGCCTCGATCGCGGCGCTGACCGGCGGTGGCCTGCGTGCCCGGCCGGGGGAAGCGTCGCTGGCCCACCTGGGCGTGCTGTTCCTGGACGAGCTGCCGGAGTTCCAGCGCGCGGCGCTCGATTCGCTGCGTCAGCCGCTGGAGACGGGGCGCATCCTGGTGGCGCGCGCCAACCACCATGTCAGCTATCCGGCACGCTTCCAGCTGGTCGCGGCGATGAATCCGTGCCGCTGCGGCCACCTGGCCGAACCGGCGCAGGCCTGTGGCCGCGCGCCCAAGTGCGCGGTTGACTACCAGGCGCGCATCTCGGGGCCGATGCTGGACCGCATCGACCTGCACGTGGACGTGCCGGCCGTCAGCGCCGCCGACCTGGCCCGCCCGCCCCCGGCCGAAGGCACGGCCGAGGTGGCGGCGCGGGTGGCCGCGGCACGCGCCCTGCAGGCGGAGCGTTTGAAGGCCGAGGGCGCACCGCCCCAGGTGCGGACCAATGCCGACCTGGACGGTAACCTGCTGGCCCGCGTCGCCAGCCCGGGAGCCGAGGGCCAGGCCCTGCTGACCAGCGCCGTCGAGCGGCTGCGGCTGACCGCGCGGGGCTATCACCGGGTGCTGCGCGTGGCGCGCACGCTCGCCGATCTCGACGGACGCACCGCGGTCGGGCGCCTGCACATCGCCGAGGCGCTGAGCTATCGGAGGCTTGCCAATGCCTGATGCCGTCGTTCCCGAACTGGACCACCTGGTCTGGGCCGTGCCGGACCTGGAACAGGGCTGCGCCCTGTTCGCGTCGCTGACCGGGGTCGCCCCCGCGACCGGGGGCAGCCATCCCGGCCTGGGCACGCGCAACGCGCTCGTCTCCCTGGGGCCGGATGTCTATCTGGAACTGCTGGCGCCCGACCCGCAGCAGGACCTGGCAGGCACGGGCGGCGAATGGATCGCCGCCCTGCCCGCCCCGCGCCTGGTCGCCTATTGCATGCGCGGCGACCTGGACCAGGTCGCAGCCCGCCTGAAGCACGCGGGGATCGCCGCGGCGGAGCCCCGCGCCATGCAGCGCACCCGGCCCGACGGGGTCACGCTGCGCTGGCGCGTGCTGACCATGGGCAGCTTCCTGTGGGGCAGTACGCTGCCCTTCTGGATCGACTGGCAGGGCAGCCCGCACCCGTCGCGCAGCACGCCGACCGGCTGCACGCTGGAACGCTTCGCCGTGTTGTCGCCGGAGGCCGAGCTGCTGGCCCGGCAGCATGATGCGCTGGGCCTGCCGATCGCGGCGGAAGGCGGTGCCGCGCCCGGGTTCCTGGCCTGCCTGGCGACGCCGCGCGGCCCCGTCTGGCTGACGCAGTGAACGCCGTCGATCATCTGGTCCTGGGCGCGCCCGACCTGGACCAGGCCGTGCAGCGGGTGGCCGCCCTGACCGGGGTCATGCCGGTGATCGGCGGCAGCCATCCGGGCCTGGGCACGCGCAATGCCCTGCTGTCACTGGGGCCCCGGCGCTTCCTGGAGATCCTGGCCCCCGACCCCGCCCAGGTCCTGAGCGGGACGGAGGGGGAGGTCCTGGCGGCCTTGCCGGCCTTGCGCCTGATGACCTTTGGCCTGGCCTGCGGCGACCTGGACCGCGTCCATGCCGCGCTGAAGGTCGAGGGGATCTCCACGCCGCCGCGCACATTGCAACGGACGCGGCCGGATGGGGTCCTGGTACGGTTCTCGGAGCTCATTCCCGGCCCGTGGCTGTGGGGCCATTCCCTGCCCTTCTGGATCGACTGGCACGACAGCCCGCACCCCGGCGACAGCAGCCCCGCCGGTTGCGCGTTCGAGCGCGTCGCGGTGCTCAGCCCCGATGCCGGCGCGCTCGCCGCGACCTATGCGCGCCTGGGCATCGGCGTGCCGGTCGAGGCGGCGAGCAGTGCGGGCTTCCTGGCCCGTATCGCCACCCCCCGCGGTCCGGTTTGGCTGACCGGCTGAACCCTTGATCACAGCAGGGCAAGCGACCAGAGTCTGGGGATGACCGCGAAACTCAAGCTTGGCGAACTCGCTCCCGGCGAACTCCCGATGCAACCGGAACCGGGCCACGACGACTGGTTCCGGCAACAGGTCCAGACAGCCCTGGACGCCATGCAGCGCCCGGACGCCGTGGCGATCTCGGACGAGGATATGCAAATCTGGTTCGATTCGATCGAACACCACCTGGAGATGAAGATCGAGGAGCAGTCCGGTCGGCGCCCAAGGTGAGGCTGAGCTGGTCGGCTGAGGCCCAGGACGACCTCGCCGCTCTCGCAAACTACATCGCACGGGACAATCCTCGTGCGGCCGTCAATCAGATCAGGATCATTCGCGCGGCTACCGCACGGCTGCGCGATCATAGCCATCTGGGGCGCCCTGGACGCCTGGACGGGACCAGGGAACTGGTGGTCCCAGGCACAAACTGGATTGTGATCTACCTCGTTCGGTCGCCCATGATCCGAATTCTCCGCGTTCTGCATGGGGCCCAGCAATGGCCGCCGCAGTCGCCGCGCGAGGCCTGAGCTTAGAACCCATTCAAAACTTCTGTCGCAAAGGGCTTCCCCCCGGGCGCGCGAGAGGCTAAGCCCATGGCGTTCGGGAGGAGACATGGGACAAGACGCACCCTCACTAGACGCGATCCTGGATCGTATCGCCCAGGCCCAGGTGCCGGGCGCCACGGGGATCGCCAAGCTGCGCCGCGTGTCGGGCGGCGCCAATATGGAAACTTGGTCGTTCGAGGCGACGACACCCACGGGCGGCGTTCCCCTGATCCTGCGCCGCGCGCCGGGGGGCAAGCGCCAGGCCCGCGAGACGGCGCCGAGCCTGGAGACCGAAGCGCGCGTGATCGTGGAGGCGGGCAAGGCCGGCGTGCCGGTGCCGCCCGTGCGCTATGTCCTGCGGCCCGAGGATGGCGCCGGCGAAGGCTTCATCATGGACTTCGTGGCGGGCGAGACGATCGCGCGCAAGATCCTGCGCGATGCCGAGTTCGCCAATGCCCGGCCGATCCTGGCGCGCCAGTGCGGCGAGATCCTGGCCAAGCTGCACGCCGTGCCGAAGGAGACGCTGCCGCCGCTGCACAGTGCGACGCCGCGCGCCTATGTCGAGCAGCAGGTCGAGTACTATCGCAGCTTCAACCACCCGCACCCGGTCTTCGAACTGGCGCTGCGCTGGCTGCTGGACCATGCGCCACCGCACGACAAGCAGGGCCTGGTCCATGGCGACTTCCGCAACGGCAACCTGATCATCGGGCCGGACGGGGTGCGCGCCGTCCTGGACTGGGAGATCGTCCATTTCGGCGATCCGATGGAGGACCTGGGCTATATCTGCGTGAACTCCTGGCGCTTCGGGAACATCGACCACCCCGTCGGCGGCTTCGGCCCGCGCGAGGATCTGTTCGCGGGGTACGAGGCGGCCAGCGGCACGACCATCGACCCCGAGCGGGTGAAGTGGTGGGAGGTGCTGGGCACCCTGAAATGGGGCGTAGGCTGCATGACCATGGCCCGCGTCTTCCGCGAGGGCATCGACACGTCGGTCGAGCGGGCGACGATCGGGCGCCGCGCGTCCGAGTGCGAGATCGACCTGCTGCGCCTGCTGGCGCCGCGCCAGGCTTGAGGGAGGGCAGAACCCATGCAGGACGCACCTACCGCGAACGAGCTCCTGGGCGCCATTGCGGCCTTCATCCGCGATCATGCAATGCCCCAGCTCCAGGGCCATACCGCGTTCCATGCGCGCGTGGCCGCCAATGCGATCGACATCATCCGCCGCGAACTGGACATCGCACCCGCCGCCAACGTGGCCGAGCAGGCGCGGCTTGAAGCACTGCTGGACGCCAAGGGCACGCTCGACGCGCTGAACCGCCAGCTGTGCGCCAGAATCGCGGAAGGCTCGATCACGCTCGACACGCCGGGCCTGGCCGATCACCTGTGGGCAACGACGATGACCAAGGTCGCGATCGACCAGCCAAACTACTCCGCCTACCGCCGCAGCCTGGAGGAGGGCGTGCAGCCGGGCTAAATATCGAGATGAGCTTGATGGTAGGTCGTATCTACCATCAAGCGACATCACCCACTTTGGGATCTATACAATGTTGGAACGGGGCATACTTGATGCGCTCCCATTTTGGCCAATTGCGCTTTGGTCAATATTACTGTCGTCGTTACTTCACACCCTATACATGAACAACAAAGTCATATCATCTATCAATCCAAATCTTCTGTTTGAAATCTACAAAGGCCCAACCGGCTACATCTATTCCGCATTTTACTTTATAGCTACACCAATAGATGTAGTATTATTTTTCTATTTAGCTTATTGTATTGGATGGATGTATCTTATTTCAATTTTAATAATTGGGCCGTTGATATTTCTAAATCAGAAGCTATTCGGCATCGCACCTTTTCCTCAGTATGTATTTCCAATACTCTATGTTTTTATTTTTTTTTCATTCATGACGTTACTGGGATTTATCGAAATACCTCCTCTGGTGACGATGAATGATTTCGTGCTGAACGTAGTGGGCTAACAAGAACAATTCGGGAGAGAACGCATGGCAGCTTGGGTACGGTCCGGCAACCGCGTCATCGCCAATGCAGACCTGGCCGACCGCGCGGCCCGCGCCGGGTCCGGCTTCGAAAGCCTGGGAATCGGGGCGGGCGACGTCGTCGCCATCTTCCTGCGCAACGACTTCGCCTTCCTGGAGGCGAGCGTGGCGGCGGGCCTGGTCGGCGCCTATGTGACCCCCGTCAACTGGCACAATTCGGCGGACGAGGCGGCCTACGTCTTCCAGAATTCGGGCGCCAAGGCGATCGTCATCCACGCCGACCTGTACCGGAAGATCCAGGCCGCCGTGCCGGCGGGCATCCCGGTCTTTGTCGTGCCGACGCCCCCCGAACTGGCCGCCGCCTATAACGTCGCTGCCGCGGACTGTGCCGTGCCGCCGGGCATGACCGATTTCTACAAGTGGCTGGCCCCCTTCCCGCCGAAGCTGACGGGACCGGCCGAGCCGCCGGGCTCGATGATCTATACCTCCGGCACGACGGGCCACCCCAAGGGCGTGCGCCGCCAGCCGCCGAACGAGGCCCAGGCCGCCGCCGGCCAGCGCATGATGGCCAAGATCTTCGGCATGGCCGGGTTCGAGGACCGCATGGACCAGGTGGTCGCCATGGCGGGCGCCCCCATGTACCACTCGACCCCCAATGGCTGGACGGGTGCGTTCTTCCGCAATGCCGCCAACATGGTCCTGATGCCGCGCTTCGACGCGGAGACGATGCTGGCCAATATCGAGAAGTACCGCGTCACCCACCTTTTGGCGGTGCCGACCATGTTCGTGCGCCTGCTGAAGCTGCCCGAAGACGTTCGGCGCAAGTACGACGTCTCCTCCCTCCGGTTCGTGATGCACGGTGCCGCCCCCTGCCCGGTCGCGGTCAAGCACGCCATGATCGAGTGGTGGGGCCCCATCATCGACGAGCACTATGGCGGGACGGAGACGGGCGCCATCACCTATGCGACGGCCCAGGAATGGCTGGCCCATCCGGGCACGGTCGGCCGTGCCATGGAGGGGGCGACCGTGCGCGTGATCGACGCCGAGGGGCGCGAGTGCGAGACGGGGGCCGTGGGCGAGGTGATCGGCCGGATGGCCGACTATGCCGACTTCACCTATCACGGCGACGATGCCAAGCGGGCGCGGGCCGAGAAGCAGGGCCTGATCTCGCTGGGCGACATCGGCTACCTGGACGGCGACGGCTTCCTCTATCTGTCCAGCCGGTCGAGCGACATCATCATCTCGGGCGGCGTCAACATCTACCCGGCCGAGATCGAGGCCGAGTTGCTGAAGATGCCGGGGGTCGCCGACTGTGCCGTGTTCGGCATTCCCGATGACGAGATGGGCGAGCAGGTCTGCGCCATCGTGCAGCCGCAAGGCGGCAGCAGCCTGACCATCGACGGGATCAAGGCACACCTGCGCGAGCGCGTCGCCGGCTACAAGGTGCCGCGCCATGTGGAGATCCGCGACACCCTGCCCCGCGAGGATTCGGGCAAGATCTTCAAGCGCAAGATCCGCGAGCCCTTCTGGGAGGGCCTTGACCGCCGCATCTGAGGCAGGGCGGGCGGCACCGTTGCACCGGATGCTTCGAGACGGGCGCCAAGGCGCCCTCCTCAGCATGACGCCGTTGTTTTTTCTTGGTAATTCCCAACGGTCGTCATCCTGAGGAGCGCCGAAGGCGCGTCTCGAAGGATGCTTGCCCATCATGTCCGCTTGCCCCGCCAGGGGGCTCCCCCCGCCGTTCCGATCTGCCATAGTTGCGGGCGGGACGAACAGGGGGCGGGCAATGGCGCAGGATCTTCACTACTGGTCGCTGGCGAAGGTCGCCGCCGCGATCCGGCATGGCAGCCTGACCTCGACCGCGGTGACCGAGGCGATCCTGGACCGGATCGCAGCACTTGAGCCGCGTCTCCATGCCTATGCCACGGTAACGCCAGCCATTGCCCGCGCGGCGGCAGAGCAGGCGGACCGCGAACTGGCCCGTGGCCAGGTGCGCGGCCCGCTGCACGGCGTGCCCATCGCCGTGAAGGACCTGTGCTTCACGACCGATGCGCCGACCGCGGCGGGAACGGCGATCCATCGCGGCTGGATGGCACCGCACGATGCGACCGTGGTGCAGCGCTTTCGCCTGGCCGGCGCCCCCATCCTGGGCAAGCTGGAACTGACCGAAGGGGCGATGCTGGAACATCACCCCAGCGTCACCCCGCCGGTCAGCCCCTGGGACGCCGACTACTGGACCGGCGCTTCGTCCTCCGGCTCCGGCGTCGCGACGGCGGCGGGCCTGTGCTACGGCTCGCTGGGCAGCGACACCGGCGGCTCGATCCGCTTTCCCTCCACCGCCTGCAACCTGACGGGCCTGAAGCCGACCTGGGGCCGGGTCAGCCGGCATGGCGTCTTTGCCCTGTCCGAGAGCTTCGACCATGTCGGACCCATGTGCCGCTCGGCCGAGGATGCGGCCCTGGTCCTGCAGGTCATCGCCGGCGCGGACGAGGCGGATTTCACCTGCCTGCGGGCGCCCGTCCCGGACTATGCCGCGGCGCTGGCCCATCATCCCGCGCTGGCGCTGAAGGGCCTGCGGATCGGGGTCGACCGGCGCCATATCGAGGACGGCAGCGACGATGAGGTCGTGGGCGCCCTGGACGAGATGCTGGCCGTCCTGCTGGCCCATGGGGCCCGCATCGTGCCCATCGACTTTCCTGCGGTTGAGGATGTGCTGGAGGCCGGGCGTATCATCATCGCCGTCGATGCCGCCGCCAGCCATGCCGAGACCTACCCCTCGCGCGCTGCCGACTACGGACCGCCGCTGGCCCCCCTGCTGGCTGCCGGCAACCAGATCGGCGGCATGGACCTGATCCGCGCGCAGCGCGTCCGCGCCGACTTCGCCGGCCGCGTCGCCGCCCTGTTCGACGCGGTCGACGTGGTGATCCAGCCGGCGATTCCCATGCGCCTGCCGACCGTGCGGGGCCTGGGCGAGTTGATGGAGGAGGACGCGGGCCTGCTGCGCCTGGCCCGTTTCACCATGCCGTTCGATGCCTCGGGCAGCCCAACCATCACGCTGCCGGCCGGCGTCGACCGCAACGGCCTGCCCATCGGCGTGCAGCTGATCGGTCCGCATCTGGCGGAGGATCTGCTGCTGCGGGCCGGTCACGCCTTCCAGCAGGCGACCGACTGGCACACGCGGCGCCCCGACCTCTGAAACCAGCCTCTGAACACTGTCAATTCCGGAGCGTCGCTCCGCACTTTTGACTTGTGCGGAGCCCCCCGTTGCGGCGTCATGAAAGCCAGAGCGATCGTCGAAGACGCCGCACCGGGAGGAAATCGCCATGCATGTCGGACTTGCCTCGATCTTCCAGGGCACCGATCCCAAGCGCACCGATCACGAGGTCTACCAGCGCGAACTGAAGCTGGCGGAACTGGGCGCCACGCTCGGCTTCGAATCCATCTGGGGTGTCGAGCATCATTTCGATGCCTACACGATGTGCCCGGACGTGCTGCAGTTCCTCAGCTACATCGCCGGACGCTGCCCCAACGTCCGGGTCGGCTCCATGGTCGTGGTTCTGCCCTGGCACGATCCGATGCGCGTCGCGGAAGAGATCGCGATGCTGGACCTGATGTCTGACGGCCGCTTCATCCTGGGGCTGGGCCGCGGCCTGGCCCGGATCGAGTTCGAAGGCTTTGGCATCGACCAGAACACCGCGCGGGAACGCTTTGTCGAGTCGGCGGAGATGATCCTGACCGGCCTGGAGCGTGGCTACTGCGAATACGACGGCCAGTACATCAAGCAGGTCCGCCGCGACATCCGCCCGGCGCCCAAGAGCAGCTTCAAGGGCCGGACCTATGCCGCCGCCGTCAGCCCCGAGTCGGTCGAGATCATGGCCAAGCTGGGCGTCGGCATCCTGATCATCCCGCAAAAGCCCTGGGACGTGGTCGAGGCCGAGCTCGCCAACTACCGCGCCATCTTCCGCAAGGTGAACGGGTTCGAGGCCCCGGCCCCGATCATGGGCGGCTGGACCTTCTGCGACAAGGATGCCGGCCGGGCCGAGGAGATGGCCCGCAAGTATATCGGCGGCTACTGGAAGACGGTGATCGCGCATTACGAGTTCAATGCCGACTACCTGACCAAGACCAAGGGCTATGAGTCCTACAAGGCCATGGCCGAACGCGCCGCCTCGGCCGATGGTGCGGACGAGATGGTCGAGTTCTTCCTGTCGATCCAGATCTGGGGCACGCCCGAGATGTGCTACGACAAGATCATGAAGTGCCGCGGCCATTCGGGCGCCGGCGCCTTCAACGGCGTCTTCTCCTATGCCGGCATGCCCTGGGACATGGCCGAGGCCAACATGCGCCTGTTCGCCAAGGAGGTCCTGCCCGAACTCAAGAAGGTCGAGGCCAAGCCCCTGATCGACTACGCCCAGGCAGCGGAGTAACGCGCCGCGCCTGCGGTGGCGCCAGCGTTAAGCTGCTGCAAACGCCTCCCCCTCCAGGATCGATCCAAACCTGGAGGGGAGGCTGGCATGGCTTCGACGATCACCGCGTGCGTGCTGACGATCATGAGCTGGGGCCCCGACGGCCAGCCCAGCGTCACGGCCGAGAGCATGACCTGCAACACCTGCTCGGCCGTCATCACCCAGCTGAACGACTGGAACACGGAGCAGAAGGGCAAGGCATTCTCGGCCGCCTGTGTGCCGGCCGAGCAGTAGCAGGAGCGACCGCGGGCTAATCCTGGCCGGCGTCGTACAGCCTGCGCCAGAGGCGCAGCGGATCGGCTGACCAGAACACGAGTACCGGCTCATGTCGCAGGGCTGTGATCGGCACGAAGCCGATGTCCTGCGTTCGACTGTCGGCGCTGTTGGCCCGGTTGTCCCCCAGCACGAAGACGGTGCCGGGGGGCACTGTCATTTCGGCCATCGTGTCCAGGGGACCGTCGCCGTCGCTGCCCAGCAGGCGGATCGTTCGGCCATCGGCAAGCTCTTCCAGGATGAGCGGAACACCCTGCTCGTCGCCGCGCTGGCGCCGCACGAGAGGTGTCCCGTTGAGCACGACCTGCCCATGCCGCATGGCGATCCTGTCGCCGCCGAGCGCCACGATCCGTCTCACATAGGCGGCTCCCTGGGCATCGAAGACCACGATATCACCCCGGCCGGGCGGCTGGGCGTCATAGTCGCGTCGACGCGCCAGGATGTAGTCTCCCTGCCGCAGGGTCGGCACCATCGACAGGCCGGGGATACGGAAGCCTTCCCATTGCGCCTGCACCTGGAGCCAAGGGCCAGGGACCAGCAGGCCAGTCCCGACACTCAGGCCACCTGCCATCGGTGCCGTCGCCAATGCGTCGACCGCCTTCGCCCGTGTCGCGACCGAGGCCAGTGCCACGGCGGCTAGGACTGCGCTCAGCCGTCTCCCCCAGGCCACGATCTCACCCCCGGCGGGCAAGAAGCTTGATGCCGGGCTTGATCGCGAGCCTTCGGCGCACGATCTGGAAGCCGTGGCGTTCCAGCAGCAGGACCAGATTGCGGCCCGAGAAATAGAGCAGGTGCGAGGGCGGGCAAAAGGCGTCCCAGCGCATCAGGTCGCGCGGCCTGCGCCAATGGCCAAGGTCGGGCGTGGTCAGGAACAGGACGGCACCCGGCTTCATCACCGCGCGCAGCTGTTCGACGAAGCCATTGGGATCGGGCGTGTGCTCGATCACCTCGGAACAATAGACAAGGTCGAAGGGGCCGCCCAGGTCGGCCGCGACGTCGCCCAGCAGGCCCTGCAGGAAGCGGGCCTTCGGGAAATTTTCCCGGGCATAGCGGACGGAGACGGCATCCGGCTCGACCCCCACCGCCTCGAACCCCGCCTCGGCCGCGGCGGCGGTCATGAAGCCGGCATTGGCGCCGACGTCGAGGAAACGCCCGGAGCGGACGTGGCGGCGCAACTGGCGCAGGCGGCCGCGGGCGCGCGCCAGCTTGGCCCCGGCCTTGGCGAAATAGCCGCTGGAGGCACCGTCATACGCATCGTCATAAAGGGCCGCTATGACTTCCGTCCCAGGCATCGGATCGACGAAGGCAAAGCCGCATGCAGCGCAGCGCACCACCGCGAAGCCATCGCGCGCGGCAAATGGCCCGACGCGGCTGGAACCGCAGACGGGACAGGGCGCCCCCGGCTGGGCATTGGGCGGGACGGTCCCGGCGTCGGCATTCATGCGCGCAGTCCTTAGCGCCGGGCTGCAACCTTGCGCAAGGGGCGGCATTGGTCCGTCCGCCGCGGACGACCGCGCGCACATGCCTTCTACCCGCTGGCCGGATGCTCTATGCTCCACGATCCCGCTCCGGAGGTCCCGATGCCCGCGACCGATGCCGCATCAGGCCGACTTGCAGACAGACCCACCGCATGCGAGACCGTCACTGATGTTGTCCAGACTGCACTTCGCCAGGCCCGATCCTGTCGCGGCCGGTCATGTCCCGTCCGGTCGGCCCGATGGGTGGCCCGTCTGGCGCGCTTTGGTCCCTGATCCCCACATGACCCGTCGCGTCCCATGGCGCTGCCGCAGCCGATGACCGTGACCACGGAGGCCGAGGCGACCGAACCGGTGGTCCTGCCCCCACCCGGTGTTGCCATGAGCAGCAGCGGCTCGCTGGAGGTGCGCCTGGCGGCCGACCCGCAGGAAATCGCGGCGGCGCAGGCCCTGCGCTATCGCGTCTTCTATGAGGAGATGGGCGCCGAGCCGACCGAGGTGATGCGCCGCGACCGGCGCGACTTCGACCCGATCGACGCCTATTGCGACCACCTGCTGGTGCTGGACCACACGCGGCCCGCGGCCGAGGCGGTCGTCGGCACCTATCGCCTGCTGCGGCACGAAGTGGCGCGCGACCATGGCGGCTACTATTCCAGCAGCGAGTACGACCTGCACCGCTTCCTGGCCAATGTCCGGCCGCAGGACCGCCTGCTGGAACTGGGGCGGTCGTGCGTCGATGCCGACTATCGCACCAATGCCACGATCCAGCTGCTGTGGCGCGGCATCGTCGCCTATAACCTGGCGCACCAGATCACCTACATGTTCGGCTGCGCGTCGTTCGGAGGCACGGACCCGGACGCGATCGCGATGCCGCTGTCCTATCTGCACTACGAGTTTCCCTGCCCGGCCGAGATCGCCGTGCGGGCCAAGCCCGAACTCTATGTGCCGATGAACCGCCTGCCGCGCGAACAGGTCGACATGCGCGCGGCCCTGCGCGCCACGCCACCGCTGATCAAGGGTTACCTGCGCCTGGGCGCCCATATCGGCGACGGCGCCGTGATCGACCGGCAGTTCCGCACGACCGACTGCTTCATCCTGCTGCCGGTCGCGCGGATCCGGAACCGCTACCATACCCACCTGGGGCGAAAGCCGGCACGGCCCGAGGTTTGAGCGTCACCACCTGCGTGCAATGAGCAAGACAATGGATTCCGCGACCAACCCCGCGCGCCTGCGCTATGAAATGGGCCGCTTCACGGTGCTGTGGCCGGGCTCGCACGTGGTCTGCGCCGTGACCGGGCAGCGCATTCCGCTGGAGGCGCTGCGCTATTGGAGCGTGCCGCGGCAGGAGCCCTATGCCAGCGCCGAGATCGCGGACAAGGCGCGCCAGGCCGACTAGGCACCCCGTCCCGCTGCCGTCATCATGGCCCTGAAATCGGGCGCGCCCGCGCGCGTCTGGCCCCTGCGGCGACGCATCCGCTGGGCCGTCGAGGCAGCCCTGGCCCTGCCGGTGATGGCCCTGCTGGGCGCATTGCCGCTGGATGCCGCGTCCTGGCTGGGCGGTGCCCTGACGCGCGCCGTCGGCCCGTGGCTGGGCCTGCATCGGCGCATGGACCGGAACCTGGCGCGTGCCATGCCCGAACTGAGCCAAGCCGAGCGCCAACGCATCCTGAAGGGCGCGTGGGAGAACCTGGGCCGGACCGCGGCCGAGTACTTCCACCTGGAGGAACTGGACCGCAGCACCGACCGCATCACGTTCGAGGGCCAGGAGAATGTCGAGGTGGCGCGCCATGGCGCCAACGTCGCGTTCAGCGCCCACCTGGCGAACTGGGAGGTCGCCGCCCTGCCCGTCGTGCGCTTCAACGAGCGGATGACGCTGATCTATCGCGAGCCCAACAACCCCCATATCGGCCGCCGCATCGAGCGCATGCGCGAAAGCCTGGGCGAGGACCTGGTGCCCAAGGGGATGCGCGCGGCCGGGCAGATCCTTTCGGTCCTGCGCCATGGCGGGCGCATCGGCGTGCTGATCGACCAGAAGATGAACAACGGGATCGAGGTGCCGTTCTTTGGCCGGCCCGCCATGACGACGCCGATCCTGGCGGTGTGCGGCCTGCGCTATCGCTGCCCGGTCATCCCCGTCCAGGTCGTGCGAACCCGGGGAGCGCGCTTTCGCGTGATCTACCACCCCGCCCTGGTCCTGCCCGAAGGGGGCGTCACCGAGGAGTCGACCCGCCTGGTCACCGCCCAGGCGACGGCGATGATCGAATCCTGGATCCGCCAGCACCCCGAGCAATGGCTGTGGCAGCACAAGCGGTGGAAGGACTGAAGAGGCCGGACAGCGGCGGCGCGCCCGTGTACCCTGGGCGCCCAGAATGGATCCCCGACATGCACGCTGACGCGCTCCCACCCTGCCCACCGTCCGTCGTCACGGCCACCACCCCGGACACCGTCCGGTTGGCCTGGGAAGCACCGCAGGTGCAGCGCATCCCGCTGGCCGAGGCGGACTTCACGGACGGGCCGGCCTGGCGCTTCCTGCTCGCGTCCTGAAGCGGCTCAGCCCGTCGCGTGACGGGCAAGGATGTCGCCCAGCAGGCGGTCGAGCCCCGCGGGCTCGGCCAGGCGAAGCGTGACGGGCAGGACCTGGACCATCGGCCGGGCCTCCGGCGGCAGGCGGACGGCGTCCTTTTCCGTCGTGAGGAGCAGGGCGTCCTGTGCCGCCGCGGCCTCCACCAGGCGCATCACCTCCATCGGCGCATAGGGGTGATGGTCGGGGAAGGCGACCTGGCCCACCAGCCGGGCGCCCAGGCCCGCGACCGTGTCGAAGAACTTCTGCGGACGGCCAATCCCGGCAAAGGCCAGGACCGGTCGCCCGGCCAGGTCCAGCGCACCCGCCAGCGGCTCCAGCGTGGCGCGCAGCAATGGCAGGCCCGCCAGCGCGGACGGCACGTTTCCGGGACCGACGAGCAGGACCGCATCGGCCCGCGCCGCCGCCCGGGCCGGCGGCTCCCGCAGGGGGCCTGCGGGGATGACCCGGCCATTGCCCAGGCCCACCGGCGCATCGACGACCAGGATGGCACCGGTCTTGGCCAATGCCGGGTTCTGGAAGCCATCGTCCATGACGATGACGCCGGCGCCGGCGGCGGCGGCGGCGGCGGCCCCCGCGACGCGGTCCCGGGCGACGATCGTGGGGGCATCGCGGGCCAGCAGTAGCGCCTCGTCCCCCACATGGGCGGCGTCGTGGCGGGCCGGATCGACCAGAAGCGGTCCGCGCGCGCGCCCGCCATGGCCGCGCAACAGGAACGCCGGCTCAAGCCCCAGGCCGCGCAGGCGCGCGGCGACAGCCCGGGCCGTCGGTGTCTTGCCGGCGCCGCCGGCCCCGACATTGCCGATGCAGATCACGGGGACGGCCGCCCGTGCCGGGCGGGTCCAGGCCTGGCGCAGGGCACCGCCGGCCGCATTAACCCAGGCCAGGGGCTGCAGGGCCGCAGCCGGCCAGCCCCCCGTCGTCCAGAAGCCGGGGGCCCGCACCGCCCTGCCCCTCAGGCAGCCGGACCGGCGGCCAGCAGGGGGTCGAGGGCGGCCAGGGCGGCGTCCAGCACGCCCTGGGCCGCTCCTTCCGCCTTCTGCCGGGCAAGCGTGCCCGCCGCGGCCACCGCACCCGCATCGGCCAGCAGGCCGGCCAGGCGGGCCTGCAGCGCCGCGTCGTCCGCAACGCGCAGCAAGGCCTCGCCCATCAGGTCGACCGTGCCGCCGAAATTCGCCATGTAAGGTCCCGCCATGACGGCACAGCCCAGGATCGCCGGCTCCAGCGGATTGTGCCCGCCGACCGGCACCAGCGTGCCGCCCATCAGCACCAGGCGCACGGCGCGATAGAACAGGCCCAGTTCACCCAGCGTGTCGGCCAGATACAGGCCGGCCGGGACGGGCAGCGCGTCCCCGCGCGCGCGCCTGGCCACGGGGCCGCCCAGCACCTCGGCCAGGGCCGCTGCCAGGGCGTCGCCACGGCCGGGATGACGCGGCACGACAATCGTCAGCAGGTCGGGGAAACGGGGCAGCAGCGCCTGATGCACCGCGGCAATGCGGAGTTCCTCACCCGGATGGGTGCTGGCGGCCAGCCACACGGGGCGCCGGCCGATCTCCCGCGTCAACTGGTCGAGCGCGCCTGCCTCGAACGGCAGGGGGCTGGCGGCCAGCTTCAGGTTGGGCGCCAGCGCGACGCGCACGGCCCCCAGGTCGCGCAGGCGCGTGGCGTCCCCCTCCCCTTGCGCCAGCACGGCATCGAAGCTGGAGAGCAGGCGGCGCGCCAGCCCGGGCGCACGCTGCCAGCCGCGATGGCTGCGCACCGACATCCGGGCATTGAGCAGCGCCAGGCGCACGCCGCGGCCCTTAGCCTCCAGCAGCAGTGTCGGCCACAGCTCCGATTCGACGAACACCGCCAGGGCGGGTCGCCAATGGTCCAGGAAGCGCCGGGCCCAGGCCGGGCGGTCCAGGGGCACGAACTGGTGGATCGCCCCGCGCGGCAGACGCCTGGCCATCAGCCGGGCCGAGGTCAACGTGCCGGTCGTCACCAGGCAGGTCACGCCCTGCGCCTGGTAGTGCTCGACCAGGGGGAGCAGGGACAGCGCCTCCCCATTGCTGGCGCCGTGGAACCAGGCGACGGGGCCGGCCGGGCGGGGGACACTGGCGATGCCCTTGCGCTCGGCCAGGCGGGCGGGGTCCTCCTTGCCCTGGGCCACGCGGCGGCGCAGCCACAGCGAGAGCAGCGGACCGCCCAGGGTGGCCAGCGTGCGCCAGGCGCCGATCATGGCGGGGGCGCCACGGCCGGCGGGGCCGGCGCCACGGGGTCCATGCCGCACAGGCGGTCGGCCTCCGCGCAGACGGCGTTGATGGCGTCCTCGATCTCCTGGCGCTTGGCCTCCGCCTGCTCAGGCGTCAGGTCGCGGGGCACGGTGATCGGTTCGCCCCAGACATGGATGCCGCGCTGGAAGGGCCAGGCGACCACGAAGCGATCCCATGAGCCCAGGCGCTTTGACCGGGTCGCCGAGAATGTCGTGGGCACGACGGGCACCCCGGCCAGCCGGGCCAGGCTGACCACGCCTTCGCTGGCCCGCATGCGGGGACCGCGCGGGCCGTCCGGCGTGATGCCCACGACTTCGCCCCGGCGCAGCGCCTTGATCATCGCGCGCAGCGCCGTGTCGCCCCCCTTGCTGGTGGAACCGCGCACGGTGCCGATGCCGACACGGTGCATGGTCCGGGCGATCAGCTCGCCGTCCTTGTGCTGAGAGATCAGCATGTTGAACCGGACATGGCCATGCGGCCACCAGGCCGGCGGCATCAGCAGCATGCGCCCGTGCCAGAAGGCCACCAGGAAGGGCTGGCCCTGCGCCACCAGGCCGGCCGGAACCTCCCCCCGGATCGTGGTCCAGCGGCTGGTCGCCCAGACCAGACGGATATAGAGGGCGGCGATCCGCACCAGCAGGCGCTGCGACAGGCGCAGCGGCGTCACCTCCTGGTCCAGGCCCGCGGGGGCGTCAGCCATCGACAGCCTCGACCAGCCGGGTTTCGGCATAGAGGGAGGCGTAAAGCCCGCCGCGCGCCACCAGCTCGGGATGGCTGCCGCTGTCGACCACCCGGCCGCGATCCAGGACATAGATGCGATCGGCATCGACCACGCTGGACAGGCGGTGCGCCACGATGACGGTCGTTCGACCCGTCGACAGGCGGGTCAGCGCCGCCTGGACCTGGCGCTCGGACTCCGGGTCAAGGGCAGAGGTCGCCTCGTCCAGCAGCAGGATGGGCGGGTCGCGCAGCATGGCGCGGGCAATCGCCAGGCGCTGGCGCTGGCCGCCCGAGAGGCGCACGCCAGCCTCCCCCACCAGCGTGTCATAGCCATCGGGCAGGCGCATGATGAAGTCATGGGCCGCGGCGTCGCGGGCGGCCTGCTCGATATCCGCCCGTGTGGCGTTGGGCAGGCCATAGGCGATGTTGGCGGCCACGCTGTCGTCGAACAGCAGCGTCTCCTGCGTGACGAGGCCGATCCCTGCCCGCAGCGAGGCGAGCGAGACGGCCGCGATGTCCTGCCCGTCGATCAGGACGCGCCCGGCGCTGGGATCGTGAAACCGGGGGATGAGGTTGAGGCACGTCGTCTTGCCGGCGCCAGACGGGCCGACCAGGGCAACCCGCGCCCCGCTGGGCACCGTGATGTCGACCCCGTCCAGCGCGCTGGTCCCGTCGCCATAGTGGAAGCGGACACCTTCGAAGCGGATCTCCCCCTTCGCGATTCTCAGGGCGGGCGCGTCGGCCCTGTCGCGGATCGTCGGCTCGACATCCAGGATGGCGAAGATGCGGACCGCCGCGGCCAACCCCTCCTGCATCGCCGTGTTCATGTTGGCCAGGCTCTTCAACGGCTGGTAGGCCATCAGCATGGCGGCCAGGAAGGACGACAGCGCGCCCAGCGTCATGTTGCCGGCCTGCGCCTCCAGCCCGGCATAGAGGATGACGCCGGCAATGGCGAGGCCGCCCAGCACGTCCGTCACGGGCGACGCGGCGGCGCGCGTCGCCACCGTCTTCATGATGTGCGCCATGCGCCGGTCGATGGCGCCGGCCACGCGGGTCGTCTCCGCCGTCTCCATCCCGTGGATCTTGACCAGGCGGGCAGCGGCCAGGCGTTCGTCGATGAGGACGGTCAGCGTGCCTGTCTCCTCCTGCGCCGCGGTCGAGGCCTTGCGCATGCGCTTGCCCAGGCGGCGCATGGCCTGCCCGGCAAAGGGCACGATGACCAGGCCGATAATGGCCAGGCGCCAGTTCTGAACGATCATGACGCCGGCCAGCGCCACGACCGAAATCAGGTCACGCGCCGCACCGGTGATCGCCTTGCTCACCGCCTCGCGCAGCAGGACCACGTCATAGAGGAAGCTGGACTGCAGCCGGGCCGAGTTCACGGCATTGAGCCAGGCAAGATCGGCGCGCATGAGGTGGTCGAACATCTGCACCTGGGTGTCCGACACGATGCGGTGGCCGACCCGGTTCATCAGCACGCTCTGGCCATAATCGGCCAGGGCCTTGACCACGTTGACGAGGATGATCGCCAGCGGCACCAGGTAGAGCATGCGGGCATCGCGGGCGACAAAGATCTGGTCGACCGCCGGCTCCAGCAGCCAGGCCAGCGCCGCCGTCGTCCCGGCGACCACGCCCATCATCAGCGCCGCCGCGATCAGCGTGCCCAGGTGCGGGCGCACCGAATAGCGCACCAGCCGCCAGATCAGCGGGGCGGAGCGGTGTTCCGGAACGGGTGTCTGCTGGGCGTCGGCCATCGCGCGCGGACCATAGCCCATCCGCCCAGGGCTGCGACACGCCACAAGGTCGCGAGCGCCGCGGCTACAGATCCAGCCCGGCGTAGAGCTCGTCCAGGCTGAGGTCGACGCCGACACTCTCCAGCCGCACACTGCCCGAGCCGATCACCACCTCCGGCGCCCAGCTGTCCGACCGGCGAAAAACATCGACCCGCCGATGCCGCGTGGCGACAAGCACGATCTCCTCGATCGCAGAATGCTGGAAATACCCGCCCAGCTTGATGCCTCGGTCCTGAAGCTCGGTCGATGGCGACAGAACCTCGATTACCAGCCTTGGCGCCTCCACCCACGGCGTCTCAGGTTGCTCGCATGTGTATGCGACATCGGCCACGTAGAAGTTCGTATCGTTTTCAGGAAGGCGGATGCCCGCCTCTCGGATTGCCTCACATGGCAGCCGAACGTGACGGCTGATGATAGATGCGAGCCTGGTCGCCAATCGGCCATGAATCTGATGCGCTGGCGCCATCGCGACGATCGCACCATCGATGAGCTGGTAGCGCGTGTCCCGCTCGCCCTCAAATGCCAGGAAGGCGTCGACGGTCACGGGATGGGTCAGGGTCTGGGCCATGCGTCCCACTCTACCACATCGACGGCGCGGCGGCGGGGGGCTAGGCTTGCGTCATGCCGAGGGATGGTGAGATCGAGATCCGGCGGTCGGTGTGCCCGCACGACTGCCCATCGCAATGCGTGCTGGAGGTCGAGCGCCTGGACCCGCGGCGGATCGGGCGGGTGCGTGGCCTGGGCGCCAACAGCTATACCGCGGGCGTCGTCTGCGCCAAGGTTGCCCGCTATAGCGAGCGCCAGCACCATCCGGCGCGCCTGACCCAGCCGCTGCTCCGCACCGGGCCCAAGGGATCGGGACAGTTCGCCCCCATCTCCTGGGACGAGGCCCTGGACGAGGTCGCGCACCGCTTCCAGGCGGCGGAGCGGACCCATGGGGCCGAGGCGGTCTGGCCCTATTTCTTCGCCGGCACGATGGGCCTGGTGCAGATCTATGCGCTCAACCGGCTGCGCCACGCGATGGGCTATTCGGAGGAGAAGACGACGATCTGCTCCACCGTCGCCCGGGTGGGGTACAGCGCGGGGACCGGGACCTGCCGCGGCGTCGACCCGCGCGAGATGCAGCAGTCGGACCTGATCGTGATGTGGGGCGGCAATCCGGTCGCGACCCAGGTCAACGTGATGACCCACATCGCCAAGGCGCGAAAGGGCCGCGGGGCGAAGCTGGTCGTCATCGACCCCTATCGCACGGGCACGGCAGAGGTTGCCGACATGCACCTGATGCTGCGGCCGGGCACGGACGCGGCACTGGCCTGTGCCGTGATGCACGTCTGCTTCCGCGACGGCCATGCCGACCGCGACTACCTGGCAAGTCACACTGACCAGCCGGCGCTGCTGGAGGCGCACCTGGCGGCCCGCGGCCCCGAATGGGCATCGGCCATCACCGGCCTGTCGGTCGCGGAGATTGAGGATTTCGCGGCACTCTATGGCCGGACCAAGCGCAGCTTCCTGCGCCTGGGCTATGGCTTCACCCGCAGCCGCAACGGCGCAGTCGCGATGCACGCCGCAAGTTGCCTGGCCGCCGTCACCGGGGCCTGGCAATACGAAGGCGGCGGCGCGCTGTTCTCCAACGCCGACCTCTATGCGCTGGACGAGCGGCTGCTGCTTGGCCTCGACGTGCGGCGCCGGGGGATTCGGGCGCTGGACCAGTCGCAGCTGGGCCCGATCCTGCTGGGCGAGCGCTGGGCCCTGGGCGATGGCCCGCCCGTCACGGCGATGATCGTGCAGAACACCAACCCGGCCGTCGTCTGCCCCGAATCGGCCAAGGTGGCGCAAGGGTTCGCGCGCGAGGACCTGTTCCTGTGCGTGCACGAGCAGTTCATGACCGACACGGCGACGTACGCGGACATCGTCCTGCCCGCGACGACGTTCCTGGAGCATGACGACATCTACAAGGGCGGCGGCCACACCTTCGTGCATATCGGCCTGAAAGTGGTCGAACCGCCGGGCGAGGCTCGCAGCAACCACGACGTGGTCAATGCCCTGGCCCAGCGACTGGGCGGCGTCCATGCCAGCTTCAGCATGAGCGAGCGCGACCTGATCGAGGCGACGCTGGCCGCATCCGGCCTGCCCGGCGCGCAGGCGATCGTGGATGCCGGTGGCTACGACAAGGCCCTGCCGTTCGCGACGGCGCATTTCCTGGACGGCTTTGCGACGCCCGACCGCAAGTTCCGCTTCAGCCCACCCTGGGCGAAGCTGGGCGGCACGGGGGCCGGCCTGCCCAGCCTGCCCGACCAATGGGACGTGATCGACGCCAGCCGTGCCGAAGCCCCCTTCCGCCTCGTGACCGCTCCGGCGCGCCAGTTCCTCAATACCTCCTTCACCGAGACGCCGGGCTCCGTCATGCGGGAGAAGCGGCCGACCGTCATGGTGCACCCGGGCGACGCCGCGCAGGCCGGCATTGCCGAGGGCACGCGGGTGCGCCTGGGCAATGACCGGGGCAGCGTCGTCGTCCATGCCACCCTGTTCGACGGGGTGCAGCCGGGCGTCGTGGTGGTGGAGACGCTGTGGCCCAATGGAGCCTATGAAGGGGGCATGGGGATCAACACCCTGACCGGTGCCGATGCCACGCCACCGGCCGGTGGCGCCCCCTTCCACGACACCGCCGTGTGGCTGAAGGCGGAACCGGCCGCAGCATGAGCGCCAGCTTCGATCCCCGGGTGACGCCGGTGCGCGACGGTATCGCTGCCCGGCACATGATGGGCCAGGTGGATGCGACGCGCTTCGTGGAGGGCGAGCCCGCCACCTGCCTGCGCTCCCATGTGTCCGTCACCGGGCGGCCGGACCCGGCCGCGCCGAACCTGACCGAGTTGCTGCTGGGCGAGGCGTTCGTCGTCTATGAGCGCGTCGGCGGCTTTGCCTGGGGCCAGGCGACACGGGATGGCTATGTCGGCTTCGTGCCCGAGGCGGCGCTTGGCCCACCTCTTGCCCACACGCACCGGGTCGCGGCCCTAATGAGCCACCTGTACCCGGCGCCCGACATCCGCACCCAGCCCCTGGCGTCCCTGCCGCTGTCGGCGCTGGTGCGGGTGGAAGCGGATGAGGGTCGCTGGGCCCGGCTGGCCCATGGCTGGCTCCATGCCCGGCACCTGGAACCGCTCGATGCCACGCATCCCGACTGGGTGGCGGAGGCGCTGCGCCTGCTGGGCGTGCCCTATGTCTGGGGCGGTCGCACGCCGTTCGGGATCGACTGTTCCGGGCTGGTCCAATTGGCGCTGGAGCGGGCGGGTGTTGCCTGTCCCCGCGACAGCGACATGCAGGAGCGGGCGCTGGGTACAGCCGTCGTCAGCGGCCAACCGGAACGGCGCGGCGACCTGGTGTTTTCCCCCGGCCATGTCGCGATCGCCCTGGACGCGCAGACCGTCCTGCACGCCAACGGCTTTGCCCTGGCGGTGACGATCGAGCCGCTGTCGGCACTTCTGGCCCGCGTCACGCAGGAATCGCCCGGCCGCCCGGCCATCACGGCCGTGAAGCGGCTCTGAGCCCTCAGGCCCGGATGCCGCTGCTGAGGTCGGCGGTGGGGATGCCGCGGGCCGCCGCCCAGGCCCGCAGCCGGGAATGCGCGTCCGGCGTCAGGCGGTCCATGCTCAGGCTGAGCAGCGCCGCCATGCCGTCCCCCGTCAGCAACGCATCAGGCACGTCGTAGTCGGTCGTCAGGTCCTGCTCGTCCAACGACAGGTGCAATTCGCGCAGCATCGGCAGGTGCGACGACAGCAGGTTGGTGACCGTCGCCTGGCTCAGCGGCCCGCCAGAGACGCCGATATCGTCCAGGTCGACCTCCAACCGGCGCAGGGACTCATGGCGCACTGGGTGCTTCAGGCTGAACTGCCCCTGAAGCGTCAATTCTTCCAGGTGCGGCGCTGCGGCGAAGACGTGCGTGACGTCGCCGATGCGGCCCAGCAGGCGATGGCCGTTGTGGAGCAGTTCCATGTCGCCCAGCGACAGCCAGCGCAAGGCGGGAAAATGGCCGCGCGCCAGGGCACCGACCCCGTCTGCCATGGCCAACGCATCCCCAGCCTTCTGCTTTTCCAGTTTCCGGGCATAGTCGTGGGACGTGCCGATGAACAGGTGCTCCAGCGTGGCCGCCTCCGGGCTGGATGCCAGCACTGCGATCAGGTCGGCCTGGAGCGGCGCTTCGGCGAAGTTCAGGGCCCGGGGCGCATCCGGGACCGCGTCGAGCGGGACCCGTGCATCGCCGATCGCGACGGGTAGGCCGATCCAGATCGTGCGCGCTCCCGTTGCCGAGACGGTCACCGAGCAACGCGTCAGGCCGTAGGCTTCGAGCGCCTGGGCGAACGGGGATCGGATGCAGGGTGAGACCATGGATGCGTCGATGATCCTGGCGGTGGATGTGGACTATCGCGACGGGGGGGACGCTGTCGCCGCCGGCGTGCTGTTCCCCGACTGGGCCGCCGATTGCCCGGTCCAGACGATCATCCGCCGCCTCTCCGGCGTCCAGCCCTATCGTCCCGGCGCCTTCTATGAGCGCGAACTGCCTTGCATAGTGGCGGTGGTTCAGGCCTGTCCCGTGCCGCCGCGGATCGTCGTCATCGACGGCCATGTGACGTTGGACGCCGCGGGCCGGCCGGGCCTGGGCGCCCACCTGTTCCAGGCCCTGGGCGGCAGGATCCCGGTCGTGGGGGTGGCGAAGTCCCGCTTTCGCGATTCGCCCGCGGAGGCAGAGGTCCTGCGCGGCCGCAGCGCACGCCCGCTCCATGTCACCGCCATCGGCATGGACCAGGACGAAGCACGAGCCAGGATCCGGACCATGCACGGCGCCAACCGGCTTCCCACGCTGCTTGGCGCCGTCGACCGGGCCTGCCGGGAAGCCGCCTAGTCGAAGGCCTTGGCACCGATGCGTTGGACCTTGTCCCAGATCGGGGCCGCGTCCGGCACGCTGAGGCCGTGGAGATCGGCGAGCAGGTCGCGGAATTCGGCCAGGCCGGCGATGGGGTGCTGCTCCAGCCCGGCGGCGGTGACCGTGCGGCGCGTGGCATTGATGATGCCGTCCACCCGGCCTGGGGCGTGGCGCTGGATCACCAGGTTGTTGACGAAGGGCGAGCCCGGATCCTGCAGCAGGAAGGCTTGCGCCTGTTCCAGCATCGCCTCGTCCGCATGGGCCGGCTGGAAGTCGAAGCTGGTGGCGGCCCCGTGCGGGTGGTTGCGGAAGCGCAGCCAGGGCCCGTCCGCCGCCTCGATCGCGAAGCGGAAATGGCCCTGGGTCGCCTCGCCCACGGCGAGCGGGATGGGCTCGACCAGGGCATCGCCCAGGCCGGCGTCAGCCAGCCACGGCGTGTCCAGATCCACGCGCAGGCTCAAGTGATTGCCGACCATGGCATCGCCCAGGTCCGCGCGCCGGACGCCGCCGCACAGGCGGGTGACGCGGTAGCCCAGCGCTGCCAGCGCCGCGCCCAGCAGGCCGTTCATCTCGTAGCACCAGCCGCCACGCCGACCGCGCACCATCTTGGCGTGCGCCGCGCGCGGATCCAGGCTGGAGGGCCAGCCCATGAACGCGTCCAGCATCTCCCAGGTAAAGGCATGGGCGTGGGCCCGATGCACGGCGCGCAGCCCGTCCAGGTTGGCGGCCGGGCGGTCGGCAAGGCCGATCCGCGCCAGATAGGTGTCGAGCTGGTCGGGGGCGAGGGTGAAGGCAGGGGTCATCATGCGTCCGGGTGAGTCCGCGCGGCGGCGGCGCAGTCCTTAGCGCACGGGCGGCTGGCCAGCCAGTGACCGCTGCCGCTGCCGCCTCAGGCGACGCGCCGTTCGGGAGCGTCCACGGGAAAGCGGATCACGTGGCGGGTGCCGTGGCTGTGCTGCTGGTCGTGCTGCACGCTGCCGCGCAGGGTGCTGGCCATGCCGCTGACGATGCGCATGCCAAGGCCGCTGCCCTTCACCCCCGACCCGGACAGGCCCACGCCGTCGTCCTCCACCGCGACCTCTCCCTCCTCCCCCGCATGGCGGAAGGTGATGCGGATCGGACCCTGGCCATCCGGATAGGCATATTTGAGGGCGTTCAGCAGCAGCTCGGTCACGATGATGCCCAGCGCCACGGCGCGGTCGGCGCCGATATCGACCGTGGGGCCATCCGCCCTGATGGAGATGTCGGGATCGCCATGGCTGCGGCGGATCTCGTCCACCAGGCCGTCGAGATAGACCGAGACGGGGACGCTCATCCCGTCCTCGCTGTCATAGAGGCGGCGATGCACGGCGGCCACAGCAAAGACGCGGTCCCGCGCCTCCAGCAGGACCTTGCGCGCGCTGTCGTCGGCGCCGGAGGCCTGGAGCTGAAGGATGGACGCAATCACCTGCAGGCTGTTGGCGACGCGGTGCGTCACCTCGCGCAGCAGCATTTCGCGGTCGGCGGCCAGCCGCTCGGCCCGCTCCAGGGCCTGGGCCAGGTCCTGCACCGCGCGCTCGCGCTCCTGGCGCAGGCGCACCTGGTCGATGGCGCTGCGCAGCGCCGCACCCAACAGGGACATGAACTCGCCCTGCACGTCCTTGGTTACATAGTCAGTGGCGCCAGCCTTGAGCGCCGCGACCGCCAGCCGGCTTTCGCTGGAGCCGGTGACGTAGACCACAGGCGGCGGGCGGTCCAGCTTCTGGATCGCCTCCAGCGTCTCCAGCCCATCCTGGCCCGGCATGTAGTGGTCGAGCGCGATGGCGTCGAAGCGGCCCTCGCCGATCGCCGACAGTCCCTCCTGCGGCGAATGGCAGAGCGAGACGCTGAAGCCTTCGCGCCCCAGCGTCTTCTGCACCAGCCGCGACAGGACCGGGTCGTCGTCGATGTAGAGGATGCGCATGTCCTCAGGCGGGCTCCGCCACCTGGATCACCGAGAGGAACAAGCCCAACTGCCTGATTGCGTTGGCAAAACTGTCATAGTTCACGGGCTTGGTGATGTAGACGTTGCAACCCAGGTCATAGCAGCGCTGGATCTCCGTCTGGTCGTCCGTGGTGGTCAGGACAATCACCGGGAAGCGACGCAGTTCCTCGCTGTCCTTGATCTTTTTCAGGATGTCGACGCCGCTCATATCCGGCAGGTTGAGATCCAGCAGGAACAGCAGCGGCCCGGTCGGTCGCGCGCCGCCCTCGGTCCCGAACAGGTGGGCCAGCGCCAGCGTCCCGTTCTCGAACGGCAGGACGGTGTTGGACACGCCCGCGCGGCGGATGTTCTTCTCGATCAGCCGGGCGTGCCCGACGTCATCCTCGATCATGATGATCGTGACGGCGTTGCTGGTGTTGGTCATGACTCGCCCATCGTTTCCTGTGGCACCCAGCGCTTCGGCAGCAGGACCGTGAAGGTCGAGCCCTGGCGCGGCTGCGACGTCAGCCGGATCGCGCCCCCCATGCGCCGCACCAGGGCACGCACATGGGCCAGACCGATCCCCTCACCCGGCTGGTCCTGGGCACCGGCCCGGCGGAACAGCTCGAACACACGCTCGTGATCCTTGGCCTCGATGCCGCGGCCATTGTCGGTGACCGACACCTCGACCCAGGCCCCGCGCTCGGTCCCGGCGACCGTGATCACCCCCGGCCGCGCGGGATCCAGGTACTTTAGCGCATTGTCGAGCAGATTGCCGAACACCTGTTCCAGGCCCAGGCGATCGCTGACCAGGGTGGGAAGGGCGGCGACGCTGATCGTGGCACCCTTCTCCCCCGCCTTGTGGCGCAGGTTGTCGGCCAGGCCGCCGATCACGCTGTCGAGGGCCAGCTGTTCGGGGGCGAACACCCTGCGCCCCTCCCGCGAGAGGGTCAGGATTGCCATGATCAGCCGGTCCATCTTGACCGTGGACGACCGGATGAAGCCCAGTGCCTCGTCGAATTCGGCCATCACCTCCGGCACCTCGGCCGAACCGGCAGGCAGCAACCCTTCCAACCGGCCGCGCAGGGCCTCCAGCTCGGCCGTGAAGCCCATCACGTTGACCAGCGGCGCCCGCAGGTCGTGCGAGACGATGTAGGCGAAGCGCTGGATCTCCGCATTCGCCTCCTTCAGGTCGGCGGTGCGCGTCTCGACCATCGATTCCAGGTTATCGTTGACGTTCTGGAGCGCGCTGCGCGCCTGCTCGATGTCCAGGATGTAGCCGCGGAAGCGGATCAGGGCATAGATGCCGCTGGCCGCGATCAACAGCGTGGCGCCCAGCGTCACCAGGATCAGCGTCGTGCCCGTGCCGCGAACATCGGCGGTGCGGGTGTCGATCTCCTGCGTCTCCCGGCGCTCCATCTCGTCCAGCACGGAGCGCAGGCTGTCCATCACCTGGCGCCCCGCATCGGTGCCGACCATCTCCATCGCGCGGGCCGGCCCCTCGGCCCGATAGGCGTCGATGGTGCGATCCAGTTCAGACAGCTTGGCCTCCAGCAGGACGCGCAGCTGCGCCACCTGTTCCTGCCGCTGCGCGTCCTTCGCGGTGAGGGCGGCGAGCTGGTCCAGCGCGGGCCCGATCTGCGCGACGGAGCGGGCATAGGGCTGCAGGTATTCCTCGCGCCCGGTCAGCAGGAAGCCGCGCTGCCCCGTCTCCGCGTCCTGCGCCAGGCTGAGAACGGTGCCGATCTGCAGCCGGATGCCACGCGATTCGAACACCGCTTCGGTGTAGGAGTCATAGCGCTGCACCAGCCAGACCAGCAGGCCGCAGGTGACCAGCAGGAGCAGCAGGCCAAAGCCGAACGGGGCCAGCTGCGCCCGCAGGAAGGTCTCCAGTCTCTGACGCGTCAAACCCGTCTCCCAAGCCCGGCAAAGGCGCTGCCGCCGTGCCACCGATATCCCGGGTGCGTACCACGCCACCGGCTGGAAGTCGCGCTTCGCGGTTGATCGCCCGCCGCCTCCGCGCCAGGATCGCGCCCGCCGCGCCGGAACCGCGGTGCCGGGCCGACGTCGCATGGCGCCAGGCCTCAGCCGTGGGGAGTTTGCGATGCGCCGTCACCTGTTTCCCGCCTGCCTGCTGGGCCTTGCCCTGTCGCCGGGACTGGCCGCGTGCGGACTGGATCCCGAGCTCCAGGCGCCGCGCAGCGAAGGCGCGCAGATCGCCGGCAACCTGTGGTCCGCGGCAACGCCGACCGCGCAGGTCGACGGCATGATCCTGCGTGTGGTCGACCTGGGCGACGGACGGCGTGCCGCGGTGCGCACCGGGGGCACCTGGTATACGGCCGAAGCCGCCTTCGTCGCCGCGGCGCGCCAGGCCCTGGCGCAGGTCGCCGGCTGCCCCGTGGGCCGGGTGGAGGTCCTCTCCCCCGTGGCGGTTGCCGGCCAGGTGGACTGCACCACCGCCGCCGTGGCGGATCCCGACGCCACACCCGGGGAGGCCCAGGGCGGGTGAACACCGCCGCATCGGAGCAAGGACAGAGAGCACGCATGACACGCAAGACCCGCCCCATTCTTGGCCCCGTCCTGGTCGGCCTGACGCTTGCCGCCGGCGCAGGCCCCGCCCTGGCCGAGTTTCCCCGCCAGGGGGTCGAGGGCATCCCGAACGGGATTGCAGCACCCTTTGTCGGCCACTGGTCGGTCGGCTTTCCCGAGGGCGACGGCATGATCAACGGCCAGCCCGTCGCCGATTGCGCCAAGCCCGTGGTCCTGCGCGAGGGGGATGGCGGCAGCCTGGTCTACGAATCGCCCAAGGGCGGCAGCACCCGGTTCGAGCTGAACGCGTTCGCCGGGCGCACCAGCTGGATCCCGCAGGGCGGCGAGAGCATGCTTGCGGTCTGGACCACGCCGGACGAGTTCTATTCCTACACCGTCGCCCTGACCGGCAGCGCCCGCTGGAACGACCCCCGCGTCTTCCGCCGCTGCCGCTAGGGCCTACTGCGCCACGGCGCCGACGTCGACCGGGTGGAGGTCGAAGGCGGCGGCCATCAGGGCGCGGGTGTAAGGCTGCTGCGGATTGGCGAAGACCTGCTCGGCCGGCCCTTGCTCGACCGCGAGGCCATCCTTCATCACGATCAGTTCGTCCGCCAGGGCCCGCACCACCTTCAGGTCGTGGCTGATGAACATGTAGGCCAGGCCGTGCTTCTGCTGCAGGTCGCGCAGCAGGTCGACAATCTGCGCCTGCACCGACATGTCGAGGGCTGAGGTCGGCTCGTCCAGGACGACGAAGCGCGGCTTCAGGATCATGGCGCGGGCGATCGCGATGCGCTGGCGCTGGCCGCCGGAGAATTCGTGCGGGTAGCGGTCCTGCGCCTCGCCCGGCAGGCCCACTTCCTCCAGCGCGGCGGCGACGCGCGCACGCCTGGCGTCCGCGCCCTTGACCGGGTCGTGCGCGTCGAGCCCCTCCGCGACGATGTCGCCCACCAGCATGCGGGGATTCAGGCTGGCGAACGGATCCTGGAAGACGATCTGCATGCGCGGACGCAGGCGCCGCAGCGCGCGGCCCTCCAACGCCTCGATCGGCTGGCCCTCGAAGCGGATGCGGCCGGTCGAGGGCAGCAGCCGCAGCAGGGCGAGGCCGAGCGTCGTCTTGCCCGAGCCCGATTCCCCCACCACGCCCAGGGTGTGACCCGCCTTCAGCGTCAGGCTGATGCCATCCACCGCCTTGACCGCGCCCACCTGGCGGCGGAAGACGCCCGCCCGGATGGGGAAGTGCACCTTCACATCCTCCCCCGCCATGATCTCGGCCGCGTCCGCCGGCCCCCGGTTGGGCCGGCCCTTGGGCTCCGCCGCCAGCAGCGCCTGGGTATAGGGGTGCTCCGGCGCCGCGAAGATGCGGTCGGCGGGCCCATCCTCCACGATCTGGCCCCGGGTCATGACCAGGACCCGGTTGGCCATGCGCCGCACGATGCCCAGGTCATGCGTGATCAGCAGCAGCGCCATGCCCAGCCGGCGCTGCAGATCCTTGAGCAGGGCCAGGATCTGGGCCTGGACCGTCACGTCCAGCGCCGTCGTCGGCTCGTCCGCGATCAGCAGGTCCGGCTCCCCCGCCAGGGCCATGGCGATCATCACGCGCTGGCGCTGGCCGCCGGAGAGCTGGTGCGGATAGGAATTGAGGCGGCTTTCAGGCTGCGGAATGCCCACCAGCCGCAGCAGCTCCAGGACCTGGGCATCGGCCGCCGCTCCGACCAGACCCTTGTGCAGGGCCAGCGCCTCCGCAATCTGGCGGCGCACGGTGTGCAGGGGGTTGAGCGAGGTCATCGGCTCCTGGAACACCATGCCGATGCGGTTGCCGCGGATCGCCTGCAGCGCGCGGGAGTCGGCACCGATGACCTGGTGGCCGTCGACCGTGATCGAGCCGCCGTAGCGCGCGGGCGGGGCGGCCAGCAATTGCAGGATCGACAGCGCGGTGACCGACTTGCCCGAGCCGGACTCGCCCACGATGGCGACCGTCTCGCCCGCGGCCACGTCGAAGGACACGCCGCGCACCGCCTCGACCAGGCCGCCCTCGACCTGGAAGGCGACCTTCAGGTCGCGGACCGAGACCAGCGTCATCTCAAGACCCGGTCTTGCGCGGGTCGAAGGCATCGCGCACCGCCTCGCCGATGAAGACGAGCAGGCTGAGCATCACCGCAAGCGTCAGGAAGCCGGTAATGCCAAGCCAGGGCGCCTGGAGATTGTTCTTGGCCTGGTTCAGCAACTCGCCCAGCGAGGCGGAACCCGGCGGCAGGCCAAAGCCCAGGAAGTCGAGCGAGGTCAGCGTGGTGATCGCCCCGTTCAGCAGGAACGGCATGAAGGTCAGCGTCGCCACCATGGCATTGGGCAGGATGTGGCGCCCCATGATCCAGGCGCTGGACAGGCCCATGGCGCGGGCGGCGCGGACATATTCGAAATTGCGCGCGCGCAGGAATTCCGCGCGGACGACCGGCACCAGGCTCATCCAGTTGAACAGCAGCATGATCCCCAGGAGCCAGGCGAAGCTGGGCTCGGTGATGCGCGACAGGATGATCAGCAGGTAGAGCACCGGCAGGCCGGACCAGATCTCGATGAAGCGCTGGAACAGCAGGTCTGTCCGGCCGCCGAAATAGCCCTGCACGCCGCCCGCGATCACGCCGATGATCGAGGACAGGATGGTCAGCGTCAGCCCGAACAGGACCGAGACGCGAAAGCCATAGATCAGCCGCGCCGCCACGTCGCGTCCCGACTGGTCGGTGCCCAGCAGGTTCTCCCATGTGGGGGGACTGGGCACCGGCACGTTGAGGTCGCGGTTGATCGTGTCGTAGCTGAACGGGATCAGCGGCCAGACGATGGTGCCCCCGGCATCCGCGATCAGCCCCTTCAGGTACGGGTCGCGGTAATCGGCCGCCGTCTCGAAATCGCCGCCAAAGGCGGTCTCGGGATAGGTCTTGAGAACGGGCACATAGATCCCGCCCTGATAGTTCACGAGGAGGGGCTGGTCGTTGGCGATGAACTCCGCGAACAGGCTGAGGAAAAGCAGCGTGCCGAAGATCCAGGCCGACCAGTAGCCGCGGCGGTTCGCCTTGAAGCGCGCGATGCGCCGCCGCGCGGGAGCGGAACGCGGCTGGACCAGCAGGCGCAGCGCCAGCACCACGGCGACCAGCGCGCGCCACACCGCACCCAGCCAGCCGATGCCGAGCCGGTAGAGCCAGAGGCGCAGGAGGGATCCGCGCTGGGGCGTCAGGGGCGGCAGCGAGGTCATCAGCCGCTCCGCTTCTCGAAGTCGATGCGGGGATCGACCAGCATGTAGGTCAGGTCGCCCACCAGACTGGTCAGCAGGCCGAGCAGGGAGAAGACATAGAGCGTCCCCAGCATGACCGGATAGTCGCGCCCTAGCGCCGCCTCGAAGCCCAGCAGGCCCAGGCCATCCAGGTTGAAGATCACCTCGATCAGCAGGGCGGAGGTGAACAGGATGCCGATGAAGGCCGAGGGGAAGCCGGCGATGATGATGAGCATCGCGTTGCGGAAGACATGGCCATAGAGGATGCGCCGTTCCGTCACCCCCTTGGCCCGGGCGGTGATCACGTACTGCTTCGAGATCTCGTCCAGGAACGAGTTCTTGGTCAGCATGGTCAGCGTGGCGAAGCTGCCCACCAGCAGGGCCGTCAGCGGCAGGGCAAGGTGCCAGAAATAGTCGGCCACCTGTTCCCACCAGGACATGCCCTCGAACCCGTCGGAGACCAGCCCGCGCAAGGGGAACCAGTCCAGGAACGAGCCGCCGGCGAACAGCACGATCAGGCCCACCGCGAACAGATAGCTGGGGATCGCATAGCCGATCACGATGACGAAACTGGTCCAGACGTCGAAGCGCGAGCCGTCACGCACCGCCTTGGCGATGCCCAGGGGGATGCACACCAGGTAGGTGATGAGCGTGGTCCACAGGCCCAGCGAGATCGAGACCGGCATGCGGTCCAGCACCAGGTCGACCACGGTCTGGTCGCGGAAGAAGCTCTTCCCGAAGTCGAACAGCGCATAGTTGCGCATCATCAGCAGGAACTGTTCGAGCGGCGGCTTGTCCAGCCCGAACTGGCGCTCCAGCTCGGCGATCAGCTTGGGGTCGATGCCGCGGAAGCCATAGGCGTTGCTGGCGCCGCCGCCGTCGCGCACCTCGCTTCCGCCGCCGGTGAAGCGGCTGGTCACATCGGTGTTGACGTCGTTGAAGCGCGCCAGCACCCGCTCGATCGGACCGCCGGGCACGGCCTGCAGGACCGCGAAGTTGATCGCCATGATGCCGATCAGGGTCGGGATCATCAGCAGCAGGCGGCGAACGATATAGGCGCCCATCAGGAAAGACCCATGCGCCAGGCGCCAACCGGCGGGGGGTGAGGGCAGGACACGACGATCCAGCCCGATCCTTCCCCCTCGCTTCGCGACGGGAGAGACGAGCGCCACCTCGGTGACATGGCCGTCATGGCGCAGCGCCCGGGTCGGGGGTGGCGGCTTTCGTGGGGTCGACCCACCAGGTATCGAGGATGCCGTTGGTGTTCTGCGGCACCGTCTCCGGCCGGCCGAAGCGGTTCCACCAG
Source organism: Zavarzinia sp. CC-PAN008 (assembly GCF_051903925.1). Lineage (GTDB taxonomy): Bacteria > Pseudomonadota > Alphaproteobacteria > Zavarziniales > Zavarziniaceae. The sequence continues at coordinate 4,708,807 of NZ_CP173678.1, forward strand.
GCGACGGTATAGGTCCCCTTGTACCATTGCGGGATCAGGGCGCGGCTCCACATCACGGCGCGGTCCAGGGCCGTGGCGGCGACCACCAGATCGGGCCGGCTGGTCGCCGTGACCACCTTTTCCACCAGCGCGTCGATGGCGGGACTGGCGATGCCCGCCAGGTTGTAGCTGCCGACCTCGGCGGCACTGGCGCTGGACCAGAAGTCGCGCTGCTCGATCCCCGGGGTCAGCGGCATGGCAAAGCGCGAGGTGAGCGCGTCAAAGTCGAAATTGCGCATCCGCTCCTGGTACGCCACGACGTCGACCAGGCGGATGCGGGCGTCGATGCCCAGGCGCCGCAGGTTCTGGATATAGGGCGCGAAGACCGGCTCGAAGGACGCCTCCCAATTGAGCAGTTCCAGGGTGAACGCCTCGCCCGCCGCGTTGACCAGCTTGCCATCGCGGATCGTCCATCCCGCTTCCTGCAGCAGGGCGCGGGCCTGGCGCATCGCGTCGCGCGCGGTACCGCTGCCGTCGGTCACGTTGGCGGCGTAGGCCGTGGTGAACACCTCCGGCGGAAGCTGGTCGCGGAACGGCTCCAGCAGGGCCAGCTCGGCCGGCCCCGGCGGGGCCTTGGCGGCATAGGTCGAGTTCTCGAAGATCGAGCTGGTCCGGGAATAGGCCCCGTGGAACACGCTGCGGTTCAGCCATTCGAAGTCGAAGGCCAGTTCCAGGGCATGGCGCACGCGCGGATCCTGGAAGCGTTCGCGCCGCAGGTTCAGGAACAGCGCCTGCACGCCCGAGGGACGGCCGTCGGGCAGGACGGCACGCTGTACCCGGCCGTCGGCCACGGCCGGGAAGTCGTAGCCGGTGGCCCAGATCCGCGCCGTGTACTCCTCGCGCAGATCATAGGCACCCGACTTGAACGCCTGGAAGGCGACGTCCCGGTCGCGGTAATAGTCGTACTGGATGCGGTCGAAGTTCCAACGTCCACGATTGACCGGCAGGTCGCGCGCCCAATAGTCCTCGACCCGTGCGAACACGATGGCGCGGCCTGGGTCAACCCTGGCCACGCGATAGGGCCCGCTGCCCAGCGGTGCCTGCATCGTGGTCAGGGTGAAGTCACGGCCCGCCCAGTCCGCCTGCGACAGGATCGGCATCGTGGCCACCTGGAACGGCAGGTCGCGGCGCTGCTCGCCCGCGAAGTCGAAGCGCACGCGGGTCGCAGCCTCGACCGTGCAGGTCACGTCGCGATAGGCGGTGCGCAATTGTGGATTGCCGTGCGCCTTGAACGTGTCGAGGGTGAAGCAGACGTCGCGCGCGGTGAGGGCCGAGCCGTCGTGGAAACGCGCCTCCGCCCGCAGGCCGAACAGGGCGAAGGTGCGGTCGGCCGCCACGTCGACCGTGTCCGCGACCAGGCCATAGGCGGAGCCGGGCTCGTCGCCGGCGGCCTCCATCAGGCTGTCGAAGGGCATGGTCGTGCCCTGCGCCGGCACGCCCAGCAGGGTGAAGGGGTTCAGCGTGTCGAACGTCTCGACATGGTGCAGCCTGAGGGTCCCGCCCTTTGGCGCATCGGGATTGACATAGTCGAAGTGCTGGAAGCCCGGGCCATATTTCAGGTCGTCGAAGATCGCGACGCCATGCGCCGCGGCGGCCGTGGCGGGCGATGGGGCCAGGCCCGGGCCAAGCCCCGCGGCGAGCACCGCGCCCAGGCCGGCGGCCCCCCAGGACGCGCGGCGCGCGCCCATCAGTTTGGGGCGCGTCCAGCCGCGATCGCGGCGTCCCTGGCCGGATCCAGCCACCAGGTGGTGGGGAAGCCGACCGAATAGGGGGTCGTCTTCTCCGGCCGGCCGAAGCGATCCCACCAGGCGATGCGGTTGTTCGCCAGGTACCATTGCGGCACGACGTAGTGACCCCAGAGCAGGACGCGGTCCAGCGCCCGGGTCGCCGCCAGCAGCCCGTCGCGATCGGCGGCGAAGATCACCTTCTCGATCAGGGCGTCGACCACGGGATCGCGCACCCCGGCCAGGTTGCGGCTGCCCTTTTCGTCGGCCGACTTCGTGGAGAAGAAGTCGCGCTGTTCGTTCCCCGGCGACAGGGACTGGCCGATCGTGGCGACGACCACGTCATAGTCGAAGTCGCGCTGACGGTTCTCGAACTGCGTCGAGTCGATGTTGCGGATGCTGGCGGCGATGCCCAGGCGCTCCAGGTTCTGGATATAGGGCAGGATCACGCGCTCGAACGCACCGCCATCATTGTCGAGCAGGAATTCGATCCGCATCTGCTGCCCTTCGGCATTGACCAGCTTGCGGTCCTGGATCGTCCAGCCGGCCTCCTTCAGCAGCTGGGTCGCCTGGCGCAGGTTGGTGCGGTCGCGGCCGGAGCCGTCGCTGACCGGCGAGCGGTAGGGCGTGGTGAACAGCTCGGCCGGCAGCCGGTCGCGGAACGGCTCCAGCAGGGCCAGCTCAGCCCCCTCCGGCACACCGGTCGAGGCCAGTTCGGAGCGTTCGAAATAGCTCTGCGTCCGGCTGTAGGCGCCAAAGAACAGGTTCTTGTTGGCCCATTCGAAGTCATAGGCAAGGTCGAGCGCCCGGCGCACGCGGATGTCGGCGAACTGGGGCCGGCGGGTGTTGAGGACGAAGCCCTGCATCCCGGCGGGATAGCCATTGGCCGGCTCCTCGCGCCGCACCAGCCCGTTCTTCACGGCCGGAAAGTCATAGCCCGTCGCCCAGTTCGACGCGCGCGATTCCTGGTAGAAGTCGAACGCACGCCCCTTGAACCCCTCGAAGGCGATCACCGGGTCGCGATAGTACTCGTAGCGGATCGTGTCGAAATTGTCCTGGCCCCGATTGATGGGCAGGTCCTTGGCCCAATAGTCGGGCACACGCTCCAGCGTGATGGACGACGGCGGCTTCACGTTGGCGACGCGATAGGGACCACTGCCCAAGGGCGGCTCCAGCGACGTCTCCTCGAACTTTCGATCGGCCCACCAGTGCCTGGGCAGCACGACAAGCTGGCCCATGATCTGGGGCAGTTCGCGGTTGTTGGCCTGGTCGAAGGTGAACTTCACCGTCCGCGCGTCCAGGATCTCGGCCCTGGTCACGTTGGCGTAGTAGGAGCGATAGAACGGCGCGCCCTTGTCGCGCAACGTCTCGAAGCTGAAGACGACGTCCTCGGCCGTGATCGGCTTGCCGTCGTGCCAGCGCGCCTCCGCCCGCAGGTGGAAGGTGACCCAGGACCGGTCGGCCGGGAACTCCACGCTTTCGGCGACCAGGCCATACTCGGCATTGGGATCGTCGGGGGGCGAGGCCATCAGCGTCTCGTAGACCTGGCCCACGCCAGCGGCCGGGTTGCCCCGCACGATGAAGGGGTTCAGCGAATCGAAGCCGCCCGACATCGCCCCGATGACGATGGCGCCCCCCTTGGGCGCATCGGGGTTGACGACCTCGACATGCGCGAAATCGGCCGGGTACTTCGGTTCACCCAGGAGGGACAGCGCATGGGTGCGCGTGACCGCGGGATTCGTCTCCTGGGCGACAGCCGGCAGGGAGACGAGGGCGGCGCAAACCAGAAGCGCCGCCGCCCTCATCGGGCCCATGACGGGGTCCTTACTGGGCCGGAGGTGCGGCCGGGGCCGGCGCGTCGGTGGCACCGGCAGGCGGCACTGCCGAGGGCTCGCCCTCGGCCGGGGCCGCGGGGGCCGTCTCGCCCGAGGCTGCACCCGGCGCTGCACCGGCGGGCGCCGCATCGGCGACCAGCGCATCGACCGACAGCGGGCTGTCGGACTGCTGGTTCAGCCAGGCGATCAGGTTCGCGCGGTCCTCGGCCTTGCGCAGGCCGGCAAAGGCCATCTTGTTGCCCGGGATGTAGGCCTTGGGGTCGGCCAGCCAATGATTCAGCGAATCGACGGTCCAGTTGCCACCATGCGCCTGCATCGCCGCGGAGTAGGCAAAGCCCTCGTGCTTGCCGACCGGGCGGTCGATCAGGCCCCACAGATCGGGACCGACCTTGTTCGGGCCGCCCTTCGTCGCCTCGTGGCAGGACACGCAGCGCTTGAACAGCGCCTCGCCCGCGCCGACGTCGGCGCTGGCCAGCAGGGGGCCGATCGGCTCCGGACCGGTCGGCGCCGCGGCGCCACCTTCGGCAGGGGCCGCGGCCTCTTCCGGCACGGCGATCACATAGGCCTTGGGCGCTTCATGGGCATGCGAGCCCGAAACGAGGTCGCTGACGTTGTTGATCAGCAGGATGAACAGAAAACTGCCGAGCACGCCGCCGGCGATCTTGTTGAACTCGAAGGAATCCATGCCATGCTCCGGGCTTTCGGGGCTGGGCGTGAACCTAGCCCAAGCCTGCGCCCCATTCTGGGCGGCAGTATGCCGCATTATGGTCGATGATGAAGAAACATGATGACGCGCTGGTCGTGATCCCCGCGCGGCTGGGCTCCACGCGACTCCCCGACAAGCCCCTGGCCAGTATCGCAGGCCGGCCGATGATCGTCCACGTCTGGGAGCGCGCCGTTGCCGCAGGCCTGGGCCCCGTCGTCGTCGCCGCAGCCGAGCCGGCGATCGCGGACGCCGTCGAGGCCGCGGGCGGCCGCGCCGTCCTGACCAATCCCGCCCACCCGTCCGGCTCGGACCGGGTGATGGAGGCGGTGCGCCTGGTCGACCCGGAGGCGCGGGCGACGCGCATCATCAACGTCCAGGGCGACCTGCCGACGCTGGATCCCACCCTGCTGCGCGACGCGGCCGCGCTGCTGGACGATCCGGCCGTGGCCATCGGCACGCTCGCGGCACGGATCGTGCGCGAGGACGAGCGCACCAACCCCAACGTGGTCAAGGCCGTGGTCTCCGCGCCCGAGGGGGCCGCCACTGGCCGCGCGCTCTATTTCACGCGGGCGACGGCGCCGCATGGCGATGGCCCGCTGTGGCACCATATCGGCCTCTATGCCTGGCGGCGCTCGGCGCTGGAGCGCTTCGTGGGCCTGGCCCCCTCCCCCCTGGAGTTGCGCGAGAAGCTGGAGCAGTTGCGGGCGCTGGAGGACGGCATGCGCATCGACGTCGCCTTTGTCGAGACGGTGCCGCTGGGCGTCGACACGCAGGCCGACCTTGACCGGGCACGTGCACTGCTGCACCCCAGCGCGCCATGACGACAGTTACCCACCCCCGCGTCGCTTTTCAGGGCGAGCCCGGCGCCTATTCCCACCTCGCCATCCGCGAAGCCATGCCGCAGGCCGAGGCCCTGCCCTGCCCCACGTTCGAGGACGCATTTGCCGCGGTGGCGGAGGGGCGGGCCGACCTGGGCATGATCCCGATCGAGAATTCGCTGGCCGGACGCGTCGCCGACATCCACCACCTGATGCCGGAATCGGGCCTGTTCATCATCGGCGAACACTTCCAGCGCGTCCGCCACCAGCTCCTGGCCCGGCCCGAGGCGACGCTTGCCGGGCTGAAGACGGTCACCAGCCACCAGATGGCGCTGGCGCAGTGCCGCAACATCATCCGCAGCCAGGGCCTGCGCGCCGTCCAGCACGCCGACACGGCCGGCGCCGCGCGCGACGTCTCCCTGGGCACCGACGTCACGGTCGCCGCCATCGCCTCCAGCCTGGCGGCGGAGGTCTATGGCCTGAAGATCCTGGTGCCGGATGTCGAGGATGCGGACCACAACACGACCCGCTTCGTCGTCCTGGCGCGGGAGGGGGCCGACCCGGGCCCCGACAGCGGCCCCACCGTCACCAGCTTCGTCTTCCGCGTGCGCAACGTGCCGGCCGCGCTGTACAAGGCGCTGGGCGGCTTTGCCACCAACGGCGTCAACCTGACCAAGCTCGAAAGCTACCAGCTGGACGGCACGTTCACGGCCACCCAGTTCTATGCCGATGCCGAGGGCCACCCCAGCCAGCGCCCCCTGGCGCTCGCCCTGGAGGAACTGGACTTCTTCTGCTCCTACTGGAAGGTGCTGGGCACCTATCCGGCCTCCCCCTTCCGGCATGGCGTGGTCCAGGGGGCCTGAGCCGGACCCGGCCTGCCCTGCCCGCCCCTTGAACGCCGCGCAGGCCGCCCTATTGTCGGGCCATGCCAAGCTTCGACATCGTCTCAAAAACCGACCTGGCCGAGGTCGACAATGCCATCCAGGGCGTCCTGCGCGAAATCGCCCAGCGCTTCGACTTCAAGGGGTCCAAGTCGACCCTGACGCGGGAAGAGAGCGCCATCACCATCCTGGCCGACAGCGAGCCCAAGCTGGAACAGCTGCACGACCTGCTGAAGACCTATTTCGTGCGGCGCAAGCTCGACCCCGCGGCGCTCGACTTCGGCAAGCAGGAAAAGGCCTCTGCCGGCACGATCCGCCAGGTCGTGACCATCAAGCAGGGCATCGACCGCGAGATCTCGAAAAAGATCGTGACGGCGGTCAAGGGCTCGAAGACCAAGGTCCAGGTGGCGATCCAGGGCGACGAACTGCGCGTCTCAGGCAAGAAGATCGACGATCTTCAGGAGACGATCCGCCTGGTCAAGGGCCTGGGCATCGAACAGCCCCTGCAATACATCAACATGCGGGACTGAACGTCGCCCCCCGCGCGGTCATGTCCACCTATCCCGTCCTGATCGACCTGGGCTGGTGGGCGATCGACCGGGATGGCCTGATCGCGACCTTTGCCACCGGCGGGGTCGGACCGGTCCCGAGCTACTTCCTGACGCTGTCTGACGGCTCGCAGACGGTGTTGTTCGACTTCTTCGATGCGCTTCCAGTCATCAATGACAGAAACACCGCGACCGTCTGCTCGACCAACGAAGCTTGGGTTCATCCAGTCGAGCGTGGCCTTCATTGCTACGATTGGGAGGACGTTCACCGCCCGGCCTCCCGTCATTCCAATGTCTACGAGTTGCAGGGTCGCCCGCCCCGTCACCTGACGATCGACCAAGTGCCTGCCGACCTGCGGCAGATGTTGGAGCCGCTCCGGATGCGGACGATTTCGTTCGCAGGTGAGCCGACGGTCGACGTCACTCAGCACCTGCCCTGCACAAGGCCCGGATCATGACGACTCCACGGGCCATGCCATCGTTCGCTCGTCGCTAAGCCTCAGCCCGGGCGGTAGGCGATCATGTCGATCTCGACGTCTCCGCCGGCGGCCAGGCCCGTGACGCCGACCGTGGTGCGGCCCGGCAGGCGACCCTCCGGGAAATAGGTGCGATAGACCGCGTTCATGCGGTCGAAATGCTCATCGAACTTCGTCAGGTAGATGCGCACGAAGAGCACGTTCTCGAACCCGGCACCAGCCGTCGCGAGCGCACGGCGCAGGTTGTCCAGTGTCTTGTGCGTCTGCTCCTCGATCGATTCCGGCATCGGCGCGTCGAGGTCGAGGTCGGTCGCCAGCTGGCCCGTGATGAACAGCATGCCGTTGAACTCGACCAGGTGGCAGTAGGGGGCGACCGGGGTCGGGCCGTCCGGGATCATGTGGTAGATGGGCTCGGGCATCGTCTCTCTCCGATGGTCAGGCGGCAGCGCCGGCAAAGCGTTGCAGGAACTGGCGGGCGCGGTCGGTCTTGGGCTGGCTGAAGAAGACGTCGGGCCGGTCGGTCTCGACCACGTGGCCACGGTCGATGAAGACGACGCGATTGGCGACGTCGCGGGCAAAGCCCATCTCGTGCGTGACGATCACCATGGTCATCCCCTTGGCCGCCAGGTCCTTCATGACCAGCAGCACTTCCCCCACCAGTTCGGGGTCGAGGGCGGAGGTCGGCTCGTCGAACAGGATCAGCTCGGGCTTGGTCGCCAGCGCCCGGGCGATGCCGACGCGCTGCTTCTGGCCGCCCGACAGGCGGGCCGGGAACTGGTCCATCTTGTCGGCCAGGCCCACCTGCGCCAGCAGTGCCTCGGCCTCCGCCCGGACCTCGCCGCGCGGACGCTTCTGGACGTGCAGCGGCGCCTCCATCACGTTCTGGATCACCGTCAGGTGCGGCCACAGGGCAAAGTGCTGGAAGACCATGCCCATGCGCGTACGCACCGCCGCCAGGTCACGGTCACCCATCGCGACATTGCCACCCGGGCGATAGCCGATCCGCGTGCCGGACAGGTGCACCGTGCCGCCGTCCGGCGGTTCCAGCCAGTTGATGCAGCGCAGCAGCGTCGACTTGCCCGAGCCCGAGGGGCCCAGCACGCAGACCGTCTCGCCCCGGTCGACGTCCAGGCTGATGTCGGCCAGGACCAGGTTCGTGCCGAACGACTTGGACAGGCCGCGCACCTGCAGCACGGGGTTGGACATGGCTCTCTCCTGCGCTCAGCGCCGCGCCTCGGCCACGCGGCCGACGGCATTCACGACCAGCTCGACCGCGAAGCAGATCACCCAGTAGAGGAAGATCGCCGTCACGAACGAGGCGAAGGGCACGTATTTCTCGGCCTGGATGGCGGACGCGACATGGGTCAGTTCCGGCACCGTGATGATCGTGAGAAAGGCGCTGTCCTTCACGATCTGGATGACCTGGTTGCCGATCATCGGGACCGCCTGCAGCACCACGGGCGGCAGCACGATGCGGCGGAACAGGCCCCAGCCATGGAAGCCGAAGGCGTGCCCCGCCTCGATCGCCTCCGGCGCCAGGTTGGCCCAGGCCGCGCGCAGCAGCTCGGCCATGTAGGCGGTGTTGTAGAGGATCAGCGCGATCAGCCCCGCCATCACGCTGGAGAAGCGGATGCCCAGCGACGGCAGGCCGTAATAGATGAAGTAGGCGAACAGCAGGAACGGCACGCAGCGCATGCCGTCGACCAGGATGCGGGCCAGGACCGCGATCGCCCGGTTGCGCGACATCAGCGCCATGGCAAAGGGCATGGCCAGGACCAGGGCCGCCGCGGCCGAACCGACGGCCAGCCAGATCGTCTGCCAGAAGCCGTGGAGCAGGCGCTCCCACTCCCCGAAGACGACCAGGAATTCGTGCAGCATCGCCGCTACCGCGTCGCCGTGGCGACGCCGTAGCGCCGCTCGACCATGCGCTGGGCCAGGACGAACAGGGCGATGACGGCGGTATAAATGACGAGGGCCGCGGCAAACGGGGGCAGCGGCTCATAGGTGCGGGCACCGATCCGCACCGCGGCGCGCGTGATCTCCACCACCCCCAGCACGGCGATGGCGGGGCTGGACTTCAGCAGCAGCGTCATCTCGTTGACCAAAGCCGGCAGAGCGGTGCGCGTCACCTGGGGCAGGACGATGCGGCGGAACCACAGGCCCCGCGTCATGCCGACCGCCTTGGCCGACTCGATCTGGTCCTTGGGGAAGGCAAGCAGCGCACCGCGCCAGATCTCGGCATTGAACGAGGCGGTGCTGATCGTCAGCGTGGCGATACCCGCCGGGATCGGATCGAGCGACAGGCCGATTCCCGGCAGGGCGAAGAAGATCAGCAGGCCCAGCGTCACCATGGGCGAGGCACGGATTATGCTGACATAGACGGCCGCCATGTGGCCCGCGACGGGGACCCGACCCCAGCGCAGCAGGGCCAGCCCCAGGCCGAGAGGCACGCCGAGGACGATCGCGCTGAGCGAGATCAGCACGGTCATGCCCGCGCCCTCGATCAGGCTGAGATAGTCGGCAAGGGTCATGCGGGCATGCACCAACATCCTTCGAGACGGGTCCTCCGGACCCTCCTCAGGATGACGACCGTTGGTGTTTCACTCAGAAAACCAAGAGCGTCATGCTGAGGAGCGGCCCGCAGGGACGCGTCTCGAAGCATCCGAGCGACGGCTCAGCTTTCGGCGATGAAGGATTCGGGCATGTTCTCGAACGAGACGCCCAGGTGTTCCTTCTGCAGGGCGTACATCCGGCCGTCCTTGCGCAGGCCCAGCAGGAAGTCGTTCACCCAGGCCAGCAGTTCGGCGTTGCCCTTGGCAACGGCATAGGCCGTGTAGGTCGTGCTGGCGACGGGCAGGCCCTTCTCGAACACGTCGGGGCGTTCCTTGACCAGGGCCTCGGCATTGATCTCGGTATTGATGACAATGTCGGTCCGGCCGATGGCCAGGTCCTGGTACGCCTCGGGGTAGGAGGTGTACTGCACCACCTCGCCCAGCTTGCCACCGGTGGGCGCCAGCATCGCCTCAAGCTCCGGCAGCTTGGACAGCAGGGCGCTGCCCGCCTGGACGCCGATGGTCTTGCCCGACAGGTCGGGGATGCCCTTGATCGAGTCGTCGGCCTTGCGCTTGATGTAGACGTTGGTGGCGGCGGCCGTGGGCGAGGTGAAGTCCAGCGACTCCTGCCGTTCCTTGGTGATGAGCGCCGCGCTCAGGCACATGTCGTACTTGCCGCTGGCGACACCGGCGAGCAGGCCGGTCCAGGGAATGATCTCCTGCTTCAGCTCGATGGGTGCGATATGCGCGCGCAGCAGGTCGGCGATCGCATGGTCGTAGCCCATGGGCTTGCCATCGACCAGGTAGGAGAACGGCTTGTAGTCGTCCTCGGTCGCGACGACGAAGGCGCCGCGCGCCTTGATCTCCTCCAGCGTCGCGGCAAGGCCCGGGCGGCTGCGCAGGCTGAGGCCCGCGGACAGGGCGGCGGAGCCGAGTGCGATATTGAGCAGGACGCGCCGGCGCGTCTGGCCTGGCTTGATATCCGTGGTCATGCCTGTCCCTCTTCGATGCCGTCGGCGGGCGTCGCCCCGTGATGACGGAAGGAACAGCAAAGGGCGTGCCAGGAATGTCGCGGCCGTGGTGCCAGGGACCGCGCCGCATCAAGCGCGCCGGATGGGGCACAGGTCCCGGACAGCCTGCCCAAGACGTAACCACACGCGCGGGATTGACCAGAAATGAGGCAGGCAGCGGAGCCCGCTCCGCGCAGCGCTCAGGCGCCTGGCAAGTCCTGCCGGGCGAGGCGGATCGCCTCCAGCACGATGGTGGCGTCGCCCACCTGGTTGGCCAGGAGCAGGATCAGCCGGGCGTCGAGCCGGGCGCAGGCGGCCGCGTCCAGCCCCTGGTGGGCGGCGACCAGTGCCTCGAACACATCGTCCGGGCGGTCGAGGCGGGGCGCGGTGTCCAGCCCACTCATGCGGCAACCCCAATGGCCTGTGGTGCCAGGCCCAGCGCCCGGTCGCGTGCGGCCAGGACGGCCTCCACCTCCAGGCTGCGGAAGCGCGCGGCAATGTGCTGGTCGGGACGCACCAGCAGGCAGGTACCGGGCTCTGCCCCGCAGCGCTGCCAGGCCAGGCCCTCTTCCGGCGGCACGACCAGCAGGCGGATGGGCACCGGCCCCTCCCCCAGGCGCGGTGCGGCGGGTAGATCCCGGCCAAACCAGAGCAGGGTGAAACCGTCCCCCAGGTGCGGCAGGAGCCAGCCGGCGCCAAAAGGCGCATCGGGCAGCGGCGCACCCGCTGGTGCGCCGGCATCGAAAGGCCCCGCATCAGGACTGTTGAGCGGGCCGGAGCGGGACGTGTGCGGGCGCGACAGGCGCCCCGAATTCACCATGGGCCGGGCAAATGCAAAGCGCTCCGCCAGGTCCAGCACGGCATCGCGCAGGGCGCGCCCCGCCCCGCTCTTGGGCGTCAGGAAGTCGGTGGCACGGGTCGAGTTCAGGATGTTCTCATCCGCCGCCGGGCCGCGCTCGGCATCATAGGTGTCGAGCAGCGTCTCTGGCGCGTGGCCGGCCAGGACCAAAGCCAGCTTCCAGGCGAGGTTGTCCACGTCCTGGATCCCGCCATTGCCGCCCCGCGCCCCAAACGGCGAGACCTGGTGCGCCGCATCCCCGGCAAACAGGACCCGGCCATGGCGGAACCGCTCCAGCCGGCGGCAGCAGAACGTGTAGACCGACACCCAGTCGAGGGTGAAACGCGCCTCCGCCCCCAGCATCGCCTTCAGCCGCGGGATGACCCGCTCCGGCTGCCGCTCCTGCTCCGGGTCGGCATCCGGCCCCAGTTGCAGGTCGATGCGCCAGACATTGTCCGCCTGGCGATGCAGCAGGGCCGACTGGCCGGGATTGAACGGCGGGTCGAACCAGAACCAGCGCTCGGTCGGGAACTCCGCCTCCATCTTCACGTCAGCGATCAGGAAGCGGTCCTGGAAGACGCGGCCGGCGAAATCCAGGCCCAGCGCCTGCCGCACGGTCGAATTGGCGCCGTCGCAGGCGATGACCCAGTCGGCCTGCAGCCTGTAGGCGCCATCCGGCGTGTCGATGTCCAGCGCGACGCCATCCGCCTGGGGTGCGACGCCCGTGACCCGGTTGCGCCAGCGCAGGTCCACCAGGCCGGTCGCAAGCGCCCGTTCGACCAGCCATTCCTCCACATGGAACTGCTGCAGGTTGATGAAGGCGGGCCAGGCCTGCCCCCCCTCCGGCTGGAGGTTGAAGTCGTAGATCTCGCGGTCGCCGCGGAAGACGCGGCCGCGGTTCCAGACGACGCCGCGCCCGCGCACCCGCTCGGCAATCCCCAGGCGGTCGTAGATTTCCAGCGTCCGCTGGGCGTGGCAGATAGAGCGGCTGCCGGTCGAGACGGTGTCGTTGTCGTCGAGCACGACGCAGGCGACCCCGCGCAGGGCAAGGTCGACCGCCATGGCGAGCCCGACCATCCCGGCGCCCACGACCACAACGGCATGACGACCCGGCCGATCCTGGTCGACCGACCGCCGGTACGGATAGCGCGGCGCCTCATAGGATGCGGACATGGGTTCCTCCATCAGAAGGACCATCAGAAGATCCGCTCATCCCCGCGAAAGCGGGGATCCAGGATCACGCAGGACAGCGCTTGCCCCTGGATCCCCGCCTTCGCGGGGATGAGCGGTAATTAGTTGGGCGCCCCTCACGCGGCCTGGGAGCGTTCCAGGGCCTCCCACATCGCGACGTCGCGCTCGGCGGTCCAGATGTTGGGATCGTCCACGCCACCCGCCTCGTCATAGGCGCGGGAGACGTCGAACGGCATGCAATGGTCGAAGATGACCCAGTTGCCGAAACGCGGGCGCAGCGCCGAGTTCGCCTCGTCATAGGCCTGTTTCAGGGTCGCTCCCTTGGCCCGTGCGCCCGATACCGCCTCGTACAGCGCGCGAACGAAGGCGTCGGTCGCGTCGATCGCGTCCAGGCAGTCGCGGGCGGATGTCAGGGCCCGGCCGCGCCCCGGCACCAGGCATTCCGGCTGAAGCTCCCGCAGCTTCTGCAGCGTGGCGGGCCAGTCGCGCAGGTAGGCGTCGCCGGTATAGGGCGTCGCCTGGCACTCGACCAGGTCGCCGGCATAGAGCACCCGTTCCTTCGGCAGCCAGGCGATCGTGTCGCCCTTGGTATGGCCGCGGCCCAGGTGCATCAGCTCGACCTCGCGCGTGCCCAGCCGCACCGTCAGGCGGCGCTCGAAGACGATGTCGGGCCAGGTCAGGCCGGGGATCGATTCGACCGCCCGGAACAGCCGGGGAAAGCGCCCGACCTCCGACTCGTAGTCCTGCTGCCCGCGCTCCTTGATCAGGTCCAGCGTGCCCTGGCTGGCGATCACGCCGCGCGCGCCATAGGCGGCCGCCCCCAGCACGCGCACGGCGTGGTAGTGGCTGAGCACGATCCACGAGACCGGCCGGTCGGTGACGCCCTGGATGCGGGAGATCACCTCCTGCGCCATGACGGGGGTTGCCTGGGTGTCGATCACGATCACCCCGTCGTCGCCCACGATCACGCCGCTATTGGGATCGCCCTCCGCCGTGAAGGCGAACAGGCCGGAGCCCAGTTCGTCGAAGCTGATCGCCTTGTCCATCAGGTCGCCATGCGACGCGAAAGCCTTGCTCATGCCGTCCTCCCCTGGACCCGGTATTGTGTGTCTGTGGCCGCCGAAGCCCGTACGCACTGGTCGATCGCGCCGAACAGACTGCGGCCGCGCGCATCCAGCATCTCGATCCGCACATGGTCGCCAGCCCCCAGGAAGGGCGTGCGCGGCGCACCGTGCGCCAGCACCTCCAGCATGCGCCGCTCGGCAATGCAGGAGGAGCCGACGCCACCCGCCTCGATCCCCGACACCGCAGGGTCGCCATGCCGATTGGCGACCGTGCCGGAGCCGACAATGCTGCCGGTGCAGAGCGCCCGCGTGCGCGCCGCGTGCGCGATCAGCTGCGGGAACGAGAAGACCATGTCGACGCCGGCATCCGGCCGCCCGAACAGATGACCGTTCAGGCTGGACAGCACCGGCCCATGCAGGCGCTCGCCATCCCAGGCAGGGCCCAGTTCATCAGGCGTCAGGGCAATGGGGGCGGCAGCGCTGGCCGGCTTCGACTGGAAGAAGCCGAACCCCTTGGCCAGTTCGTGCGGGATCAGGTCGCGCAGGCTGACGTCGTTGACCAGCATGACGAGGCGGATCGCGGCGGCCGCCTGGGCGACCGTCGCCCCCAGCGGCACATCGCCCGTGATGACGGCGACCTCCGCCTCGAAATCCAGGCCCCAGGCGGGATCGCCCGCGGGAATGTCGGCGCACGGGGCCAGGAACCCGTCGGAGCCGCCCTGGTACATCAGCGGGTCGGTCCAGAAGCTTGGCGGCATCTCGGCGCCACGTGCCCGGCGCACCAGTTCGACATGGGTGACATAGGCGCTGCCATCCGCCCATTGATAGGCGCGCGGCAAGGGTGCGGCGCAGTCCTGGGCGCGGAACGGCTCGGCCCCCTCGGCCCGGCCGGCATCGAGCAGCGCCTGCTCCGCCCCCAGCAGGGGGGCCAGGCGGTCCCAGTCGTCCAGGGCCGCCTGCAGCGTGGTCGCGGCGCGGGCGCGCACCATCGTCGCGCGCGCGGCGTCCACCAGGACCAGCCGGCCGTCACGCCCCTGGTTCAGGGAGGCCAGGCGCATCGCCCTACTCCGCCGCCTCTGCAGGTGCATCCGGTGGCACGGCGCCGGGGCTGTGCCAGCTCTCGGCATAGGACGTCAGTTCGACCGCCGCCATGCCGGGTCCGGCCTCCAGCGGATCGCGGGCGTCGATCATGACGGCGTATTCGTCGGTCATCGCCTTGGGCTGCTGGTACATGCGGCCCAGGGCCTTGGGATGAGGCCCGTGGGTGAAGCCGAACGGGTGCCAGGTCAGCATGCCCGGCTTGATGTTGTCGCGGCTGAAGAAATCGCCGTCGTGATAGAAGATGACCTCGTCGAAATCGTCATTGTTGTGGAAGAACGGCACCTTCACGGCCCGCGGATCGGTCTCGAACGGCCGCGGGACAAAGGTGCAAACGACGAAGCGCTCCCCCACCCAGGTCGTATGGGCCGAGGGCGGCACATGATAGCGGTGGCTGGACAGCGGCCTTATGTCCTTCACGTTCAGCCGCACCGGCGCCAGGTCGCCATGCCAGCCGACCGCATCCAGCGGGTTGAAGGGATAGGTCACTTCCGAGACCTGGTTGCGCCGCTTCACCAGCACGGTCCAGGGGGTTTCCCCTTGTTGCGCCTTGAACGGCTCGTCCAAAGCCGGCACGTCCAGGATCGCCTCGTCGAACAGGGCGTGGCGCCCGACCAGGCCACGGTCAGGCAGGCGATAGGTGCCGTTGGTGCACTCAATCGCCAGGACCGCCATCGGGCTGTCCGGCTCCAGGCGCCACATGGTCGAGCGCGGCAGGACGACATAGTCGCCCTTGGCCACCCGCAGGTGCCCATAGTCGCAGAACAGGCTGCCCGCCCCGTCGTGCACGAACAGCAGCTCGTCCCCGTCGGCATTGCGCACCAGGTGGTCCATCGCCTCCGCGACCCGCCAGAAGCGCATGGCACAGCGGGCGTTGGACAGGACCAGGGGTGCCGCCCACAGGCTGGTCCCCGCGTCGAGGGCGGACAGGTCGAAGGCCCGCGGGCGCAACGGGCCGGACCAGCTGGTCCAGCCGGTCGGCGCATGGCGGTGGTACATCATGGTGGCGGGGCCGAAGAACCCCTCCTTGCCCAGCTCGCGCTCGAACGTGCCGGCGGGCAGGTCGGCATGGGCCTGGCGGGAGGATCGCCCCTCCACCCGCGGAAAGCTGATATAGCGCGGTCCCGCCATCGCCCGACCCGTCCCGTTCCCGTCCGCGGCACCACTGCGTGGCGGTGCCATGGCAGGAGCCTAACACCGTTATCGTTGCACGCGCAACGAACTCCGGTTGCGCAGTGCGAGGCCGGCCGCGGCCAGCAGGCCGGCCAGGCAGGCCCAGCCCAGGACCTCTCCCGTCCGGTTGTAGAGGGTGCGGGCGCCCTCGACCTGTACGTCGGCAACCATCACATGGGCGCCCGGGCCGGTCGTGTCCTGGCTTGCCAGGGTCCGGCCCAGGCGGTCGAACGCCGCGGACTGTCCGTCGAAGTCGGTGCGGACCAGGGCGTAGCCGTTCTCCACACTGCGCAGCCGGGCCATCTTCAGCGTGTGGGACGCCCCTACTTCCGGCCAGTCCCAGCCGGGAACCAGCAGGATGTCCGCCGCCACCCGCGCCAGGGCGGGGAAGTCCGCGTCATAGCAGATGACATTGGCCAGGCTGCCAAAAGGCGTCGCGGCGACCGGGACGGCATTGGCCACGGCGGGGACGGGCTCCATGCCCGGCACGGGATGGTTCTTGTCATAGGACCATAGCGTCTGGCCATCGGGGCCGATCAGCAGCGCCTCGTTCCGGGCAAAGGGAATGCCAAGGGTGACGTTCAGGTAGATCCCCTCCTCACGCGCGACCTGGGCGGCGCGGGCGATCAGCGCGTCGCGGTCCGCCGCGTGGACGGCCACGGCCGTCTCGGACCACAGGACCAGTTGGGCGCCGGCCTGGGCCGCCCGGCGCGTGGCGGCCAGCATCTGGTCCTGAACCTGGGCGATGCGCTCCAGCATCTGCGGCGTCCGCATGGCCTGGACCGCGTCGTCGGGCGGCGGCAGCACGGCGCCCTGGTTGCCGACGGCCATGACCGGCGCGTTGACCTGGTGGCGCAGGCCAAGGTCCGGCGTGATGCCGGCGACGCGGACATGCGGCGCGCCCACGGGCGTGCCCAGGAAGGTCAGCCGCGCCTCGCCCCCCGCCACGACCGCGACCAGGAGCCCGGCGACCGCCAGCGCATGGCGCCGCGCCAGGCTGTCTGCGGGTGCCTCCCACAGCGCGTTGGCGGCAGTCGCCACCAGGCCGACCAGGAAGCCGATGGCGTGCGGCCCGGCCAGTGCCATGACCTGGAGCACGGGCAGCGCCTCGCCCTGCGTGATCGCGCGCAGGCCATAGCTGCCACCGGTCGGGCTGAGCACGGCGATCGCGAACTCGATCGCGACGATCGCGGCCGGGAACACCAGCAGCCGGCCGACCGGCCCCAGGTGCGGGGCCAGCAGACGGTCGGCGACAAAGGGCAGGACGAAGAACAGGCCCATCGCCACGACGAGCGCAAGCAGGCCCGGCTGCAGGGCTACGCCAAACTGGACCAGCATCCAGAACGACTGCGCCACCGAAAGCAGCGTCAGCACGGCGAGCCCGGACAGGGCCGGCATGGTCCGGCCGAAGCGCAGCAGAAGGATCGGCGCCAGCCACGCGGCCAGGGCGACGTCCCAGCGTCCCCCCACCGCCAGGAGCGAGAGCGGCGCACCCAGCGCCAGCAAGGCCCAGGGGCCGCGGAGCAGGCGGGTCGTCATGGGCGGGTCGGCGGTTGCCGGAAAGGCCTGGATGGTCATGGTGCACATCCTCTTGGATCGGGATGGCCCGTACGCTAAACCTTCGACCAAGGTTGAAGGTCAAGGGATGGTTTTCATGCGCATCGGCGAACTGTCCCGGCGCACGGGCGTCAGCACGTCGCGCATCCGTTTCTATGAGACGGAGGGACTTCTGCCGCGTGTGCCGCGGAGCGCCAATGGCTATCGCGACTATCCTGCAGAGATGGTGGGGGTGCTGACCCTGATCGACCAGGCGCAGGCCCTGGGCTTTTCCCTGGACGAGATCGGCCGGACGCTGCCCGCCGTCCTGCACCGCGGCTTCTCGCGGGAGGAAGCGCTGGGCGGGCTCGAGGCCAAGCTGGCCGAGCTGGACGCGCACATCGCGCAGGCGATCGCGATGCGCGACGCGCTGGCGACCGAGCTGGCGGAGCAGCGCCGCCTGTGGGCCGAGCCGTGCGCCCCGGACCACGGACCGGCGCCCTGGTCCAGCCAGCCCTGGGCCGGCCTTGCCAGAGTGCCGCAGGCCCGCTTGGATGCGCAGCGTGACCGAGCAAGCCCCCAACGATCCCGCAAGCGCGATCGACCTTGACCGCTTCCTGCCCTATCGCCTGACGGGGCTGGCGGAGGCTGTCAGCCAAGCCCTGTCGCGCGTCTATCGCGCGCGCCACGGCCTGTCGATCCCCGAATGGCGCATCCTGGCGAACCTGGCCGCCGGGCCGCTCAATGCCGCTGCGATCACGCGGGTCACGCTGATGCACAAGACCCGCGTCTCCCGCGCGGCCTCGGCCCTGGTCGAGGCGGGCCTGGTGATCCGCAGCCCCAGTCCCCATGACCAGCGGGAAGCGATGCTGGCGCTGACCCCGCGCGGCCGGGCGGTCTATGCCGATCTGGTGCCGCACGCGCTGGGCTTCGTCGAGCGGCTGCAGGACGGCCTGGACGCCGCGGAGCGCCAGGCCCTGGAGCGCGTGCTCACGCATCTGGAGGACCGTGCCCGCAGCCTGGCCGGGCCGGCGGACAGGATCGCGGACGCGCCCGAATGAGCCGCACCGGCCGGCCGGACGCAACCGCGGGGCGAGCCGCGTTCGTGATCCTGGTGCTGGCGCTGGGGCCGGCCATCGGCCTGGGGATCAGCCGGTTCGCCTATGCCCTGGTCCTGCCCGACATGCGGGACAGCCTGGGCTGGACCTATGCCGAAGCCGGCTTCATGAACACGATCAACGCCGCCGGCTACCTGCTGGGGGCGCTGCTTTCCGCCCCGGTGGTGCGCGGGCTGGGGGCGTGGCCGGCGATCATGCTGGGCAGCGGCCTGGCAACCCTGGCAATGGCGGCCACGGGTGCGACGGATCTGTTCGCGCCCCTGGCTGCGGCGCGCCTGGCGGCGGGCGTGGGCGCGGCCTTTGCCATGGTCGCGGGTGGCACGCTGGCGGCCGGCGTCGCGGTGCGCCAGGGCCGCGCCACGGCGCTGCTGCTGGGCCTGTTCTATGTCGGGCCGGGCATCGGCATCGCCCTGTCGGGCGCGATCGTGCCGTTCCTGCTGGCCGCCTGGGGACCCGGCTCGTGGTGGCGGGCCTGGCTTGTGCTCGCGGCCCTGTCGGGGGGCCTGATGCTGGTCCTGGCCCTGGCGCGGGGTGAACGCCTGGGACCGGGCGCGACAGGTGCCGCCGCCCGGCAGGTGCCGCTGCGGGCGATGGCGCCGATCCTGCTGGGCTATCTGGGATTTGGCGCGGGCTATATCGCCTACATGACGTTCATGATCGCCTGGGTGCGGGAGGCGGGCGGCACGGCCCCCGGGCTCCAGGCCGGCTTCTGGACGCTGCTCGGCCTGTCGTCGATGGCGGCCCCCTTCGTCTGGTCCGGCGTGCTGGGCCGGCTGCCGGGTGGCCTGGGCGTCGCGGCACTGACCGCCGTCACCCTGGCGGGCGCCGTGCTGCCCCTGCTCTCGGCTCATCCGGCAGTGCTCGTCGCCTCAGCCGTCGTGTTTGGCAGCGCCTTTCTCAGCGTCGTGGCCGGGACCACCGTCTTTGTCCGCCGCAACCTGGCCGAAGCCGCGTGGCCAGGCGGGATCGCCGCCATGACCATAGCCTTTGGCCTGGGCCAGACGGCGGGGCCGCTGGCCATCGGCGCCCTGACCGACGCCCTGGGGACGCTGGATGCGGGCCTGTGGGCGTCGATCGCGCTGCTGGCGGCGGGCAGTTGCCTGGCCGCCCTGCAGCGCGACCTGGGTGCTGCTACAGGCTTTTCAGCCAGGGGATCAGGCGGGCGTTGACCTCGTCCGGGCGCTCCTGCTGGGTCCAGTGGCCGCAGCCCTCCAGCAGTTCCGCCACCTGGAGGTTGGGCACGAAGGTGCGCATGACCTCCATCGGGTCGCGCCCGCCCAGCATGTTGTAGGCCGGATCGCGGGTGCCGCTGATGAACAGCGCCGGCTGCTCGATCTTCCGCTCCCTGAAGTCCTGGAGATAGGCGAAATCCGCCTCGTGGTTGCGGTAGCGGTTGATCGGCCCGCGCAGGCCCGAGCGCTCGAACTCGCCCACGTAATAGTCAAGGTCGGCCGGCGTCAGCCATGCGGGGAAGGGCTCCGGGTCGATCAGGCCCTTCAGCAACGGATCGGCGGTCGTCTTGTCCGTGGGCCAACTGCCGACCGGGGCATCGCCCGAGATCGCATAGAGAAACTTGCGCAGGAAGGTGCGCACGTCGCCCTCGGCCTCCGCCTCGGCGACGCCTTCCTTCTGGAAATAGGCCTGGTAGAAGAAGCGGTTCTTCTTGGTGAAGACCTCGTCGAAGATGTGGTTGAACGGCTTTGGCGCCGGGCCCAGGTAGGGCACCGACAGGGCACCCACAGCGCGGATGCGGTCGGGCCGGATCAGCGCGGTGTTCCAGACGATGGGCGCACCCCAGTCATGGCCCAGGATGACCGCAGGCGCACCGGGGCTCAGCGCATCGACCACGCCGGTGACGTCCGCCACCATGTGGTTCATGGCATAGTCGGCGACCTGCGGCGGCCTGTCGGAGCCGCCATAGCCGCGCACGTCGATCGCCGCCGCCGTGAAGCCCGCGGCCGCGATGGGGCCGATCTGGTGGCGCCAGGAATACCAGGATTCCGGAAAGCCATGGACCATGACGACCAGCGGGCCCGTCCCCTCCACGGCCGCCCTCAGGCGGACGCCGCCCACGTCGATCATGCGGAATTCCGGCATCGTCCCTCCCACCCTGTCCCTGCGCCCGCCGCGGAGCAAAAGTGCGCGGCCGGGGTTGTGATTGGGCCCTGTATAGCGGGGCGGACAGGCCGTGACCATGTCATGCGGGGACAGGCCCGCGCCCGCGCGGTCAGGTCGGGGTCAGGTTGGGGGAACAGGATCGATGGCGAGGATGTCACAGGCCGGTGCCGCCGCACCGGCCCTATCGTCTCAAGGTCAAGGTTCCGGAGTCGCAAGCCCAGTGCCATCAGCCGTCCAGCCCCTGCCGCGCCTCGCAGCGGTCGCCGTCGCGGCGGCCCTGCTGCTGGCCGCCTGTGCCACGCCGCCAGACCCCGCCGATCCCGACGCGGTGGCGGAGTACGAGCAGGCCAACGATCCGCTTGAGCCGCTGAACCGCGCCACGTTCGACTTCAACCTGTTCGTCGACCGCGTCCTGCTGAAGCCGGTGGCCTGGGTCTATCGCGAGGTGGTGCCGGAACAGGGGCGCCAGCGCGTCACCAACTTCCTGGACAACACCGAAGAGCCGCTGAGCATTGTGAACGCGGTGCTGCAGGGCAACCTGGACGGGGCGGGAGCGACCACGGTGCGCTTCCTGACCAACAGCACGCTGGGGATCGGTGGCCTGTTCGATGTCGCGACCGACTGGGGCCTGCCCCGCGCCAAGGAGGACTTCGGCCAGACGCTGGGCACCTATGGCGTCGCCGAGGGACCCTACATCATGCTGCCATTGCTGGGGCCGTCGAACCCGCGCGACCTGACCGGGTTCGTTGCGGACCAGGGACTGGATCCGCTGTCCTATTTCTACTGGACCAACCACCGCAACGACATCAGCACCTATGTCACCGCAGCCAAGCTGGTCGATGCCCGCGCCCGCCGCTACCAGGAGGCCGCGGACCTGGAGGCCAGCTCGCTGGACCTTTACGCGACCGTGCGCAGTCTCTATCGCCAGCGTCGCACCCAGCAGATCGAGGACCAGGCCGCCTGGCCGTCAGCGGACGACAGCACCGCGCCCCAGGCGGCTTCGCCCGAGGCGACCGATCCGGACCAGGCCGCCGCCGACAGCGACCCGGCCAACGCGCTGCGCCCGCACGACGTGGTCGCCTGGACCGATGGCCAGGACTATGCCGTCGAGGGGGTGTTCACCGGCAAGGGCCCGGACGACTGGTTCCGCCCGGACGAGGAAATGTACCGCGTGCGCAACCTGGCCGATGGCCAGGTCCGCGTGGTGCGCCTGACCGAGTTGCGTCTGGTCAGCCGCCGCTGAGGGACCGGCAGTGCCGCGGCCCGCCGGGGCACGTCCGCCGCGGCGTCAGGCGACCATCGCGCGATTGACGGCGACGCGCAGGCTCTCCGGCGCGAAGGGCTTGGCCAGGACCATGGCATTGTCGCCACGGCTCTGCTCCATGATCACCCGGCTGGGAAAGCCGGTGACATAGATCAGCTTGGCCTGTGTCAGGCGCACGATCTCGCGCCCCACCACGATGCCGGAGGCCCCGTCGCCGAGGTCGATGTCGGCCAGGATCAGGGACGGCCGGTCGGCCCGGGCCAGGGCGAGGGCTTCCGCCCCCGTGCAGGCCGGACCGCTGACGCGATGGCCCATGTCCTCCAGGATGCCGGCAATGTGCTCGCCCACCAGGCGCTCGTTCTCGATCACCAGGACCGGAGGCAGGCTGCGCCGCAGCAGCAGGCGACGGCCCGCCATCAGGTCGCGGCGGATCTCGAACTCGCTGACGCCGGCAATACGCGCGGCCTGGCCATAGGCCAGCCCATGGACGCCGACAAGCAGCACGGCCAGGCGCTGACCCAGGGGCAGGATCAGCAGGTTCTCGGCCAGGCGGTCCTCGTCCGCCACGGGGACCGCGCTGGCGGCGGGGCCGCGGGTGGACGGGCCCTGGCTGGGTGTGGCTGCGGCCAGATCGGCCAGGAGGCGCAGCACGCCGCCCCCGGGAGGAAGGTCGTCGGTGCTGCCGGCGACATAGGCCTGAAGCGACTGCCGGAGCAGGTCATCCCCCACCCTCCGCGAACCGGTCAGCAGGCACGCAAAACGGCGCAGCCGCGGCAGTTCATCAAGAAGAGTGCTGGCAGATGACGCCATTGCCTGTCCTTTCGGCGCTACACGCCCGGCCCTATCCTTTCGGCGGGTGACTTAGTCCCCCCAGGTCGCTGGTCTGGCTGTTTTCGGCAGACGACGGAGTAATCCTAGGCCCCAGGACGGGGGTCTGCAACACGGACCCTGAAATGGTCACAGTGCCCGCGACCGTGACCGGCTGCGGCTGGCCGAGCTGGCCGCGCTTCCACTGCTGGGCAACATGCTCGGCCAGGACCTCGACCACGCAGACCAGCGGCATCAGCAGGACGGCCGCAAAGAAGCCGAAGAACTGCAGGGAGACGAGAAAGGCCAGGATCAGCCAGGCCGGATGAGTACGGTGGTCGCCCGCGACCAGCCGCGGCACCAGGACGAAGCGGTTGGCCAGTTCCACCATCACATAAAGCGCCAGGACCGGCAGCAGGGCGGCAAAGGACGTGAACTGCAGCACGGCCACAAGGCAGGTCACCAGGCACATGGCGACGATGCCGATCACCGGGATCATCACCAGAAGGCCGCTGAGCACACCAAGCACCAGGCCGAAATCGACCTTCATCAGCGCCAGCGCCACGGCATAGACATGGGCCAGGATCAGGCAGACGAAACCCTGCCCGGTCAGGAACTCGTCCAGCCGACGGCGTGCCCGCCGGCCCAGGCGACGGGCCACGGGCTGCTGGTCCATCGGCACCAGGCGGATCAGCGTCTCGGTCAATTCCGGCCAGTCGCGCAGGAAGTAGAACAGCAGGAATGGCGTCAGGGCCAGGACCACGGCGAGGTCGACCAGGTTCAGGCCATAGGTCAGGACCTGGCTCAGCGTCCCCTGGATGTCGAAACCCTGGCCCGCCGCCTCGATCGAGGGGGCCTGCCCGTCCATCGCCTGCGACAGGGGTGGGGCGATGTCGACAAGGTGGTCGCGCGCCGCCATCACCAGGGCCGGCAGGCGCTGCAGCAGTAGGCCCAGCTCCATCATGAAGGGCGGCACGACCAGGGCCGTGTAGAGCCCCAGTGCACCCAGAGCCAGCACCGTCAGCAGCGCCGCCGCCAGGCCGCGCGACCAGCCCCGGCGCTGCAGCGTGTCGGCGGCAGGCGAGAGAAAGGCGGCGATGGCAAAGCCCAGCGCAAAGGGCAGCAGGACCGTGCCCAGGACGTTGACGAGCACAAGGACAACCACGACAGCCAATGCCGTCGTGGCCCAGCGCCTGGCCTTTCGCGTCATGTTCGCCCCCCGCGCCCGCCGGCCCGCCTGTGGCCCGCATCGGGCCAGGGCCGCGGCACCTGCGGGACCAGAACGTCAGCGCGCATGCAGCGTTCCCTGAAGCGCATGACGCGGACGCGCGCGAGATCCAGGCCTTGTGGGTGGGAACCATTCAGGCGGGAACCGGGCGGGGGTGGCCGCATTACGGTCGCACCAGCACCGCCTGTGGCTGAATCTGGGGAAGGCGTCCACCATGCTGTCGACCATTCTGCTGATCCTGTTGATCCTGCTTCTGCTGGGCGCCCTGCCCGCGTGGCCGTACAGCCGTGGCTGGGGCTATTACCCCAGCGGTGGCCTGGGCATCGTCGTCATCATTCTGCTGGTCCTCGTCCTGATGGGACGGATCTGAAGCCGGGCGCGGCGATGGGGCATCGACCGGCAGTCATCAGTGCGCCGCGCGCCCTAGTCGCCGCCGCCTGGGCGCAGGATGTCGAGGAGACGCGCCGGCACGGGTTCATCCAGGACGCCGGCGCCGATCGCGCGCAACGCGTCGCGCTGCGCCACCAGGGCCTCGACCTCCTGCCGGCGCTGCGGGTCGCGGGCAAGCCAGGCCTTGATCGCGCTGGCGCGGGCCGGATCGGCGCGCCCCTCGATATAGTCCTGGACGTCGTCTTCGTCGATCGGCCCGTCTGCCGCCATCACGCTGAACGCCTGCTCCACTCGGCCTGGCACCTGACCGGCGTCAGGTTTGGTCAGAACGCCGCCGCTTGTCCAGCAAGAAGCGATGCCCCGCCAAGCCCTGCGTTCAATGTAGATTGTCCCGTGGCGCATCGCCCAGGCCGTCCGCGCGCCGGATTGGCTAGGCACCCAGGCAGCGGGGCACCCCTTGGAGCGTTTGCAGGATAACCCTGGTCGGAGAGATGTTCAGTCCACGCTGTTCCGCATTGCCGCCATGAAGATCGCGACCGTGGGGCGGATCCTGTGGTCGGCTGTCAGGCGCACGCAGGACGACGGTGTGTTCCAGCTGGGCGGGTTCCTGGCCTATTCCGCGCTGCTGTCTGCGTTTCCGTTCATGATCTTCCTGGCGGCGCTGGCCGGCTTTTTCGGCAGCGCCAACGACATCCAGCCGGTGATGGACCAGCTGTTCGCGCTGACGCCCGATGCCGTCGCGCTGACGATCGCGCCCGTCATCCGGGACGTCCTCTCCCGGCAGAATGGCGGCCTGCTGACCATCGGCATCATCGGTGCCATGTGGGTCGCGTCGAATGGCATCGACGCCCTGCGCGTCGCCCTCAACCGCGCCTATGACGTCGACGAAAGGCGGCCGTTCTGGCGCCTGATCATCGCCAACTTCACGATCGTCCTGGTGGGCGCATTCGCGTTCATCGTGCTGTCGGTCGCGATCGTGCTGGCGCCGGTCCTGCTGAAATGGCTGGACGACCTGATCTACATGCCACCGGGCACCCGCGTGCTCTATGACGTCGTGCGCTGGAGCATCACGCTGCTGGTCGTCCTGGTTGCAGTGGTGGCGCTGCACCGGATCCTGCCGGGCCGGCGCCTGACCTTGTCGGCGATCCTGCCCGGCGCACTGTTCAGTGCCATCCTGCTGCTCAGCCTGGCGGGACTGTTCTCGCTCTACCTTTCGGTGGTGGGTGATTACAGCGTCACCTATGGCAGTCTGGGCGGCATCATTGCCACGCTCCTGTTCCTCTATTTCGCAGCGGTGATTTTCGTGTTTGGTGCCGAGTACAATTGTGCCCGCCTTCATTTCATTGCCCAGCGCCAGATCGACGAGACTGCGGCGCCGCAGGACCTGGTGGTGGAGGCCAAGACATGACGGCACCCCAAGACCCGCCCGCCGGCCTGCCCCCGGCGAGTCCGCGGGCGCCGCTGGACCCGGCGACGCGGGCGGCCTTGTTCGCTGAGATCGAGCAGGAGATTCCGCGCCTGCGCCGCTTTGCCCGGCTTCTGGTCCATGACGTCCACGCGGCCGACGACCTGGTGCAGGAGACGATGGTGCGGTCGATCCGCAGCATCGCGACCTTCCAGCCCGGGACCTCGCTTCGGGCCTGGCTCTTCCGCATTCTTCAGAACGTGTTCCGCAACGCCTATCGCCGGTCGCGGCGCGACCCGGTGCGGTCCGACAGCGACATGCTGGCCGAGCACCCGGCGACGGCGATCCAGAGCAACCAGGAAACCAGCCTCGAACTGAAGCGGACGCTGGAGGCGCTGGATTCCCTCTCCGACGATTTCCGCCAGGTCATCCTGCTGTGCGGGGTCGAGGGTCTGCAGTACGACGAAGCGGCAGACGTGCTGGGCATTCCGATCGGCACCGTCCGCTCGCGCCTGTCGCGCGCCAGGGCTGCCCTGCGCGACCGCATGGCCGGCCATGCGGTGCCATCGGACGAGGAGGTCGGCTGAGACGGCCGGCGTCAGGGTTGCCGGTCGGGCGCCGGTGCAGCTGGCGCGCCGTCGTCGGCGGTGTCGCGGAGCTGGTCGAGGAGCGCCATCAGGTGATCGGGAATTGGCTCGTCCAGCACGTTGGCGTAGAGCGTGCGCAACTGGCCGTCGATCGCGGATTCGTTCAGCGTGCCGCCAGGAACACCCTGCTCGGCCAGCCTTGACCTGCCTGCATCGCTACCCAGGATCGTTACTCCTCAAACCAGTCGCCGCGCCTGCATTCCGGCAGGCGGGCGCCGCACTGCGATTTTCGAGCCAACCCATGTCCCTGAGAATGAGTTCCGACATGCCGGACGCCGGAGCGCCACCGGCCGCCTGCCCCGACCGGCCGTGGCGGGCGCGCCACAGCGCAGCGCCAGCGGCGACCGCCCGGAGCGCGCTGCGGCCAGGGCTGCTGGCGCTGGTGCTGGGCATCGCCCTGTGGCTGTCCCTGGCGCCGGGTGCCCGGGCGCAGGACCCTGCCCCGGCACCCAGTGCACAGCAGGTGGCGGCGATGGTCGCGACGCTGGAGGATCCCGCCCAGCGACAGAAGCTGATCGAACAGCTGAAGCTGCTGGTGGCGGCGGAGCAGGCGGCAGCACCGGCGTCGCCGCAGGTGGACCTGGTCGAGGATTTCCTGACGCGGCGCTGGCTGGGCCTGCGTCAGGGGGTGGAGGAACTGGCCGGGGCGTTCCGCGACCTGCCCAGCCTGGGCGCCTGGTTCGAGCGCCTGGGCAACGATCCCGCGGCGCTGCGCGAACTGGCGGAACTGGTGCAGATGACGGCCATCGTCCTGGCGGTCGCCTTCATCGCCTTCTGGATCGCCGGGCGGGTGATGCGGCCGGTGCAGCGGCCGCTGGACCAGCGCCTGGCCACGACGCTGGGCGGCCGCCTGGCGTTGAGCGGGGCGTCGCTGATCCTGCACCTGGTGCCCGTCGCGGTGTTCCTGGCCGTGGGCCTGGCGGCGAGCAGCGTGCTGGACATGACCAATGGTGCGCGGGCCATGGTCCGCGCCGTGGTGTCGGGCGCGACCCTGGTCGAGCTGGCGGTGGCGGCGACGGTGCTGCTGTTCGCACCCGACGCGCCAGGGCGACGCCTGGTTCCGGTGTCGGATGAGACCGCCTATTACCTGAAGGTCTGGGTCCGGCGTCTGAGCCGGGTTGCGATCTATGGCTATTTCGCGACCGTGGCGCTGGCGCAGGTCGGCCTGCCGGCCCGGGCAGCCCTGGCCCTGCTCAAGATCGTGGGCCTGGTGTTCACGGCGCTGCTGGTCGTCTTTGTCCTGCAGAACCGCAAGGGGGTTGCCGACTGGCTGGCCCGCCCGCGCGCCAGCACGGCCAGCGCCGCGACGCAGGCCCAGGTCTCGGCCGCGCGGCGCCGGCTGGCCGACGCCTGGCACATCCTGGCCGTGATCTGGGTCGTGGCGATGTATGGCATCTGGCTGCTGGACGTGGATGGTGGCTTCGCGCTGATCTTCCGCGGCAGCGTCCTGTCGGTGCTGATCCTGGTCCTGGCGCGGGTGGCCACCTATGGCCTGGGCATCCTGATCCGGCGCGGCCTGTCGATGCCCAGCGACGTCACGCAGCGCCTGCCGGCGCTGGAGAACCGGGCCAATCGCTACCTGTCAGTCCTGGCGCGGGGCGCCGGCATCCTGATCTGGGTCCTGGCTTTGCTGCTGGTCCTGGCGGCCTGGGGCGTCGACAGCTTTGCCTGGGCGGAGTCACAGGCGGGGCAGACGGTGCTGTCGGCCATCGGCAAGATCGTGCTGACCGTGCTGGTCGCCCTGGTCATCTGGGAAGTCTCGCGCACCGCGATCGAGCGGGCCCTGCACCCGGGCAACGGCTCGATCGAGCGCTCGGCCCGGCTGCGGACACTGCTGCCGCTGATGCGCAATGTGGTGTGGGTCGTGCTGGTGGCCCTGGTGCTGCTGACCGTGCTGTCGCAGATGGGTGTCGACACGGCCCCGCTTCTGGCCAGCGCCGGGGTCGTCGGCCTGGCCGTCGGCTTTGGCGCGCAGACGCTGGTCAAGGACATCATAACCGGCCTGTTCATGCTGCTGGAGGACACGGTGTCGATCGGCGACGTGGTGACGGTGGGCGGCCTGACGGGCACGGTCGAGGGCCTGACGCTGCGCACGATCCGCCTGCGCAATGCCTCGGGCGCGGTCTATACGATCCCGTTCAGCAACGTGACTTCGATCGAGAACAAGACCCGCGACTATGCCTATGCCGACATGGACGTGGCGGTGTCCTATGACACCGACCTGCGCCAGGCGATGGAAGCGATGCGCCTGGCCTATGACGACCTGAAGGACGCCCAAGCGCAGGACATCCTGGAGCCGCTGGAAATCCAGGGCGTGGAGACCATCACCGGGGGCCTGGTCACCATCCGCCTGCGCATCAAGACGCGGCCCGGGCGGCAATGGGCGGTCGGGCGCACCTATCGCCAGGGGCTGAAGGCGCGCTGCGACACGATGGGCATCGGCCTGGGCGTTCCCTATGCCCGCCCGGCCAAGGATCCGCCCTGGCTGGACGCGCTGACCGACGGCACCGCCTGAACAGCGCGGACCGGGCAACTTCCGAATCGCGGCCGGGCATGCTTCCCTGTCACGATCCGGTACGCTAAAGCGTGCAGGCTTCGCATGCCGGTCCACCTGCATCGCCAGGATGCGGGATGGACAGGGCACACGAGATTGTCGCGTCTGGAGGCAAGAGAGGGTCCGTGAACGTCATCAGGTTCGTCACGCGTCGGCTGTTCATCGTGCTGTGCCTGATGGCGGCAGCCCCGGCCATGGCCGCGGACACGCCCACGGCACAGGCCATTACCGGGTTCCATGGCGCGCTGACCGTCGCCATGCAGCAGAGCGAGAAGCTGAAGTTCGAAGGCCGCACCGCCGTTATCCAGGCGGCGGTGGAGCGCACCTTCGACATTCCCGCGATCACCCGCCGCGTCGTCGGCTCCGCCTGGCGGCAGATGTCGGACGAGGACAAGGCCAAGGTGGGCCAGGCCTTCACCCGCCTGGCCGCGGCCACCCTGGCCAGCCAGTTCAAGAGCTATTCCGGCGACACGTTCGAGACGGGCGAGGCCGTGCCCCAGGCCGACAACCGGGTGCTGCAGCGCAGCCGCCTGGTCTTCGTCGACGGCTCCACCCCCGTCAATTTCGACTATGTGATGCACGAGGCCGGCGGCAGCTGGCGCGTCGTCGACATCTTCCTGGACGGCCGCGTGAGCGAGGTCGAGCGCCGGCGCGAGGAGTTCATCTCGATCCTGCGGGCCGGCGGCGTTCCCGCCCTGCTGGACGCGATCGACCGCAAGGTCGCCTCCCTGAGCCGGACCTAGCCATGCCTGCGGACGGCGGGGACGCTTCGGCCCTGCCGTCCGGCCCCCCGGTGGCCCGCATTGCCGCGCTGGCGACCGCGGTCCCGCCCTACACGCTGGCGCAGGAGGACGTGGCCCAGGCGGCCATCGCCTATTTCGCGCGCCACGCGGCGGAGCTGGAACGGCTGGTGCCGGTCTATGCCAATTCCGCCATCGCCACGCGCCATTCCTGCGTGCCGCTGGACTGGTACAGCGACTCCCACGATTTCCGCGAACGCAACGACCTCTATCTCGATAACGCGGTGGCCCTGCTGGCCCAGGCGGCCCAGCGCGCGCTGGACCAGGCCGGGCTGCAGGCAGGCGATGTGGACGGACTGATCACCGTCTCGTCCACCGGCATCGCGACCCCGGCCCTGGACGCCCGCCTGATGGCGCGGCTGCCCCTCCGCCGCGATGTGGAGCGGCTGCCGGTCTTTGGCCTGGGCTGTGCCGGCGGCGTCCTGGGCCTGGCGCGCGCGGCGCAGATGGCGCGCGCCGCGCCGGCCAAGCGCTACCTGCTGCTGGTCGTGGAATTGTGCGGCCTGACCTTCCGCGTGGGCGACCGGTCCAAGAGCAACATCATCGCAACCGCCCTGTTCGGCGACGGCGCCGCCGCCGCCATCGTGACCTGTGCCGCGGATCGCGGGCCTGCGGTGCGCGACTGGGCCGAGCACACCTTTCCCGACAGCCTGGACGTGATGGGCTGGGACGTCGGCAATGACGGGCTGAAGGTGATCTTCAGCAAGGAAATCCCAGGCCTGGTCGAGCGCGACGTGCGCGCCCTGGCGCTGGAGTTCCTGGCGCGGCACGGCCTGGGCCTGGGCGAGGTCGCCGGCTTTGTCTGCCATCCCGGCGGGGCCAAGGTCCTGGCCGCGCTGGAGACCGCCTTCGACCTGGCGCCTGGTGGCCTGGACCTGGCGCGCAAGGTCCTGCGCGAGCATGGCAACATGTCGGCCCCCACTGTCCTGTTCGTGCTGCGCGAGGCACTGGACGCCGGTGCGGCCGGCCCGCACCTGATGACGGCGCTGGGGCCCGGCTTCTCTGCCGCGCTGGCGCTGCTCGACCTCGACTGACGGCGCGATGGCGGTGCTGCCGGTGGTCCTGGCGCTGGTCGCGGCACAGCGCCTGGCGGAGCTGGTCCTGGCGGCACGCAATACCCGGGCCCTGCTGGCGCGCGGCGGGCGCGAGGTGGGTGCCGCCCACTATCCCCTATTCATCGTCCTGCACGGCGCGTGGCTGGCGGCGCTGGCGCTCCTGGTGCCCTGGGATACGCCCCCCAGCTGGCCGTTGCTGGGCCTGCTCGTCGTCCTGCAACTGGGCCGTGCCTGGGTCATTGCCAGCCTGGGCCCGTTCTGGACGACGCGCATCATCACCCTGGACGGCGCGCCGCTGGTCCGCCGCGGGCCCTATCGCCTGGTCCGCCATCCCAACTACCTGGTCGTCTCGGCCGAGATCGTGACCCTGCCCCTGGCCTTTGGCGCCGGCTGGATCGCCGTCGCCTTCGCCGCCCTGAACGCGGTCCTGGTCGCCTGGCGGATCAGTGTGGAGGAAGCGGCCCTGGCGCCCCGCTCGGCCCGCCCGGGGACAATGGCGGGATCGGCCGGCCCCTGACCAGCAGGACCAGCAGCACGCCCAGCACGGCAAAGGCGGCCAGGGCCGCCCAGGCATGATTGATCGCCTCGACCAGGGCGGCGCGCTCGACCAGGGGGCGGATCGCGTCCTGCGTCGCCTGGTCGACCGGCCCCAGCGGCACGCCTGTGAAACGCGCAGGGTCCAGCCCGACCGCCACGGCCGTCGCCCGGTCGCCGGCGCGCAGCCGCTCGGCGATCGCCTCGCCCGCGCCATAGGCGGTGCCGTGGATCACCGTGTCGGTCAGGGCGATGCCGACCGCGCCGCCCAGGTTGCGCAGCAGGTTGAACAGCGCGCTGGCATCGGGCACCCCCTCCGGCGCCAGGTGGCCAAGGGCGATGCGGGTCGGCGGCAGCAGGCACAGCATGATGGCGACGCCGCGGATCGCCTGGGGCAGCGCCATCTCCCAGAAGTCGGTCTGCCAGGTCTGGCCACTGCTGAGGCCCAGGCCCAGGGCGAACAGCGCGAAGCCCGCCAGCGCCAGGACGCGGCAGCCCACGACGCGCTCCGCCAGGACGACCAGCGGGGCTGCCACCAGTTGCGCGATGCCGGTCACCAGCATCACCTCGCCGATGCGCAACGGCTCCGCCTCGCGCACGAAGGCCAGGAAGACCGGCATCAGGTAGGTGGCGCCATAGAGGCCCGTCCCCAGCAGGAAGCTGAGCGCGCAGCCCAGCGCGAAGTCGCGGTCGCGCAACTGCCGCAGCACCACGATGGGATCGGGTGCGGCCAGCGTGCGCCACACGAACAGGCCGCCGCAGCCCAGCAGCAGGGCGACCAGGACCAAACTGGCCGGCGTCGTCCAGCCCAGGCGCGGCGCGTCCTTCACCGTCAGTTCCAGGCTGGCCAGCGCCACCACCAGCAGCGCCAGCGCCAGCCAGTCCAGCCGGCGCACCACCTGCCAGTCGGCCGGCACGCGGCGCAGGGCGGTCCAGCCGACAGCCGCCGCCAGCAGGCCGGGGACGACGTTGACCAGGAACAGCCAGTGCCAGCTGAAGGCCTGCGTGATGCTGCCGCCGATATAGGGTCCCAGCGTCGGCGCCAGCACGGCCAGCAGGCCAGCGATCGTCGTTGCCAGGGGCTGCGACCGGCCCGGGAAGATCAGGAACACGGCCGAGAAGACCGACGGGATGATGGTCCCTGCAAAGGCGCCCTGGACCGTGCGCCAGGCCAGCAGCGCGGGCAGCGTGTCGCTCAACGCGCAGCCGATGCTGGCGGCAGTGAAGCCAAGGATGGACAGCGTGAACAACCGGGCCATGCCCAGCATGCGGGTCAGCAGCCCGGTCAGCGCGATCGCGACCACCTCCGCGATCAGGTAGACGGTCTGCACCCAGCTGATCCGGTCGGGCGTGGTGCCGACGCCCAGCTGGATCTCCGGCAGGGCGGTCGCCACGATCTGGATGTCCAGCACGGCCATGAACAGGCCGGTGCACATGGCCAGGAAGCCAACCCAGGCGCGCCAGCCCGGCCCGTCCGCCGCCGTGTCCCTCATCGCCAGGCCGGCCGGCGCCCCCTCACCCCGGCGGATTCTCCGGGAATTCGGGCAGGCCCGCCGGGCGGTGCGCCCAGGGTGCGGCCGTGTCGGTCCACACGGTCAGCGCCGGCGTCAGCCAGGAATCGTCGTCCATGCTGCCCGCCTTGACGACCCAGATGGCGGGCATTGCCTCCACGTCGCTGAACAGGGGCGTCCCGCAGTCGGGGCAGAACTTGCGCGTGACGAAGTTGCCGGACTTGGCCTGGGACCGGTAGTTCCGAACCTCTCCCGCGGTGATGTGGAATGCCTCGCGCGGGACCACGACGACCGAGGCCGGCTCCCCGCCGGAAACGTAGCGGCATTCGCGGCAATGGCAGAAGGCGAACATCATCGGCTCCGCATCGACGCGGTAACGGACCTTGCCGCACATGCAGCCGCCGGTGAACGGTGCGACCATCGCGAATCCTTCCCCTGTCCCTGTCGTCATTCCCTTGGCCCCACCTAAGCGCGGCGCGGCCTGCTTGTGCAAGGTCGTCGCGCGGGCGGCCTTGGCCCTCGCCCTGCACGGCGGGGCCGTGTCACCATGCGCGCCGAATGGGCAGGGCGCTGCGGCGGCGCGGGGGGCAAGACGATGGCAGGACGGATCGACGAGCGGCTGCGGGAGTTGGGGATCGAGCTGCCCGTGCCGGCAGCGCCTGCGGCCAACTACGTCCCCTATGTCCTGGTCGAGGGGCAATGCCACATCGCGGGCCAGTTGCCCGTCTCCAACGGCAACCTGGTGTTCAAGGGCAAGGTCGGCTCCGAACTGACGATCGAAGGCGGCTACCGGGCGGCGCGGCTGTGCGCCATCAACCTGCTGGCGCAGCTGCGCGTCGCCTGCGACGGCGACCTGGACCGCGTCGCGCGCGTCGTGAAGCTGGGCGGCTATGTGTTCTGCGGCGACGGCTTCACCGAACATCCGAAGGTCGTCAACGGCGCGTCGGACCTGATGGCGGACGTGTTCGGCGACGCCGGGCGTCATGCCCGCATCGCCGTCGGCTGCCCCTCCCTTCCGCTGGGCGCCGCGGTCGAGGTCGACGGCCTGTTCGAGATCTATTGAGCGCCATGGACTGGCTGACCCGCCGGCCGATCGCCCATCGCGGCCTGCACGGCCGCTGGATCGACGGGGCCCGCCGGCCAGAGAACACCCGCGCCGCGTTCCTGGCGGCAATCCGCCATGGCTATGGCATCGAGCTGGACCTTGTGCTGAGCGGCGACGGCGTCGCCATGGTGTTCCATGACGAGGCCCTGTCCCGCCTGACCGGCCGGCCGGGGCTGGCGGCGGACCATGACGCGGCCACGCTGGGCACGTTTGCCGTCCTGGGCACGGCCGAGACGATCCCGACCCTTGCCCAGGTGGTGCGCCTGGTCGACGGGCGCGCGCCATTGGTGATCGAGATCAAGGGCTGTGGCGCGCTGACCCCCGTCCTGGCGGAGGCAACCGCCCGGGCGCTGCACAAGTACCAGGGGCCGCACTGCATCAAGTCCTTTGATCCGGCCGCGCCCGCCTGGTTCCGCACCCACGCGCCAGCCGTGCCGCGCGGCCTGGTCGCGATGCGCGCCAGCGACTGGGACGAGGGCGAGATCGGGGCCGAGCGCGCGCGCCTGCTGGAACAGCTGGCCGACCTGGACCGGGTCGGCGCGTCGTTCGTGTCCTATGACATCAACGCCCTGCCCAACCGGGCGGTGGCCCAGGCCCGCGCCAGCGGCCGCGCCGTCATCACCTGGACCGTGCGCAACGCCCGCCAGCGCGCCCGCGCCGCGGCTTTTGCCGACAACATCGTGTTCGAGAACTGGCTTCCGTGAAGGCCCTTGCGCCGGCATCCTGCGCGGCGGCCTTCGGCCTGCTCAGGATGACGAGCGTCTGCATCGGGCAGACGCCTCGACGCATGAAAGGGCGACGCTACTGCGTCGCCGCCCCGGTCACCCGCCAGATCACCTTGCCCACGTCGTCGGCGACCAGCAGGGCACCGCGCGTGTCGATCGCCACGCCCACGGGACGGCCCAGCGCCTTGTCGTCGACACGGAAGCCGGTCAGCACGTCGATCGGCTGGCCCGCCGGCCTGCCGCCTGCGAAGGGCACGAAGATCACCTTGTAGCCGCTATGGGGACGCCGGTTCCACGAGCCGTGCTGCCCGACAAAGGCCCCTTCCTGGAACGGGGCGGGCAGCGCCGATCCGGTGCCGAAGGTCAGGCCCAGCGACGCGGTATGGGGCCCCAGGGCGTAGTCGGGCACGATCGCCCGGGCCACCAGGTCGGGGCGCTGCGGCTCCACCCGCGTGTCGACGTTCTGCCCGAAATAGGAATAGGGCCAGCCATAGAAGCCACCGTCCTGGACCGAGGTCATGTAGTCCGGCACCAGGTCGCTGCCGATCTCGTCCCGCTCGTTGACGGCGGTCCACAGGGCGCCGCTCGTCGGCTCCCACGCCATGCCGACCGGATTGCGCAGGCCCGAGGCGAACAGGCGGCTGGTCTTCGCGGCGGGGTCGACCTCCAGGATCGCGGCGCGGTTTTCCTCCACGTCCATGCCGTTCTCGCCCACATTGCTGTTGGAGCCGACGGCCACGTAGAGGCGGCTGCCGTCGGGGGACGCGATCAGCCCCTTGGTCCAGTGGTGGTTGATGCCGGCGGGCAGGTCGACGACCTTTTCAGGCGTCGCCGCAATGGTCGTGGCGCCGGCCTGGTACGGCACGCGGACCAGGGCGTCGGCATTGGCGACATAGAGCATGTCCCCGACCAGCGCCATGCCGAAGGGGGAGGCAAGTCCCGCCAGCAGCGTGCTGCGCGTCTCCGCCACGCCGTCGCCATCGGCGTCGCGCAGCAGGGTGATGCGGTCGGGGCTGCCGCCGCCCGCCCCGGCGACACTCTGGATCAGGCCGGCGATCCACTTGCGGAAGCCGCCGCCTTCGGTCTTTGGCGCGCGCGTTTCCGCCACCAGCACGTCGCCGTTGGGCAGGACCAGAAGCCAGCGCGGATGGGTGAGGCCGGAGGCGAAGGCCGTCACCTGAAGGCCCGGCGCCGCGGTTGGCGCACCGCCCGACCAGCCGACCGCGGTCGCCACGTTCACGGTCGGGAAGAACGAATTCACCGGCGCCGGCAATTGCGGCTGGGGCCCGATGCCGGCCTCGACCGGCAGGGTCGCGACCTCGCTCCGGCTGCCGAAATGGACGATCACGCCCCCGGCGACAAGTCCCAGGACGACGGCACCCAGGACCCATTTCAAGCGATAGCGCGCCATCTGCACCCCCGACCCGTGACCTGAAGCCCAATCAATACGCCCGCCAACGGTTCCTGGACCGCGCTCAGGCGGCAAGGCCCGCCAGTTCATGCGCCAGACGGTCGGGCGCGGAGAAGAACGGCGAATGGCTGGTGTCCAGCGTGACCACGCGATCGCAGGGCAGCGCCGCATGCAGGCTGCGCTGCTTCGTGATGCCGATCGCCTTGTCCGCCGTGCACTCGACATAGGCGCGCGGCACGCGGCCGAAGCGGTCCGGCGTCACCGCCATGGGAACGTTCACCGGCTCCGCCGACTGCGGCACCAGCAGCAGGCGGGCCAGGGCGATATCGGCGTCCGGGCAATCGGCATAGAAGGCGGGCTTCAGGATCTCATAGGCGACCTGGACCGCCGTGCCGTCCTCCGTCGGCAGGATATGACCCGGCAGCAGGTTCTCCGCATCCCCCGCCGCGGCCTCCATCAGGGTCTGGCCCGCCGGCACCAGGAAGGCGCAGAGATAGACCAGACGGGCGATGCGGTCCGGCACCGCCTCGGCCACGGCGCTGATGACAATGCCGCCCATGCTGTGTCCGACCAGCACGACGGGCTCCGCCTCGCCCTCGACCAGGCGGACGATGCTGTCGCGGTACTCGGCCAGCGTCGGGCGCGTCGCCTGGCCCTTGATGCCATGCCCGGGCAGATCGGGTGCCAGCACGCGGTGACCCAGGGCCTCCAGCAGGGGCACAACCTTGTACCAGCACCAGCCGCCATGCCATGCGCCATGAACCAGGACGAACGTCGCCATCACCCCTCCCCTGCGGAACCGGGATCCGGCCTGCCTCGTGCCGTCACCCCGCCCATCCGGACAGTGTTAACACGCAGGCCCCCGGCGGAGTAGGGTGGCCTGTCCCGCATATCGGGACGCTTCACGTTGCGTGGATCATGACCAGCCTGAACCTGCCGCCGCATCTGGGCCTGGCCGCCACGCGCCATGGGCCCATGCTGTTCCTGCGCCAGGACCGCTTCATCGGCGCGTCCCTGGCCCGCTATGGCGAATACTCGCACGGGGAGCTGGCGCTGCTGCTCCGCCTGTTGCGCCCCGGCGACCGGGTGCTGGAGGTGGGGGCGAACATCGGCGCTCTGACCGTCGCCATGGCCCAGGCGGTGGGCGCCGCCGGCCATGTCCTGGCGCTGGAGCCGCAGCGCATCGTGTTCCAGATCCTGTGCGCGAACCTGGCGCTGAATGGCCTGCTCAACACCCAGGCGCTGCCGCTGGCCGCGGGGGCGGAGAGTGGCGTGCTGCACGTGCCCCCGGTCGACTATGGCGCCCGCGGCAATTTCGGCGGCGTCGCCCTTGGCGCCCAGGGCGGCGAGCCAGTCGCGCTGCGGGCGATCGACAGTTTCGACCTGCCGGCGCTGCGCCTGCTGAAGGTCGATGTGGAGGGGATGGAGGCGTCGGTGATCGCCGGCGCCGCCCGCACCATCGCGCGCACGCGACCCTTCCTCTATGTCGAGAACGACCGCCCCGACCGGTCGCCCGCGCTGATCCGTCAGATCCAGGCGCTGGGCTATCGCCTGTGGTGGCACCTGCCGCCGCTCTACAATCCGGCGAACCCACGTGGCGATGCCGAGAACATGTTCGGCAGCACCTTGTCCGTGAACATGCTGGGCGCCCCGGCCGAGATGGACCTGAAGACCGACCTGGTCCCCGTGACCGACCCGGACATGACCTGGCGCGAGGCCCACCAGGCCGCCTGGCTTGCGGGTCAGCCGGCGCGGCGGATGGCGGGCGACGTCGGGAACAGCGCCTCCAGCACCTGACGCGCTGCGGCACCGGGGGCCAGGCGCCCGGCCGCCACCTCCGCCTCAAGCCTTGCCGACAGCGCGCCGACGACAGGATCGTCGGCCAGGCGGTGGCGCACCGCATCCTCCACCTCGCGCCAAAGCCAGCCGCGCGCCTGCTCGGCGCGCAGGCCGGCCAGGCCCTCCGGCCCCAGCGCGGTGCGGAAGGCCTGCGCCGTCTCCCACACCTCGGCGATGCCCTTGCCCGTTCGGGCCGAAGTCAGCAGCACCCGCGCGCCCCAGGCCGTGTACTTGGGACGCATCAGATGCAGCGCTGTCGTCACGTCGGCCGCGGCATGGCGGGCCGGCGTCTCCATGGCGCCATCGGCCTTGTTCACCACGACCAGGTCGGCCAGCTCCATGATGCCGCGCTTGATGCCCTGCAGGTCGTCGCCGCCCGCGGGGCTCAGCAGCACCGTGAACAGGTCGACCATGCCGGCGACCGCAATCTCCGACTGGCCCACGCCCACCGTCTCGACCAGGACGACGTCGAAGCCCGCAGCCTCGCACAGGACCATCGCTTCGCGCGTGCGGCGGGCGACGCCGCCCAGCGTGCCGCCAGAGGGGCTGGGCCTGATGAAGGCGTTCGCCTCACGCGACAGGCGCTCCATGCGCGTCTTGTCGCCCAGGATCGAGCCGCCGGAGCGGCTGGACGACGGATCGACCGCCAGGACCGCGACCTTCAGCCCCTGGCCCGTCAGGAACATGCCAAAGGCTTCGATGAAGGTCGACTTGCCGACACCCGGCGGACCGGACAGGCCGATGCGGATGGCGCCGCCAGCCTTCGGCATCACCTCCGCCAGCAGCGCCTCGGCCTGGAGCCGGTGGTCGGCGCGAGTCGATTCGACCAGCGTGATCGCCCGCGCCAGGGCCCGCCGGTCCCCGGCCACCAAGCCGGGTGCCAGGGGATGGGCGGAGCCGCTCACGCCGCGTTGGCGCGCTTGGCCAGCAGGTCCAGGATCTGGCCGGCCGCGGTCGGGATGTGGGTGCCGGGGCCAAAGATCGCGGACACACCGGCGCGGCGCAGGAAGTCATAGTCCTGGGCCGGGATCACGCCGCCGCAGACGACCAGGATGTCGCCAGCCCCACGGGCCTTCAGCGCCGCGATCAGTTCCGGCACCAGCGTCTTGTGGCCGGCCGCCTGGGACGAGACGCCGATGACGTGGACGTCGTTCTCGACCGCGTCGCGTGCCGCCTCGTCCGGGGTCTGGAACAGGGGGCCGACGTCCACGTCGAAGCCCAGGTCGGCAAAGGCGGTGGCGATCACCTTGGCGCCGCGGTCATGGCCGTCCTGGCCCATCTTGACGACCAGCATGCGGGGGCGACGGCCCTCGACCTTGGCAAAGCTCTCGATCTCGGCCTGGACCTTGGCATAGCCGTCATCGCCCGCGAAGCCGGCGCCATAGACGCCGGAGATCGAGCGGATGGTCGCCGAATGACGGGAGAACACGCGCTCCAGCGCATCGGAGATTTCGCCAACCGTCGCCCGGGCCCGGGCGGCGTTGACCGCCAGTTCCAGCAGGTTGGCATTCCCCTTGGCGCCCTCTTCCAGCGCCTGGATCGCCGCTTCCCAGGCCTTGGCGTCGCGCTTGCCACGCACGGTGTTGAGGCGGGTGACCTGGGCCGCGCGGACGGCGTCGTTGTCGATCTCGCGCACCTCGACCGGGGGCTCGTCCTTCAGGCGGTACTTGTTGACGCCGACGATGACCTCCTCGCCCCGGTCCACGCGGGCCTGGCGGCGGGCGGCGGACTCCTCGATCCGCAGCTTGGGCATGCCGGACTCGACGGCCTTGGTCATGCCGCCCAGCGACTCGACTTCCTGGATCAGCTCCCACGCGGCCTTGGCGAGGGAATGGGTCAGGTGCTCGACATAATAGGAGCCGCCCAGCGGATCGACGACGTGGGTGACGCCCGTCTCCTCCGCCAGGATCAGCTGCGTGTTGCGCGCGATGCGGGCCGAGAACTCGGTCGGCAGCGCGATCGCCTCGTCGAACGAATTGGTGTGCAGGCTCTGCGTGCCGCCCAGGACGGCGGCCATCGCCTCGAACGCGGTGCGCACGACGTTGTTGTAGGGGTCCTGCTCGGTCAGCGACACGCCGCTGGTCTGGCAATGGGTGCGCAGCATCAGCGAGTTCGGCTTCTTGGCCCCGAACTCCTTCATGATGCGGGCCCAGAGCAGGCGGGCGGCGCGCAGCTTGGCCACTTCCATGAAGAAGTTCATGCCGATCGCGAAGAAGAACGACAGGCGGCCGGCGAACTCGTCGACGTCCAGCCCCTGCGCCATCGCGGCGCGGACGTATTCCATGCCGTCCGCCAGGGTAAAGGCCAGTTCCTGGACCTGATTGGCCCCGGCCTCCTGCATGTGATAGCCAGAGATGGAGATCGAGTTGAACTTGGGCATGCGCCGCGCCGTATAGGCGATGATGTCGGCGACGATGCGCATCGACGGCGTCGGCGGGTAGATATAGGTGTTGCGGACCATGAACTCCTTCAGAATGTCGTTCTGAATGGTCCCGGCCAGCTTGGCCTCGTCCACGCCCTGCTCTTCCGCCGCCACGATGTAGCAGGCAAGCGTCGGCAGCACGGCGCCGTTCATGGTCATCGACACCGACATCTTGTCGAGCGGGATCGAGTCGAAGAGGATCTTCATGTCCTCGACGCTGTCGATCGCGACACCCGCCTTGCCCACGTCGCCGACAACGCGGGGATGATCGCTGTCATAGCCGCGATGCGTCGCCAGGTCGAAAGCGACCGACAGGCCCATCTGCCCCGCCGCCAGGTTGCGCTTGTAGAAGGCGTTCGACTCCTCGGCCGTCGAGAAGCCGGCATACTGGCGCACCGTCCAGGGACGGTTCGAATACATCGTCGCGCGCACGCCGCGCGTGAACGGGAAGAAGCCGGGCAGCTG
Organism: Zavarzinia sp. CC-PAN008; assembly: GCF_051903925.1. Classification (GTDB taxonomy): domain Bacteria; phylum Pseudomonadota; class Alphaproteobacteria; order Zavarziniales; family Zavarziniaceae. The sequence goes on from NZ_CP173678.1 coordinate 4,749,694, forward strand.
GTCCAGTTCCAGCCCCTCAAGATCGCTCGCGGTATAGAGCGGCTTGACCAGCAGGCCTTCGGGCGTGTGCCAGTCCAGATTGGACAGCGGGGTCTGGCCCAGTTCCTTGGCCGCCAGCTTGCTCCAATCCTCAACCGTCTTCTTCGCGTCGTCCGCCATCGTTCCGTCCCTCAGGCGTGCCCCCAACCCCGGGAAAGCGCCCGCATTAGTTCAGTGTTCCAGACCACCGGCTGAGCCCGGCAGGGATCATAAACGCGAAGGCGATGCAAGTCTTTCGGGGCCTGGCCGGGGGAGGGCCGCCGTTCGATCTCCTCACCCTACGTCCCCCGCTTCATGCGGGGGACCCATGAACCAACCCTTCGTCCCGTGACTCGGTCAAGAATCAGCGGCCCAACGGCGGCTGCTATGCATTCTGGTCCGGTGCACTACCGTCTGTGTCAGTTCATGGGTGGCCCGGATAAACCGGGCCACGTAGCGTTGGGCATGGGATCCTAAAGCTGCGTCACCGTGTGGGCTGCGGGGCGGTGAGACTTGGCGAGGACGCGCAGGATCACGTCCTTCACCTTGTCGTTCGTCACCGGCATCTGGAGGTAGCCGTTGACGCGCACGGCACCGGCGTCGCTCAGCGTGTCGGACTGGCCGGCGCCGACGACCATCACGATGGGGACCGCGCGCACCCAGTTGTCATTGTGGTCGCGCACCGTGCGTACGACCTCAAGCCCGTTGGGCTCGCCCGTGAGGGCGCAGAAGAGCAGGCTGGGGGGCCGCGAGACCATCGTTTCCAGTGCGCGGGGCGCGCGGGGATAACGCAGGAAGCGGGTAATGCCGATGGCGTTGCAGGCGCGCTCGATCGCGTCCTGCACCAGGTCGTTCTCGTTGATCGAGATGACGCTGGCGGTCGACAGGTCCGCAATCTCGGCAATGTCGACCGGCCCCTTGGCCCGCAGATAGGACGGAATGTTGATCTCGAAGTCGGACATCGCCGTCGTTCCGTCTAGGGAGCCCCGAACCGCACCAGGATAGTCCGTCCGACCGTCTTGCCAAGCGGGGATCCGGACCCGATTGTCTTGGCATGGACAACGACGCCCGGGCTGGTCGCATCACGGCCGTGCTGGGCCCAACCAATACCGGCAAGACGCATTTCGCGATCGAGCGTCTGCTGGGCCACGCCAATGGCGTGATCGGCCTGCCGCTGCGCCTTCTGGCGCGCGAGGTCTATGACCGCGTGGTGGCGGTGAAGGGGGCGGCCGCCTGCGCCCTGGTGACGGGGGAGGAAAAGATCGTCCCCGCCGGCGCGCGCTACTTCGTCTGCACGGTCGAGGCGATGCCCCTGACCCGGCCGTTCGAGGTGGTCGCGGTCGACGAGCTCCAGCTGGCCGCGGACCCTGAGCGCGGCCATGTCTTCACCGACCGACTGCTCCATGCCCGCGGCCTGTACGAGACGCTGTTCCTGGGGGCGGAGAGCATGCGCCCCGCCATCAAGCGCCTGCTGCCCCGGGTCGAGTTCATCAGCCGGACGCGCTTTTCCACCCTGACCCATACCGGCTATCGCAAGCTGTCGCGCCTGCCGCGGCGCTCGGCCATCGTCGCGTTCTCCGCGGCCGAGGTCTATGCGACGGCGGAAGCGGTGCGGCGCCAGCGCGGTGGCGCCGCGGTCGTCATGGGCGCCCTGTCGCCGCGCACCCGCAATGCCCAGGTGGCGATGTACCAGGCCGGCGAGGTCGACTACCTGGTGGCGACGGACGCCATCGGCATGGGCCTGAACATGGACGTGGACCATGTCGCCTTTGCCGGCCTGTACAAGTTCGACGGCCGCCAGAACCGTGCCCTGCGCCCGGAGGAAGTGGCCCAGATCGCCGGCCGCGCCGGACGCCACATGCGCGAAGGCACGTTCGGCACGACGGGCGAGGCGGACCCCTTATCCCCCGACATCGTGGAGCGGGTGGAGAACCACCGGTTCGACACGGTCAAGGCCCTGCAATGGCGCAATTCCGAACTGGAGTTCCGCTCGCTCGACGCGCTGATCGCGAGCCTTGAGGTGCCGCCGCCGGCGTCCGGCCTGATCCGCGTGCGCGACGCGGAGGACCTGGCCGTGCTGAAGGCGCTGGCCGCCCTGCCGGAAGTGCGGGCAACCGCGCGCAGCCGCGACCGCATCGCCCTGCTGTGGCAGGTGTGCCAGATCCCCGACTTCCGCAAGACGCTGGCCGACCAGCACGCCCGCCTGCTGGCGCGGATCTGGTCGCACCTGGCGAGCGGCGACGGTCGCCTGCCACCCAGCTGGGTCGCCAACCAGCTTGAGCGGCTGGACCGGGTGGACGGCGACCTGGACACGCTGGCGACGCGCATCGCGCATGTGCGGACCTGGACCTACATCTCCCACCGGCCCGAATGGCTGGCCGATCCGCGCGGCGTGCAGGAACGGGCCCGCGCGATCGAGGACAGGCTGTCGGACGCCCTGCACGAGACGCTGACCCAGCGCTTCGTCGATCGCCGCTCGTCCGTGCTGATGCGCCGGATGGGGGAGAGCCTGTTCGGCACCGTGGCCAAGGATGGCGACGTCCTGGTGGAGGGGGAGTTCGTCGGCCGGCTGCAGGCGTTCCGCTTTACCGCCGACATCAGCGCCCCCCCTGAGGATGCCCGCATGCTGCGCGCGGCAGCCCACAGGGCCCTGGTGGGCGAGATCGAGCGCCGGGCCACGGCCTTTGCCGAGGTGGCGGACACGCAGATCAGCCTGTCCGACGACGGGCGCCTGTACTGGCAGGGCGAGATGCTGGCCAGGCTGGTGCCGGGGCGCTCGCCCTTGCATCCGCGCGTCGACCTTGTGGCCAACGAGTTCCTGAACGGCCATGCCCGGGACCAGGTCCAGAAGCGGCTGGACACCTGGATCGCCGGGCACGTCGCAGCGGTCCTGGCACCGCTGGTGGCGCTGATGGCGGCCGACCTGCCGCCCGCCGCATCGGGCCTGGCCTTCCGCCTGGGCGAGGGCCTGGGCACCGGACCGGCGATCCCGCCCGCCGAGGTGCCGGCCGAGGCGCGCACTGTGCTGAAATCGCGCGGCGTACGCTTCGGCCGCGTGGCGACCTATATGCCGGCCATGCTGAAGCCGGCGGCGGCGCGTCTTCTGGTCCTGTTGGCGCGCGTCGCGCGGGGCCGGCCCGACTGGCCGGACCAGGCGCCGATGCCGGGCCTGGTCTCCGTGCCCGCGGTCGGCCCGGCGGAGTACTTCGCCGCCGCCGGCTTTCGCGTATGCGGCGCGCGGGCGATCCGCCTGGACATGCTGGAGCGCCTGGCGGCACGGGCGCACGTCCTGGCAGCCCAGGGTCCGGTCCTGGCCGAGGGCGAGCTGATGGGCCTGGTCGGGTGCAGCGGGCCCGACTTCACCGCCGCGATGAAGGCCTGCGGCTTCCGGGCCGAGACGTTGGATGGGGTCGTCCGCTTTCGCCCGCGCAAGGGCCGGCCACCACGCCCGGCCGATCGGCACGGGGTCACGGCCCCGCCCGATTCGCCGTTCGCCGCCCTGGCCGTCCTGAAGGCCTGAACGATGGTGGAGGGAGCGGCGCAGCGCCTGGACAAGTGGCTGTGGCATGCGCGTTTCCTGAAGACGCGCAGTGCGGCGGCCGCCTTTGTCGAGGCCGGGCGCGTGCGCCTGCGCGGCAGCCCAGCGGCCAAGCCGTCCCAGCTGGTGCGGGCGGGCGACGTGCTGACCTTCATGCAAGGGGCGCAGGTCCGCGTGGTGCGCGTCGTCGCCTTTGCCGAGCGCCGCGGGCCGGCCGAGGTGGCGCGCCTGCTCTACGAGGACATCACCCCGGCGGCGCCAAAGCCCCTATAGCGGATCGGCCTGCGCCGCCAGGGACGCTGGACCGCGACGGCGGAGCGCCACGGCCCGGCCAACCAGCCACCAGGTGCCGACACCAAGGCCCAGGCTGGCCACCTGGATTGCCAGCCAGTCGTTCCAGTGCCAGACGTGCAGGAACAGGTGAACCGGCAGGACGTGGGTCAGGTAGATCCAGAAACTGGCCGCCGCCACCGCGATCAGCACCGGCCGCAGGGTCGCCGGCACCGGCACGCGCGGCAGCCACAGCAGCAGTGGCACGGCCAGCAGCAGCCACCAGGCCTGGGACCGTTCCAGGCCATAGGTGAGCGGCATCAGGGCGATGGCGCAGGCCGCCACAACCAGCTTCTGCGGGCCCGTGCGGCTGGCAAAGACGGCCCAGCCCAGCGCCAGCGTGACCAGCTGCATGTGCGGCACGCGCCCCCACAGGTGGTCGGCATTCCAGACCAGCGGTACGCCCAGGCGCAGGGCCACGGCCAGGCCGAACAGGCCCATGGCAAAACCCCACGGCGCGGCGCGGGCCAGGGCACGCACGGGTGGCAGCAGGAACAGCCCACCCACCAGCAGCAGGCACTGGAGCAGGCATTCCAGGAACCAGAACGCCTCCATCGCCGTGCCGAAGCGGCCGACGAAGTTGCTGGCCAGCAGCAGGGCCGCGGGATCCCACGTCCCCGTCCAGGCCGACCAGCCCAGCAGGATGACATAATAGGGCAGCAGGATGCGCAGGACGAACGCGCCCAGCACGTCGGCCACGCGGCCCTGGACCAGCAGGGGCGCCTTGAACCGCGCCAGGTTGTAGCCGACCAGCAGCATCAGCGTGGCGGCACCCCCCATCAGGAAGGGCCGCCCGCTATGGGTGGTGATGACGCCGATGATGGCCAGGGCGCGCAGGACCACGTCCGTGTCGATATGGGGCAGCCGGCGCGCGGGCAGCGCCATCCGCTCCAGGCGCTTGACGCTCATGCTCTCCCAGCCCTCGGGCAGGTGGCCCAGCACCTCCTCCAGCGCGGTCGCGACCTGGATGTAGGAGAGCGAGTCGCCGCCCAGGCTGACGAACGTGTCGCGCGGGCCCACATGCTGCCGCCCCAGTGCCCAGCGGAACGCCGCGGCGACGTCGGGCCGTGCCGCGTCGTCCTGCGCCGCGCGCGCGGCCGCCCCCTGCTTCAGGATGGTTGGGTAGTCGACCTTGCCCGAGGGCAGGCGCGGGCAGTCCTGCCCCTCCAGCATCACGACGTGCTCGGGGCCCAGGCGATAGTGCTGGCGAATCAGGGCGACGATATCGGGCGCGGCACAGGCCGTTCCGCGAGGACACACGACCAGGTGACAGTCATTGCCCGCGACGGCCGCGGGGTGGCCTGCCTTGGCCAGCAGTTGCTCGACCGCGTCCAGTCCGATGCGCAGGCCCGCCAGCTTCACGAAGCGGCTCAGGCGGCCGGTGATGCGGTACAGGCCCGCGGCATCGCGCGTGGCCAGGTCCCCGGTGTGGAGGACGGGCGCCATCGCGGGTGCGGCGAGGTCCGTCACCCCCTCGGCATAGCCCAGCATCACGTTGGGCCCCGCATAGACCAGTTCGCCTTCGACGCCCGCCCGCGCGATTTCCGCCCCCGCAGCGTCGACCAGGGCCAGTCGGCCACCGGGGATCGCAGTCCCGATGGCGTCGGGATGCGCCATCGCCAGGTCCGGCGCCAGGTGGGCCATGCGGGCCGTCGCCTCGGTCTGGCCGTACATGACATGGAAGCGGATGCCGCGTGCCGCCGACAGCGCGGCGATGCGGGCGACCGCGTCCGGCGCCAGGCGACCACCCGCCTGCGTCAGGGTCTGCACGCTGGGCGGCAGGCGCTCCAGCACGCCCGACCGCTCCAGCAGGTCATAGGTGTGCGGCACCCCCGCCAGGCTGGTCACGCCCTGCGCTGCGACCAGGTCCAGGAAGGCCGGATCGACCACGGAGCGATCGGTCAGCACCACGCTGGCGCCGGCGTCCAGGTGCGTGGTGAGAACCGACAGCCCATAGGAATAGTGGACGGGCAGCGTGGTCACGGCGCGCGCATCCGCCCCGATCCCCAGGAAACTGCGGATCGACTCCGCATTGGCCTGCAGGTTGCCTCGCGACAGCCGCACCAGCTTGGGCAGGCCCGACGAACCCGACGTCGCCAGCAGCACCGCAAGCTCCGGATGCAGGGCGTGGCATGGCGCCAAGGGGCGCTGCGACCACGCGCCATCGGCAAAGATCGCGGCCGGCTGGAACCGCTGCACCAGTTCGTCGGCGGCCGCGCCGCCTGCCGCCAGGATCACCGCATGACCGGCGCGCAGGGCGCCCAGCACGGCGGCAATGGGCTCCACCGCATTGGCGGCCTGGACCAGGACCAGACGCCGTCCCGGGCCAAGGCCGGCAGCCAGGGCGTCGGCCTGGGCCGCCAGGGCGGCATAGGTCAGGGGCGGACCGTCCGGGGGGACCAGCGCCCAGCGATCACCATGCTGCTCCAGGCGATCGGCGAAGAACCGCGACACGCCCCCGTCCTCCGAACCGACGCCGCACCTGCGAGCGCCTCTCAAGCGCGAGAGGTGCCACAGGCACGGCACGGGTTCCAGCGCGATCTGCGTGACCGTCTTGCGCTCGACCGGTCGCGCTCAGCGACGCGCGGTCACACGGTCGCGATCGCGTTGGCGGGGGAGCCGACGGCACCCGGCAGGCGGAGCGGTGGGGCGGTCAGCAGGCAGCGTGTCCGCTTGGCGCCGCGCAGCCACTTCGCCAGTTCGGTGAAGTACCAGAGCTCGCCCAGCGGCACGCCCAGCTCGAACAGGCAACGGCCATGCAGCGGCAGGCCGACCAGCGGCCGGTCGGTCGCGTCGGTTGCCATCGGCCGGCCCGGAAAGCCCTCGACCGCGTAGTTGTCGGCGCAGATGGCGGCAACGCCCGACTGCGTGATCCAGTCGAGCAGCGCATCGTCCCGCCCGTCGAGGACCGAGCAGGAATTGTGCAGCTTGTCGGGATCGGGCTGCTTCTTCATGTCGAGCAGCAGTTGGCCGAAGCCGGTATGGAGCAGGACGATGTCGCCCGGTTCCACCACCACATTGTCGGCCTTCATCACCTGGTCCAGTTCGGCCCGGCCCACCCATTTGCGCTCGTTGCCGAAATGGGCGTGCAGGTCGATCAGGACGGCGCGCCCCTGGATGCACTTCTCCGCAAAGGTCTCGACCCCCAGCTTGTGCGCACCAATATGCTTGGACAGGTCGGCATCGGGATCGGCCGGGTTGTTCCAGTCCTTGACACCCGGCACGTCGATGCCGGCGCGGAAGCCGTTGTAGAAGACGGGCTCGGCCACGCCGTCGCCATTGGCGTCGAACTCCTGCCCGACATGGCAGAACGTGTCCCACTGGCTGGAGTACTGCAGCACCATCTCGACCACGTCGTCGTTGATGACGTCGCAGCAGCCGGGCATCAGCCGGCTCAGCGGCAGGTTGGCCATGGGCTGTGCGGCGCTGCCGGCAGGGCGCAGCTTTGGCGGGCCCCGGCCCGGCGACAGCAATTCCCCACCCGGATAGTCCAGCGGCAGGCTGCAGCAGAAGGTGCGGCCTTCCTTCACCTCGGCAATGCCCTGCTTCACCTTCTCGGGCGTGATCAGGTTGAGGCGCCCCAACTGGTCGTCCTCGCCCCAGTCCCCCAGGTCGACCCTTCCGGCCGCCTGACCCAGCGCTTCGCCATTGTTCCTCCCGTGCTTTTTTGGTGGCGCCAGCTTCGGGTGCACGGCGTTCGGATGCAAGGCCCGGTGGACGCGCCGCGCAGGTGGGTCGCTAGTCCTCGCGGCGGCCCGTCCCCTCGCGGTCGCGGGCATAGTGATGGGCCAGCGGAAACGGCGGCAGCCAGGCTTCGCGTCGCGTGGTCCAGCTTTCATAGGTCGGGCGCAGCCGGTCGGGTTCGTCGAGCGCGCCCAGGTTCACCTCGACCTCGTCGCCTGTGCGCGCCAGGACGGACGAGCCGCAGCGCGGGCAGAAACAGCGTCCCCGGTAGTCGTGCAGCACGCCCTGGACGGTCACCGCCGCCTCCGGATAGATGGCGGAGGCGTGGAACAGCGCGCCGTGATGCTTCCGGCAATCCAGGCAGTGGCACAGGCCCACGCGATAGGGCCGCCCTGTCGCCACCAGCCGCACCGCCCCGCATTGGCATCCGCCCGTGACCGCATCCATCGTCGCTCTCCCCGTCTGGCGGACAGCTTCGGCTTTCCCTAAGCCGATCGTCCAAAAACACTATTCTGATGATCTAGCGCCCTGCCATGCTGCGCTGCATGCTGCGTGCATACACCCCTTGCCGCGAGGCTTTGCGCCATGCTGACGCCGCAGCAGATCCAGTTCTTCCGGTCCCAGGGCTACCTTCACCTTCCCGGGATCGTTCCGGGCGACCAGCTGGCCGCCATGCGCCGCGACCTCGACACCTGGGTCGACGAAGCCCGGGGCCACAGCGCCAATTGGGGCGACCTGCCCCGCGGCAAGAAGCGCTTCGACCTGGAGCCCGGCCACACGGCCGAGGTGCCCCGCCTGCGCCGCGTCGCCAACCCGGTCGACATCTCGGCCGCCTATCGCCGCACGCTGTGGGAAAGCCCGCTGGTCGAGGCGGTGGCCGACCTGGTCACAGGTCCGGCACCGGGCGTGAAGTTCCACCACTGCAAGCTGAACATCAAGATGCCGGAAATGGCGACCTATGTCGGCTGGCACCAGGATCATCCGTTCGACCCGCACACGAACGACTCGATCGTGGTGGCGCTCGTCATGCTCGACGACATGGACGAGGTGAACGGCTGCATCCGCGTCGTGCCCGGCTCGCAGCGCACGCACTACAGCCATTACCAGGGCGACAAGTTCACCGGCCACATCACGGACGAGCTGCGCCAGACGTTCGACACGACCTCCGTCCCCGTGGGGGGCAAGGCCGGTGACGTCTGCCTGATGGACACCTGGATGGTGCACGGGTCAGAGGCCAACCGCTCCGACCGGCCGCGCCGCATGCTGATCTGCGACTATGTCGCGACCGACGCCTTTGCCCTGACCCCCCTGTCCGTCCCGACCGAGAACACGGGCCGCGTGATCTGGGGCCAGGGCACGCGCATGGCGCGCTTCCGCGAAGGCCATGTCGAACTGCCGCCGGCGTACGAGCAGGACAGCTTCTTCTCCGTCCAGGGCCAGGGCGCCGTGGGCGAGGCCAAGGTGGCGGCATGAGCGCGGTCCGCGCGGCGGCCCCACCCCCCGCGCTCGACCCGGCGGTGGTCGAGGCCTTCCGCACCGACGGGGCGGTCGCCCTGCGCGGTGCCTTTACCGACTGGGTCGAGACGCTGCGTGCAGGGCTCGTCCGCAACATGGCGGAGCCCGGTCCCTTCGCCAAGGTCTACACGACCAACGGCGCGCCCGGTGGCTTCTTCGGCGACTATTGCAACTGGGACCGCATCCCCGAATACCGCTCCTGGGTCTTCGACAGCCCGGCGGCGTCCTATGCCAGGAGCCTGATGGGCTCGAAGACCGCGCGCTTCTTCCATGAGCATGTGATCGTGAAGGAGCCGGGCACGCGCGAGCCGACGCCCTGGCACCACGACCTGCCCTATTACTGCGTCGAGGGCCAGCAGTCGGTCAGCATGTGGGTCGCCCTTGACCCCGTGCCCAAGTCGGTCTGCGTCGAGTACGTCGCCGGCAGCCATGCCTGGGGCAAGCGCTTCCTGCCGCGCAAGTTCTCGGGCGTCGACTATGACCGCCCGGGCGAGGTGCTGGAGCCCATGCCCGACCTGGACGCGATGCGCGACCAGCTCAACATCCTGTCCTGGGACCTTGAGCCGGGCGACGCCATCGCCTTCCATTTCCTGACGCTGCACGGCGCGCCGGGCAACCTGGGCAGCAACCGGCGTCGTGGCTTCGCCGCCCGCTGGGTGGGCGACGATGCCGTCTTCGCCCTGCGCTCGGGCGAGGTGTCGCCCCCGTTCCCCGGCGTCGCGGACCGGCTGAAGGATGGCGAGCCGCTGAGCGGTCCGGAGTTCCCGCTGGTGCCGTGATGCGATCCCGGCCGTTGCCTGCCCGCCCGTTGGGGGAGGCAGCGGCCAGGATGCACGGCATCCGTTCGGAACGATCCTGGGAATCAGTCATAAGGGTTGACTGACAGCGCCTGCTGCGGACGGCCCATGAAGATCACCGAGCCTGCCCTTGACGACCCCCTGGCCCAAGCGGTCGAGCGCCGCTTTGCGGACCAGGTCGCCTTCCTGGCTGCCCTGGTGCGCAGCCCATCCGACAATCCCCCCGGCGACACGGCCGGCCACGCCGCCCTGACCGCGCGCCTGCTGGCCGAGCGGGGGCTGGAGGCGGAGCGCCACGTGGTGCCCGAGGACGCGCTGGCGCCGCAGGGCCTGAAGTCGGCCACCAACCTGATCGTCCGCCAGGTCTTTGGTGGATCCGGCCCCGTGGTCGCCCTCAACGCCCATGGCGACGTGGTGCCGCCCGGTGCCGACTGGACGACCGATCCCTATGGGGCAGAGATCCGCGACGGCCGCATGTTTGGCCGCGGGGTCGCCGTCTCCAAGTCCGACATCGCAACCTATGCCTTTGCCCTGCTGGCGCTGCGCGATGTCGCCCCGGCGATGGCCGGGACGATCGAGCTGCACGTCACCTATGACGAAGAGACGGGCGGCAGCGCCGGTCCCGCCTGGCTGCTGGAGCGCGGCCTGTCGCGGCCCGACTACGCCATCTGCGCGGGCTTCGGCCACAGCGTGGTGACCGCGCACAATGGCTGCCTGCACCTTGAGGTGATCGTGGAGGGCCGCTCGGCCCATGCCGCCTTGCCAGAGACGGGGCACGACGCGCTGGAAGGGGCGACCGCCGTCCTCAACGCGCTCTATGCCCATCGGCTGACCCTGGCGCAGCGGATGTCCGCAACACCGGGGATCACGGCGCCCACGCTCGTGGTCGGCCGGATCGAAGGCGGCATCAACACCAATGTCGTGCCCGACCGCGTTGCCCTGCGCCTGGACCGCCGCATCGTGCCCGAGGAGTCGGCAGGTGCGGTGGAGGCGGAACTGGTCCAGCTGATCCTGGCGGCGGTGGCCGACCTGCCCGGCATCAGCGTCCGCGTGAAGCACATCCTGCTGGCCCAGCCGCTGGAGCCCGTGGGTGATTCCGCCACACTCGCCGCGTTGCTGGCCCAGCATGCGGCGGACGTGATGGACCATGCGGTGCACCAGGTGGGGGTGCCGCTCTATACGGATGCCCGCCACTATGCGGCGGCAGGGGTGGCGACCGTGCTCTATGGCGCAGGCCCCCTCGACATGGCCAGCGCCAATGCCCACCGCGCGGACGAGAACCTGGCCCTGTCCGACCTGAAGGGCGCCACCCTCGTCGTCGCCCGCACCCTGCGCGACCTCCTCACCCCCGACGAGCCGCCCGCGGATACGGCCTCATCGGAGGGAGAGCCCACGTCGCCCTAGCGCTGGATGCTTCGTGCGGGTGGGCCCCGCGAAGCATCCGGCACAAGGCCTCAGGTCGCGGCGGCTTCGATGACCTGGCGGACGCCGGACCACAGAGCCTGGGTGTCGCGGGGGCGCATGCCGGCGGCGATGGCGCCGTCGATCGGCATGACCACGCCCGAGACAAAGGCGGCGTTGTCGTCGGCGAAGAACAGCACGCCATTGGCGATGTCGTCGGGCATGCCGGGCTTGGGGATCGGCTGGAAGACGCGGCCGGCGTCCAGCAGGTCCTCGGCCACGCGGTCGGCCACCTGCCCGGCCAGGCCCGAGGCCTTGCCGATGATGGGGGTCGCGATCAGGCCGGGGCAGATGCAGTTGACGCGGATGTTGTATTCCGCCAGTTCCAGGGCGGCCGCCTTTGTGATGAAGGTGACCGCATTCTTGGCGACGCCATAGGCGATGGGCGTGGCATTGGCGATCAGGCCGGCGACGCTGGCGGTGTTGACGATGACGCCGCCGCCCTGCTCCTTCATCACGGCGCCGGCATGCTTGATGCCCAGGACGACCGAGCGCACCAGCACCGCCTGGGCGAAGTCCCAGCCCTCGACCGAGATGTCGAGCACGGGGGCCGGGTCGCCGCCGATGCCGGCATTGTTGAACATCAGGTCCAGCCGGCCCCAGGTGTCCTTGGCCAGCGCCACGGCGGCCGCGATGTCCGCCTCGACCGTCACGTCGCAGCGGATGTAGCGCACGGCGGTGCCCAGGTCCTCGACCAGGCGGGCGCCGCGGTCGTCCTGGATGTCGGCGATGACGGCGCGGCCGCCTTCGGCCACCCAGCGCTCGACCGTCCGCTTGCCGATGCCCGATGCGCCGCCCGTGATGACGGCGACCTTGTCCTTGAAGCGCATGTCTCTCTCCCCCTGGTATTCTTGTTGATCGGGTTTCAGCCGAACTTGACCTCAAGCCCCTGTTCTTCCGATGCCTTGGCCTGCGCCGCCTTGGCCCGGGCAAAGCCCTCCCGCGCCGTGACGCGGTCCCAATAGGCCCGGACGTTGGGCCCGAACTCGCCATCCAGCTTCAGGTTCTTGGCCAGCAGGATGGCATAGGCGACCGAGATGTCGGCCATGGTGAAGCGGTCGGCGACCAGGTATTCGGCCTCGCCCGTGCGCGCCTCGATCCCGCGCAGGCGGCCCAGGAACCACTTGGCATAGTCCTCGGCCGCCTGGGGGATGCGCCGCTCGCTGGGCTCCAGCCGCGTGTAGCGCAGCACGATCGTCTGCGGGAAGGTCAGCGTCGCCTCCCCCATGACCAGGTAGTTGAGGTAGTTGCCGAACCCCGGCTCCTCTGGCGCCACGGCGAGCGGCGTCGGGCCGTACTTCATGGCGAGGTAATGGCAGATCGCCGAGGATTCGGTCATCCGCGCATCGCCGTCGATCAGGAAGGGGATGGTGCCCAGCGGGTTGATGCCGAGGTACGGCTTGGCCAGGACCCGCGGCGGGAACGGCAGCATGTGCAACTGGTAGGGCAGGCCCAGTTCCTCGAGCGCCCAGAGCGGGCGGAACGAGCGCGCGTCGGTGCAATGGTACAGCTCGATCATGGCGTTTGCGCCGTCCTCCCCCGGTTTGGGCGCATCCTAGCCTGAGGGATTGTGCATAGGGAACCTGGAGAAATGCCGCCGCTTCTCCATGCGCCGCTTCTCCCTCCCCCGTCCCGCAGGGGTGGGGGAGGGCTGGGGGCTCAGAATGCTTCGCTGAGGGTGTAGCTGCTGTGCTGGGCGCGGTGCTTGGCGACGTCGTAGCTGAGGATGACCAGGTCGTGCTTGACGCCGGCGCGGTCGCGGACATGGTCGCGCAGCAGTGCCTCCCCCCGGAAGCCCAGGGCCTCGAACACGGCGATCGCCCCCTTCTGGTCGATCGTCATCTGGGCCACCAGCTTCTCCAGCCCCAGGCCCAAGGCGAGCGCAAAGCATTCCTGAGTCAGGATGCGGCCCAGCCCCTTGCCCCGCATGGTGGACGAGACGACGACCCGCAACTCGGCCACATGGGGCGACCAGGACAGCTCGTCCCGTACCAGGGTGCCGCAGCCGCGCACCACCCCATCCTCGGTCAGCGCCAGGACGCTGACGATATGGCCCTGCTCGATCTCCTCCAGCCAGGCGCTGACCACCTTGGGGTGGGAGATGTCGCGGCGCAGGAACAGCAGGTCGTGTGCCGGCAGATCCTTGGCGAAGTGCAGCACGGCTGCGGCATCGTCCGCGCGCATCAGGCGGAGCTCGACCTCGACCCCGTCGCAATCGATGGTGAAGGGATAGGAGCGGATGTCCGCCACCGCCAGGCCGTTCAGGCCCTGCGACTTCATCGGCTGCCCATGATTGACGCCATCCGCACCCCCTTGCCCGGAACCCACGCTGTTCCAGGGTGGCCTGTCGGCGGCCGAACATCAACCGTGGCGCACACCGCACCCGCCGCCCGTGCGTGCGCGCGCGAGGGGGTCGCTTTCTACCGCCCGTGCGGTCTATGCTCCGCGCCCTTGAGACAACGGGCGGACCGGCCAGCAGACCGGGGCCAGCGGAGGACGACGACATGGCGGCGATCAACGAGGTGACGGACCTGGTGACGGAGGACGGCATCGCCGTCCTGACCATCAACTCGCCGCCGGTGAACGCGCTCTCGTTCCCCGTGCGCGACGGCCTGTTCCACGGCATGAGCCGCGCGATCGAGGATGCGAGCGTGCAGGCGGTCGTCATCATCTGCGCCGGCCGCACCTTCATCGCCGGCGCCGACATCACGGAGTTCGGCAAGGCCCCGCGCGGCGCCAGCCTGTTCGACGTGCAGCAGATGATCGAGAACGCGCCCAAGCCGGTCGTGGCCGCGATCCACGGCACGGCCCTGGGCGGCGGCCTGGAAGTGGCGCTGACCTGCCATTACCGCGTGGCCGTGCCGTCGGCCAAGTGCGGCCTGCCGGAAGTGAACATCGGCCTGCTGCCCGGCGCCGGCGGCACGCAGCGCCTGCCCCGCATCGTGGGGCCGGAACGCGCGCTGGAGATGGTGACCTCGGGCGAGCATGTGCCCGCCAAGCAGTGCCTGGCCGCGGGCCTGGTCGACGAACTGACCGAGGAAGGCAAGCTGCGCGAGGGCGCCATCGCCTTTGCCAAGAAGATCGTGGCCGAGAAGCGGCCACTGAAGAAGGTCCGCGACCTGAACGAGAAGGTCGAGTCGGCACGCGGAAAGCCTGAGATCTTTGCCGATTTCCGCAAGGCGAACGCCAAGCGCTTCCGTGGCTTCATGGCGCCGGATCACAATATCCGCTGCATCGAGGCGGCGGTGAACCTGCCGTTCGACGAGGGCATGAAGGCCGAGCGCGCGCTGTTCCAGGAACTGGTCACCGGCATCCAGGCCAAGGCCCAGCAGTATTCGTTCTTTGCCGAGCGTACGGCCGCCAAGATCCCCGACGTGCCGGCCGATACGCCGACCCTGCCGGTCAAGACGCTGGGCGTGATCGGCGCCGGCACGATGGGTGGCGGCATCGCGATGAACTTCGCGAACATCGGCATTCCCGTCACCATCGTCGAGACCAGCCAGGAGGCGCTGGACCGCGGCCTGGCCACCATCAAGCGCAACTACGACAACACGGCCAAGAAGGGCAAGCTGACCCAGGCCCAGGTCGACGAGCGCATGGGCAAGCTGACCGGCACGCTGGACTTCGGCGCGCTGGCCAATGTCGACATGGTGATCGAGGCCGTGTTCGAGAACATGGACCTGAAGAAGGAGATCTTCGCGAAGCTGGACGCCACGGCCAAGCCGGGCGCGATCCTGGCCTCCAACACCTCCTATCTCGACGTGAACGAGATTGCGGCAGCCACCAAGCGCCCGGAATCGGTGATCGGCACCCACTTCTTCTCGCCCGCCAATGTCATGAAGCTGGTCGAGGTGGTGCGCGGGGACAAGACCTCGAAGGAGGTCATCGCCACCGTCATGGCCCTGTCGAAGAAGATCGGCAAGGTGGCGGTGCTGGTCGGCGTCTGCTTCGGCTTCGTCGGCAACCGCATGCTGGCCCAGCGCCAGCGCGAGGCGCAGAAGCTGGTCCTGGAAGGTGCCCTGCCCTGGGACATCGACCGCGTGCTCTACGACTTCGGCATGCCGATGGGGCCGTTCGCCATGTCGGACCTGGCGGGCCTGGACGTGGGCTGGAACAAGGCGACGTCGAAGTCGTCCACCTTGCGCGAGATCCTGTGCGAGATGGATCGCCGGGGCCAGAAGACGGGGGCCGGCTACTACGACTATGACGCGCAGCGCAATGCCAAGCCGTCGCCGGTCGTGGAGAAGGTGATCGCCGACTTCGCCTCGAAGCAGGGCATCAACACCCGCGCGATCTCGGACGAGGAAATCATCGAGCGCACGATCTATCCGATGATCAACGAGGGTGCGAAGATCCTGGAGGAAGGCAAGGCGATCCGCGCCTCCGACATCGACGTGATCTGGATCAACGGCTATGGCTGGCCGGTCTATCGCGGCGGGCCGATGTTCTATGCTGATACCATCGGCCTGCCCAAGGTGCTGGACGTGCTGAAGCAGCTGCAGGCCAAGCATGGCGACGACTTCAAGCCGTCCGCCCTGCTGGAGAAGCTGGTCGCCGAGGGCAAGTCCTTCCGCGACCTGTAGGCCACTTGAGGCACTATTCCACCTCATCCTGAGGCGCCCGAAGGGCCTCGAAGGATGGGCCGCCAGCGCGAGGCTGCCCATCCTTCGAGGCTGCGCTTCGCTCCGCACCTCGGGATGAGGTTGTCCTTGTCGGAGCAGATGACACCGGATCAGCTCCGGGGTTTCCTTCCCGCGCGCGCCGGCGCAGACTGGTTGCCAAAGACAATCAGTCAAGGGAGGACCCGCCATGGACGGCACGACCAGCCACGATGACCTGGTGCCTGCGGCCGAGCTTGCGGCGCGCTTCAACCGGCCCAATCCCAATGACAGCCCGGACTATCGCAAGGCCCGGATCGACCTGCTGGCGGCCGAGATTGCGCTCCGCCGGCAGATCGAGGCGGTGGCCCGCATGCGCCGCGCGCTGCCGCCCGGCGGCGTGGTGCCGGAGGACTACGTCCTGACCGGCGAGGACGGCCAGCCGATCCGCCTGTCGCAGATGTTCGGGGACAGCGACACCCTCGTCACCTATTTCTGGATGTACGGGCCCAAGCGGCAACGGCCCTGCCCCATGTGCACCAGCATGCTGACGGCCCTGGACGGCGAGGCGCGGGACATCGCGCGGCAGGTACCGCTGGCGATCATCGGCAGCTCACCCATCGAGCGGCAGGTCGCGTTCAAGCAGGAGCGCGGCTGGCGCCACCTCCGGCTCTTTTCCAGTGCTGGCAGCCGTTTTGCCCGCGACTATCACGGCGAAGGGCCGGATGGGGAGGACTGGGCCGCATTCAACGTCTTCCGCAAGGGCGCGGACGGCACCATCCGCCTGTTCTGGGCGGACGAGATGGGCGACGGCACCCAGGACCCCGGCCAGGACCCCCGCGGTGCGCCCGAGATCATGCCCCTGTGGACCATCCTGGACATGACCCCCCACGGCCGCGCCCCCGACTGGTACCCCAGCCTGGATTATCCCAAGGGCTGAACCGCCCCTAATCCGGGACGTGGAGGCGGTAGCCGACGCCGGTTTCGGTCAGGATGTGGACGGGGCGCTCGGCATCCTGCTCGATCTTCTGGCGCAGCTGCCGGACATAGATCCGCAGGTACTGCACGTCGCCCCGCGGCCCCCACGCCTCCTCCATCAGCATGCGGTGGGTCAGGACCTTGCCCGCGTGCATCACCAGCAGGCGCAGGATGGCGTATTCCTTGGGCGACAGGTGGACCTCGGCCCCCGCGACCGTCACCCGCCGGTGCACCAGGTCGACCTTCAGGTCGCCATCCTCGAACACGGGCGCAGCACCGGCGGCCTGGTAGCGGTGGCGCAGGGCGGTGCGCAGGCGCGCGACCAGTTCGGCCATGCCAAATGGTTTGGTCACATAGTCATCGGCGCCCAGGTCCAGGGCGGCGACCTTGGCCTTTTCCTCGCCCCGGGCGGACAGGACGACCACAGGCACGCGGCTGCCCGCCCGGATCCGGCGCAGCAGGTCCAGGCCGTCCATGTCGGGCAGGCCCAGGTCCAGCAGGATGATGTCGGGGGCCTCGCCCGCGATGGCCGCCAGGGCTGCGGTAGCGTCCGCCGCCTCCGCCACGGCATAGCCCTGCGGACCCAGGCTGGTGCGCAGCAGGCGGCGGATGGGCGCCTCGTCATCGACCACCAGAAGGCGCGTGCCGCTGCTCATGGCGCCGGCGGCAAAGGCAGGCGGATCGTGAAGGCCGCCCCGGTCCGGTCGGCACGGTTGCCGGCCGCGATCGTGCCGCCCATCGCCTCCACGAAGCCGCGGGCGATCGCCAGGCCCAGGCCGGTGCCGCCCGTCTTGCGGTCGCCCTGCTCCCCGCGCGTGAACTTGTCGAAGATCCGTCCCAGGTCCGCCTCCGGAATGCCGGGCCCTTCGTCCAGGACCTGCAGGACGACCGCCGGCCCCTCGACCCGCGCCAGGATGCGCACGGCGGCACCCTGGGGCGTATAGCGTGCCGCATTGTCCAGCAGGTTGAACAGGACCTGCTCCAGCAGCACGGGGTCAAGCGGCAGCAGGGGCAACCCCTCGGCCACATCCAGCTCGACGGGCCGGCCGGCCAGCAGGCGCTGCGTCCGGGCCAGGGTGCTGCCCAGCACCTCCCCCAGGTCGACCAGCTGGACGTCGGGCCGGGTGGCGCCCGATTCGATGCGTGTCATGTCCAACAGGTTGGCGACGAAGCGGCTCATCCGCTCCGCCTCCTCGTGGATGGTCTGGGCCAGGTCGCGCCGCGCCGGCGCATCGTAGAGGTCGCCATAATCCGTCAGGGCGGTAGCCGCACCCAGGATGCCGGCCAGCGGCGTCTTCAGGTCGTGCGAGAGGGAGGTGAGCAGCGCGCTGCGCAGGCGCTCCCCCTCGGCCGCGACGCGGGCGGCGTCGATCGCCTCGGCCAGGTGGATGCGCTCGATCCCGACTGCCGTCTGGTCGGCCAGGGCATCCAGCAGCCGGCTTTGGTCGGGGTCCAGCAGGGGCCCGTCGCCCGCCCGGTCGACGCCCAGCACGCCGACGACGCCGCGCGCGGTCTTCAGCGGCAGGAACAGGCAGCGCGCGCCCGGCAATGTGTCCGAGCCGCGCCCCGCGGCGCGATCGTTCTCGAACGTCCAGCGGGCGGCGGCGATGTCGGCCTCCTCGATCCGGTCCTCTGGCGGATAGCCGACCGCGACCGACAGGGTGTTGGCGGCATCGGGCAGCAGGATGACGACGCGCACGCCCAGCATCGACGCCACCTGGTGAGCCGATGCCCAGAGCAGGTCGTCCAGCGTCAGCACGCCCGCGATCTTGCGGCTGAAGGCGTAGAGCGCCTCCGTCGTGCGGGCGCGACGCTGGGCGGCGAGCGCCTGCCAGCGCACGCGCGCCGCCAGGTTGCTGACCAGGGCCGCGACCGCTAGGAAGAAGAACAGGGCCGCGACATTGGCCGGGTCAGCGACCGTCAGCGTGTAGAACGGCGGCAGGAAGAAGAAGTTATAGGCCAGCGTCGCCCCGAAACTGGCCAGGATCGATGCCGGCAGGCCGAACAGCATGCCGGTCGCGATCACGGCACTCAGGAACACCAGGTCGACGTTCTCGACCCCCAGCGCCGGCTCGACCAGCAGGGCGACGCCCAGCGCGCCGGCGACCAGTCCCAACGCGGCCAGCAGGGGCCGCGCCCCCAGGCCCCACGGCCGCACGCTGGTCGGCGCCTCCGCCGTGCTGGGGCTTGGCCGGGCCTCGTCGGTCGCCATGACATGGATGCTGATCGGCCCTGCCTCCCGCAGCAGGTCGCGCACGACCGAGCCGTGCAGCAGCTCGAACAGGCGCGTCCGGGCGGACTTGCCGATCACGATCTGGGTCACGTTGTTGCCGCGCGCGATGCGCAGCACCTCGTCCGCGACGCGCAGGCCCGGCACGCTCATCGTCTGCGCGCCCAGCCGCTCGGCCAGGCGCAGCAGCTCGGTGATGCGGTCGCGCTCCTCCAGCGACAGGCTGGCCGAGCGCCTGGTCTCGACATAGAGCGCGATCCAGGGCGCGTGCAGGCGATCCGCCAGGCGCTTGGCCGCCCGCACCAGGGTATCGCCCGTGGGACTTTCGCTGAGGCAGACCAGCACGCGCTCGCCCGCCGGCCAGGGGCCGGGGATCGCATTCTCCTGCATGTGGTCCAGCAGCTGCGCATCGACCCGCTGGGCGGTGCGGCGCAAGGCGAGCTCGCGCAGCGCCGTCAGGTTGCCCGGCTTGAAATAGTGGCGCAGCGCCCGCTCCGCCTGCCGGGGCATGTAGACCTTGCCGTCGGCCAGCCGCTGGATCAGGTCGGCGGGGGACAGGTCGATCACCTCGATATCGTCGGCCTGGTCCAGCACGCTGTCGGGGACCGTCTCGCGCACGCGGATCCGGGTGATCTGGGCCACGACGTCGTTCAGTGATTCCACGTGCTGGATGTTGAGGGTGGTAAAGACGTCGATGCCGGCTTCCAGCAGCTCGGCAACGTCCATGTAACGCTTGGGGTGGCGGCTGCCGGGTGCGTTGGTGTGGGCCAGTTCGTCGACCAGCGCCAGGGCCGGGCGGCGGGCCAGCACGGCGTCCAGGTCCATCTCCTCCAGGATCTGCCCGCGATAGGAGACGATGCGGCGGGGCACGACCTCCAGCCCCTCGACCAGGGCTTGCGTCTCGGCCCGGCCATGGGTCTCGACGACGGCGATCACGACGTCCGTGCCGTCGCGCTGGCGCGCGCGGGCGGAGGTCAACATCTCGTACGTCTTGCCGACGCCCGGCGCCGCCCCCAGGAAGATCTTGAGCCGCCCCCGCCCCTCCCGCGCCACCCGCCGCAGCAATGCCTCCGGCGACGGGCGCGTGGCGTCGGCAGTGCTCATGACTGAGCCGCCTCAAAAGCCCTCCCCCCTCGCGGGGGAGGGTTGGGCGGGGGGGCGCCGACGCCAGTACAGACTTCTGCCAGGCCGGCGTTGGCGTCACCGCCCCCCCATCCCAGCCTTCCCCCGCGAGGGGGGAAGGGGCAGAGCACACGCATATGGAACGACATCGCGTCAGCCGGCCGGCTGGGCGGCGTCGAGGGCGAGGTTGAGGTCGAGCACGTTGACCACGGGTTCCCCGATCAGGCCCAGGAGGCGGCCCTGGACGTGGGCGGTGACCAGGGCGCGGACCTGATCCTGGCCCAATCCCCGGGCGGCCGCCACACGCGGCACCTGGACCAGGGCCGCTTCCGGGCTGAGATGGGGGTCGAGGCCGGAGGCAGAGGCCGTGACCAGGTCGGCGGGCACGGGGGTCGCCACCCCTTGCGCGCGCACGGCCTCCACCGCTGCGGCCGTGCGCTCGGCCAGGACCCTGCTCGTGGGGCCCAGGTTGGAGCCGCTGGAGGCCATGGCGTCATAGCCAGCCCCCGCCGCCGATGGCCGGCCATGGAAGTAGCGCGGGTCGGCAAAGGCCTGGCCGATCAGGCGGGAGCCGAGCACGGTCCCGTCGTCGCGGCGGACCAGGCTGCCGCCGGCCTGGTCCGGGAACAGCGCCTGGCCAAGTCCGGTCACGACGGCGGGATAGGCCAGGCCCGTGATCACGAACAGGACCCCGAACACGACCAGGGCCGGGCGAATGAGCTTCAGCATGATGGGTCTCCTCAGACCAGGCCGATGGCGGTGACCGCCATGTCGATCAGCTTGATGCCGACAAAGGGCACGGCGATGCCGCCCAGGCCGTAGACCAGCGCATTGCGGCGCAGCAGGGCGGCCGCCCCCACGGGCCGGTAGCGCACGCCGCGCAGGGCCAGCGGGATCAGGCCGATGATGATCAGCGCATTGAAAATGATGGCCGACAGGATTGCGCTTTGCGGGCTGACCAGGCCCATGATGTTGAGCGCGCCCAGCTGCGGATAGAACGCCACGAACATGGCCGGGATGATCGCGAAGTACTTGGCGACATCGTTGGCGATCGAGAAGGTGGTCAGGGCACCGCGCGTCATCAGCAGCTGCTTGCCGATGCCCACGATCTCGATCAGCTTGGTCGGATCGCTGTCCAGGTCGACCATGTTGCCGGCTTCCCGTGCTGCGACGGTTCCGGTGTTCATGGCGACGCCGACATCGGCCTGGGCCAAGGCGGGCGCGTCGTTGGTGCCATCGCCGCACATGGCGACCAGACGGCCGCCGGCCTGCTCCTCCCGGATCAGGGCCAGCTTCGCCTCCGGCGTTGCCTGGGCCAGGAAGTCGTCGACCCCGGCCTCCGCCGCGATGGCGGCGGCGGTCAGGGGGTTGTCGCCCGTGATCATCACGGTGCGGATGCCCATGCGGCGCAACTCGGCAAAGCGCTCGCGGATGCCGCCCTTGACCACGTCCTTCAAGTGGATCACGCCCAGCAGGCGGGTATCGCGGGACACGACCAGTGGCGTGCCGCCCGACTTGGCCACCTGTTCGACCGCCTGAGCCAGCGCCGGCGGCATGGCCAGGTTCGGAGTGCCGCCAAGGGTACGGACATGGGCCAGGACGGCGTCGGCCGCACCCTTTCGGATCACCTCGCCCTTCGCGGTGTCGATGCCGCTCATCCGGGTCTGGGCGGTGAAGGGCACGAAGGTCGCCTGCAGCTCGCCCATGTCGCGGGCGCGCAGGTTGTGCCGGTCCTTGGCCAGCACGACGACCGAGCGTCCCTCCGGCGTCTCGTCCGCCAGGGAGGCCAGTTGGGCGGCATCGGCCAGGTCGGCCTCGTCCACCCCCGGCACGGGAACGAAGGCGGAGGCGACGCGGTTGCCCAGCGTGATCGTCCCCGTCTTGTCCAGCAGCAGGACGTCGACATCGCCCGCCGCCTCCACCGCGCGGCCCGACATGGCCAACACGTTGAAGCGGACCAGGCGGTCCATGCCGGCAATGCCGATCGCCGACAGCAGCGCCCCGATCGTGGTCGGGATCAGGGTCACGAACAGCGCCGCCAGCACGACCACCGGCACCACGCCGCCGGCATAATCGGCAAAGGCCGGGATGGTGACCGTCGCCATGACGAAGATCAGCGTCATGCCGGCCAGCAGGATGTTCAGTGCGATCTCGTTCGGCGTCTTCTGCCGTTCCGCACCCTCGACCAGCGCGATCATGCGGTCCATGAAGGTGTCGCCGGCCGCCGCCGTGATGCGTACAACGATGCGGTCGGACAGGACCATCGTGCCGCCGGTCACGGCCGAACGGTCACCGCCCGATTCCCGGATCACGGGGGCGCTTTCACCCGTTATTGCCGATTCGTTGACCGAGGCGATGCCCTCGACCACCTCGCCGTCCGAGGGGATCACCTCGCCCGCCGCGACCACGACCAGGTCGCCCGGCTTCAGCCGGTCGGCCGGCACCTGGGTCGTCTGGCCGGTCTTGCGGTCCAGCAGGACGTTGGCCTGCGTCTCGACCCGCGTCTTGCGCAGGGAGGCGGCCTGCGCCTTGCCCCGCCCTTCGGCCACGGCCTCGGCGAAGTTGGCGAACAGCAGGGTGAACCACAGCCACAGCACGATCTGGAGGGAGAAGCCGATATCGGCCGCCCCCGTCGCCACGTCGCGCAGCAGCAGGATCGTGGTCAGCACGGTCACGATGCCGACCACGAACATCACCGGGTTCCGCGCCAGGGCGCGCGGGTCCAGCTTGACGAAGGCACCGGTCACGGCGGCCTTCAGGATGGCGGGGTCCGCGATGGACGCCCGCCGTGCTCTCTCATTCATGTCGAATGGTCCTCAGAACAGGGTGCCGGCGCTCTGCGCCAGGTGCTCGACGACGGGGCCCAAGGCCAGCGCCGGGAAGACGGTCAGGCCGCCCACGATCAGGATCACGGCCACCAGCAGGCCCACGAAAAGCCCGCCATGGGTGGGGAAGGAACCGGCCGATGGCGGGGCCCAGGGCTTGGCCGCCAGGGCGCCTGCGACCGCCAGCATCGGCACGATCATCAGGAAGCGCCCGATCAGCATCGCGAGCCCCAGAGTGACCGCGTAGAAGGGCGAGGTCGCCGTCAGCCCGGCAAAGGCCGAGCCGTTGTTGGCCGTGGCCGAGCTGTAGGCGTAGAGCACCTCGCTGAAGCCATGCGGGCCGGGGTTCAGGATGCCGGCCAGGCCTTGCGGCAGGACCACGGCCAGGGCGGTGAAGCCCAGGTAGGACAGCGGCAGGACCAGGATGGCCAGCATGGTCAGCTTGACCTCCCGCCCCTCCAGCTTCTTGCCGACATAGTCCGGCGTGCGCCCGACCATCAGGCCGGCCACGAACATCGCGATGATGACGAACAGCAGCATGCCGTACAGGCCGGCGCCGACGCCGCCCACGATCAGCTCGCCCAGGTGCATGTTCAGCATCGGCACCAGGCCGCCCAGCGCCGTGAAGCTGGCGTGCATGGCATTGACCGCGCCGCACGACGCCGCCGTGGTGATCACGGCGAACAGCGCCGAATTGGCGATGCCGAAGCGGACCTCCTTCCCCTCCATGTTGCCGGATGCGGGGTCGAGGCCGAGGGAGGCGAGCAGCGGCGTCCCCGATGCCTCGGCCCAATAGACGACCGCGACACCTGTAAAGAACAGCACCGCCATCGCGGCCAGGATCGCCCAGCCTTGCCGCTCGTCGCCCACCATGCGGCCGAACACGTTGGTCAGGGCGGCGCCAATCGCGAAGATCGACACCATCTGGACCAGGTTGGTCAGCGCCGTCGGGTTCTCGAACGGGTGCGCGGAATTGGCGTTGAAGAAGCCGCCACCATTGGTGCCCAGCATCTTGATCGCCTCCTGGCTGGCGACGGGGCCCAGGGGGATGGTCTGGCTGGCTCCTTCAAGCGTCGTAGCCGACATGGCGGCGGAGAAGCTCTGCGGCACGCCCTGCGCCACCAGGAACACGGCATAGACCAGGCACAGCGGCAGCAGGACATAGAGTGTGGCCCGCACCACGTCGGCCCAGAAATTGCCGATTGTGCCGTCGCCCCCGCCCCGCCTGGCAAACCCGCGCACCAGGGTCAGCGACAGGGCGATGCCGGTCGCGGCCGACAGGAAGTTCTGCACCGTCAGGCCCGCCATCTGGGCCAGGTTGCCCAGCGCGCTTTCGCCGGCATAGGACTGCCAGTTGGTGTTGGTGGTGAAGCTGACCGCCGTGTTGAAGGCAAGTTCCGGCGCCATGCCGGGCAGTGCCTGCGGGTTCAGGGGCAGCGCCGCCTGCAGCCGCAGCAGGGCATAGAGGACCAGCGCGCCCAAAAGGTTGAACGCCAGCATGGCCAGCGCATAGCCGGTCCAGTGCTGGCCGCGCGCCGGATCGACGCCGGCGGCCCGGAATGCCAGGCGTTCCACCGGGCCCACGACGGGGGACAGGAAGGTCCGTTCGCCTGCGAAGACGCGGGTCATGAAGCCGCCCAGCGGCCGCACGCAGGCGGCCACCAGGGCGGCAAAGAGCAGGATCTGCATCCAGCCATTGACGGTCATGGCCGGCCTCAGAACCGCTCGGGCCGGATCAGGGCCACGATCAGGTAGGCGAAGGCAAACAGCGCCGCCCCGCCGCCCAACAGATAATCGAACAGCATGGGCGGCCTCAGGCCCGGGCACAGGCGGCGACATAGGCCGCGCACAGGGCGAAGGACGCCAGGAACAGGGCGACCATGGCCAGGTCGCCGATCGGGGCAGGCATTGGAACCTCGTGTACCGGGACGGCGATACGCGCCGCCCCCGGAACGTGGCCCCGCCCCCCGTAGGAAAGCGATGCCGCCCCGCCCCACCCCCTATAGGAATGTCATAGGGATTTGGGTCCCGCCCGCGCAACAGGCCCCTCCCCCGTGCCGCAGCAATGGGGGGGGATGGGGGCGGTATCCTGACGCTGCGGCCTGGGCAGCGACTTCAGCGTTGCGTCCCGCCCCCACCCTGCCCTCCCCCATCGCAAGCGACGGGGGAGGGTTAAACAGGTGCTCAAACCTCCTGGTATGCCAGCTTCAGGCCGGGGCGGGGCCAGTCGACGGCGATCAGGTTGCCGTGGCCGGACAGGGTGATGAAGGCGGTCTTCATGTCCTTGCCGCCAAAGCAGATGTTGGTCACGTGCGAATCGTCATACTCGATGAAGTCGAGCGCGCCGTCCGGCGTGAAGGTGCTGATGCCGCCCTTGGGATTGCCCAGGGTGGCGACGCTGATCCGGCCGTCCGCCTCGAC
Source organism: Zavarzinia sp. CC-PAN008 (assembly GCF_051903925.1). Classification (GTDB taxonomy): domain Bacteria; phylum Pseudomonadota; class Alphaproteobacteria; order Zavarziniales; family Zavarziniaceae. The sequence continues at coordinate 4,775,211 of NZ_CP173678.1, forward strand.
TGCCAGGCTGTCGAAGCGGTGCGCGCCCGCCGACTTGCCGACGATATCGCCGCCGCCCGATGCGCTGGTGACGACGCCCGGTGCCGTGATGTCCCACTTCAGCAGGAAGCCGCTGAACGTATGGGCGACATAGACCGTCTTGCCGTCCGGCGACAGGCCGGTGCCGTTCGGCGTCAGCAGCGGGAAGGCCAGCGGCGTGATCGCGGAGCCGTCCGCCTTGGCATAGTAGAGCGTGCCCAGCGCCAGCTGCCGGCCGAACACCTTGCCCAGGTCGGTGAAGTAGAAGCCGCCATGGGCGTCGAACACCAGGTCGTTCGGCCCGACCAGGCCGACGCCGTCACACTCGGTATAGAGCGTCTCGACCTTGCCATTGGCGAGGTTCACCCGCTGGATCGAGCCGCCCTTGTAGCCGGCGGAGGGTTGGCCGGTCGTGAACACCTCGCCATTGTGCTCGACCCACTCGAAGCCGCCATTATTGGTGATGTAGACGTGGTTGTCGGGCCCCAGCGCCGCGCCGTTGGGGCCGCCGCCGACATGGGCCACGACCTCGACCTTGCCCTGTGCCGTGACGCGGGTCAGGTTGCCGCTCTGGATCTCGACCAGGATCACGCTGCCATCGGGCATCGCGATCGGGCCTTCTGGAAACTTCAGCCCGCTCGCCAGGTGACGTACTGCCATGGGTTCTTCCTCCCTGTTGGTTCTTGGGTGCCGAGTGCGGCTTGTCGCTCCGCATCATGGCCATGCCGCCGGCGCGCGCAAGCCAGCGTGTTCAAGCAGCGGCAGCACGTCCCGGTTGAAGCGAGCAATGCCGTCCAGGTAGTCGACCCAACCGAGCAGCACGCCGTCGACGCCCGCGTCCGACAGCATGGCGAGGTCGCTCGCGATATCGTGCGCCGTGCCCAGCAGGGGCGCGCCCCCGGCGCCCGCCATGATGCCGAAGCGGACCTGCGCCTGCACCTCGGCCGGCAGGGCCGCGAAGCCCGGCACGAACCAGCGGATGAAGGACTGGGCCATCGCCTCGTCCCCCTGCGCGCCGACGCAGTCCTCAAGGACGGCCAGGGCCCGGGCGCGGCTGTCGTCCTGCACCACGATGGCGTGGACCCAGACCTGAAGCGTGCGGCCGAAGGACCGGGCCAGGGCGCGGTAGTCCTCGACCTGCGCCCGGATCGCGCCGGCCTCCATCTCCCGCACCATGACGAAGGCGATGTCGCAGTGCCGGGCGGCGAAGCGCATGCCCTGGGGCGAGTTGCCGGCATTCATCAAGGGTGGGCGCGGCCGCTGGAGCGGCTTGGGCTGGGCTACCGCCTGGGCCAAAGCGATGCCGCCGGCGCCGGCCAGATCCAGTGGCGCCTCCTGCTGCCACAGGCGGCTGACCGCCTCCACCCAGGTTTCGGCATGGGCATAGCGGGCTTCGGGTTCGGGGACGGCCAGGCCGAACATGTCCAGTTCCGGCTTCAGCCAGCCGCATACGATGTTGAGGGCAAAGCGCCCGCCACTGGCGTGGTCGATCGTCATGCCCTGCTTGGCGGCCACGATCGGGTGGAACATCGGCACATGGCAGGTCGCCATGACGCAGATGCGCTGCGTCAGCGCCGCCATGGCGGCGGCCCAGGTCATCGTCTCGAACGTGTGGCCGGACGGATGCTCGGGCGGCCCGAACGGGTGCCAGCGGGCATAGGGGACCAGTGCCTCCAGCCCGGCTTCATCGGCGGCGCGGGCCACGGCCACCGTGTTCGCCCAGGTCGGGCGATACAGCTGCGGCGCCCGGGTCATGGTGATCCCGGGGCCGTTGCTGCCGAACACCCCCAGCTTCAGGCGGTTGGGCCCGAAGAGGGGGTTGGCGTGGGCCAAGGGTCTAGCGGCCGGTGAAGTTGGCCTTCCGCTTTTCCACGAAGTGGGCAACACCCTCCTTGAAGTCGGCGGAGGCGAAGCTGCCCTTCATCTCGGCGTCCGCCTTGGCCAGCGATTCGTTGAAGCTGGAGAAATTGGCGTCGAAGACCTGGGCCTTCATGACCGCCATGGAGCGCGGCGACACCTCGCTGGCCAGCATCTGGGCATAGGCCATCACGGTCGCCATGAACTCGGCATCAGGGATCGTGCGGTTGACCAGGCCGATGCGCTCCGCCTCGGTCGCGTCGACCTTGCGCGCGGACAGCAGCAGGTCCAGGGCATTGGCATTGCCGACCAGGCGCGGCAGCAGCCAGGCCACGCCATGTTCCGCGATCAGGCCACGACGCGAAAAGGCGGTCGTGAACACGGCCGACGCCGCCGCAAAGCGCATGTCGGCATAGAGCGAGACGACCAGGCCCAGGCCGGCACACGGCCCGTTGATCGCCGCGATCACCGGCTTTGGCGTCCGCATGAAGTAGCCGAAGTCGCCCTGGAAGTGCTCCTTCACGTCAGGCCCGAACTCGGTCGCCCAGTCGGCCGCGGCAACCTTGGTCGAGCCGGCGCCCTGGCCGTCCGGCTTGATGCCCTGAAGCAGGTTCATGTCGGCCCCGGCGCAGAAGCCGCGGCCGGCCCCGGTCAGGACGATCGCCCGCACGCTGTCGTCGGCCACCGCATGGGCCATCGCCGCCTTCAGGCTCTGCCCCATGGCGCCGGTCCAGGCGTTCAGCCGGTCCGGCCGGTTCAGGGTCAGGATCGCGACCCCGCCCTGCTGCTCATAGAGCAGGTCCTGCAACTGGGGTGCCGCACCCGTGGTCCGCACTGCCGTTGCCTCGCCCATCCTGTCCTCCTGTCCTGCGTTTCATCCCTTGATGGCGCGCAGTCTAGAGGCGGTCGCGGGCGGTGTCTTGTCCCCGTGGACGCGGACGCCGGCCTAGCGGCGGCGGGTCCAGACGCGGACGCCATCGGGCGTCTCGACCTGCATCCGGTCGGTGCCCTGGAACGTGACGGGCAGATCGAACTGGCGGAACAGGTTCTCTGGCGTGGGCGCCGGCCCGCAGAACGACACGGTGCAGGTGGTCTTTGGCGCGAAGTCGGTGAACATCGTCTGAAGGAAGCGACCGTCGGGCGAGACGCGGTAGCGGCCGAACATGTCGGCCTGGCCGTTCTGACCCACCACGCGATGCTGGACCCGACCATCGGGGGCAAAGACGACGATCTCGACGCGCGGCGGCTGCCCGCCTATGCCCGGTACGTTGCTGGTCCAGATGCCGACCAGCGGATTGGCCACGGCCTGGGCCGGCGGCAACTGGCCCAGGACCTGTCCCTGCATCTGACCCTGCAGCTGGGCGACAGCGGGGGCCACGGGCCCTGCGGTCGCCAGCAGCGCGACAAGGGCCAGGGTCGCCGGGCGGCCGCCACTTCGAACCCGATCCATCGCCCCACTCCCGTAACACGCGCAAACCATGACAACGGCGGGTGCTGCAGACCCGCCTGCCGCCTTGCGCGCAGCACAACTCCCTGGATCGTTAGCAGTTCCGTCCGTGGACTGTCACCTGCCCAGTGGCACTATTGCTGACGCACCCACAGCATGGGGCCGGAGGCGTCCTGCGTCTGCATGCGATTGGGTCCCTGGAACTGGATCGGCGTCGTCAGGGTCTGGTTCAAATAGCCCGGCGGCGGCAGGGGGTTGCAGAACCCGGAGGAGCAGAGCTGCTTCGGCTCATAATCCAGGAAAACCGTCTGCAGGTATTGCCCGTCGGCCGAGAGCTGGTAGCGGCCAAAGACGTCGTTCTGGCCCGCCGGGCCGATCGTGCGCTGCTGCACGCTGCCGTCCGGGCCATAGCTGACGAAGAAGCTGAGATAGGGCGATCCGTCCGAGAGATAGGTCGTGGTGCTCCATACGCCGACCAGCGGGTTGCCGCCCATCTGCGCCCGGGCTGGTGCCAGGGCCGCGCCGCCGGCGAGCAGGACGGCCAGCACCGCAAAAAGTGTCCGCCGGCTTGGCTGCGTGCTCTGTTGCGCGTCGATCATTGTCGCATTCCCTGGCTGTGGCCTGTCCTGGACCGCAGATGGGGGCGCCCGCCGGCCGCTGGCAGGTGCAGCCGTCACAGGCACCGCGGCGGTGCAGGAGCAACAACAATGATGCAACCGCCGTCACACCGCCTGTGACACCTGCGCCGACAAAGCGCTCAATCAACTATTGTTTCATGTACAAATCCAATTCATGCGCCCTTGAACCGCAAAAATGATCTCATATCTGAGTACAACACCTCAGGATGCGTTCAATGAACCCTCGAACCTGGTGGACCAGCCTCACCCATGGCGCCGGGCTGGAAACGCTGGTGGCCGGCCTGCTGGCCAGCGAGTTCCTGACCGGCACGTCGCTGCTGCTGCTGGACGGCATCGCGCCGCGTGGCACGGAGGGCGGGGACGAAGGCGCGGCCGCCCTGGTGGCGCCGCCGACCGCACCCGGGATCTGACCATGGAGCCGCAACGCCGGCGACCGGGGCGATGTCGACGCGGTCCCTTCGCCGTCTGAATTGCTTCGACCTGTCTGGCGCGGCGCGCCGTTGCCTCAATGCTTGGGATCCAGTCTCCATGTCCGACATCAACCTCATCGAACTCTCTGGCAAGGCCGCGGGCCTGGTCGCGCGGGAGCGCACGGGGGTGCGCTTCTATGCCTCGAACGAACCGTTCTTCGCCCTGGACGGCCAGTATTTCCGGTCGCTGCAGCAGGCTGAGCGCGCGGTGCGCCGGTTTGCCGTGGTGGCAGCGCCGCCGGCCGCCCGCAGCGGGACCGCACGGCCATGAACAGACCGGCGCCGCCCGCGGCGACGACGCAAGCCGGCCTGGACCATCTTGCCAGGGTCCATGCCGGCCTGGTCGACGACCTTCCCGATCCGTGCGGCGGGCGGCGCCACCTGCTGCAGGTCTTTGCCTTTGCGGCGCGCACGCTGGCCGGGCGCCATTGCGCGGCGGCGGAGATCTATGAAGGCGCCCTGGGTGCCGTGATGATCTCGGCCAACCTGAGGCGACGCTGCCCGCTGGCCGGGCCGCAGGCCACCGCGCTGGCCGATCACGAGGCGCTGCCCTTCAGGTGGGCGGACCCGGCGCAAGGGCTGCCGCTGGCCATCGCCTATGCCGCGTGGAAGCTGGACGGGGCCGCAGCGCCGCCCGCCGCGCTGGTCGACGGCATCCGGGACTTGATCGCGGAGCACATCCCGGCCCAGGCTCTGGACCTTGCGCTGACCGCGTTGCGGCAGCATCGCATGGAGACCTGGGCGCATTGGCTTCCCCCCCATTGAGTGACGCGACACTGACCGATCCGCCCGCAGACCTGGGCGCCGGCCCGGACTGGGCCGCCCTGGACGACCTGGCGGAGCGCTTCGCGCTGCGGGCAGAGGCAACGGACCGCGCCGGCTCCCTGCCTGAGGAGAACCTGGCGGAGCTGGGCGCCGGTGGCTGGCTGCTGCTGACCGTACCGCGGGCGCTGGGCGGCTGGGGCCTGGGGATCGAGGCTGCGGCACGCGCCACCAACCGCGTGGCGCGTGCCTGTGCCGCGACCGGCCTGATCTACGGCATGCACCTGATCCATCATGGCCTGTTCGGTGGGACCCGCGCGGCCTGGCCTGCCGCGGTCTATGCCCGCGCGGCCCGCAGCGGGGCGCCGGCGATCGGCCTGCTGAACTCCGCCCGGGTCGAGCCCGAGCTGGGCAGCCCGTCCCGTGGCGGCCTGCCCGGCACCGTCGCCACCCGCGTCGGCGACGGCTGGTCCATCACGGGGCACAAGCGCTACACCACGGGCGGCCGCGCCCTGGGCTGGATCGCCGTCTGGGCCCGGACGGACGAGAACCCGGTGCGCGTGGGCCAGTTCCTGGTCCCCGGCAACAGCGCTGGCCTGCGCTTCGTCGAGACCTGGGATCACCTGGGCATGCGCGGGACCGAAAGCCACGACCTGATCCTGGAGGATGTGCGGGTACCGCTCGACCACGCCGTCGACGTGCGCCCGCCCGCCGCCTGGGCCAAGCCCGACCCGGCGCAGGGGGCATGGTACGGCCTGGTGCTGGGCGCGCTGTACCTGGGGATCGCGGAAGCCGCGCGCGATTGGCTGGTCACCTACCTGGCGACGCGCATCCCGACGGGACTGGGCGCGCCGCTGAACACGGTGCCGCGCATCCAGGACGAGGTCGGCCGCATAGAGGCCCTGCGCAACGCGGCCCGGCGCACGGTCTGGAGCACCCTGCGCGAGGCAGAGGAGACCGGGTTCGGCACCGCACTGGCCGATGTGGGCCTGGCCAAGATGACCGCCACGCGCAACGCGATCGAGATCGTGCAGACGGCGATCAGCCTGATCGGCAATCCCGGCCTGACCCGCGCCAACCCGCTGGAGCGTCACCTGCGCGATGTGCTGTGCGGCCAGATCCACACGCCACAGGACGACACGATCCTGCGCACCGCCGGCCGCGCCGCGCTGGGGGTCTGACCGCGCTGGCGGTCTGGCGCAAAAGCCCGCCGGCCCGGCCAGGACCGGGGCCGGCGGGCGATGCCGTTTCTATTTCTTCTTGCCGCCGCTGGGCCCCTTGGCGGCACCCTTGGTCTTGGTTGTCTCGGCCGGGGCCGGCTTCGCGCCGGCCTTGGGTGTCTTTGCCATTCCAGTCCTCCCTTGCAGTGCGATGTTCGTGACGGGACCAGATGACGGGGTCGTGCGCGCAGCCGCGTGCGCGATCCCGGCCGGCGTCGGCGGACCCGCAATCCCGCGCGCGCCCGGCCGGTGCCGACCGGCCAAGCGTGCCTGAACCGCGCGCCACCGCAAGGCCCGCGCATCGCAAGGCGGCCGTCCGGCCAGTTTCGGCTTGAGATCGGTCGGCATTGGGCTATCAAGCCAGGACCAGAGGAACGCCAGGACAACAATGGACAATTCCCCCCTGCCGATCGTCCGCTCGGTCGCCGACCTGCGCCGTGCCGTCGCCGGGTTCCGGGCCCAGGGGGCGAGCGTCGCCCTGGTGCCGACCATGGGCGCGCTGCATGCCGGTCACATCGCCCTGGTGCACGAGGCGCGCCGCCGCGCCGCGCGGGTCGTCGTCTCGATCTTCGTGAACCCGACCCAGTTCGGTCCCAACGAGGACCTGTCCCGCTATCCCCGGCAGGAAGCGGCCGATGCCGCCCTGCTGGCGGAGGCGCATGCCGACCTGGTCTTTGCCCCGACGGTGGCGGAGATGTACCCGCCAGGAGCGGAGACCATCGTCCGCGTCGACCATGTCTCACAGGGTCTGTGCGGCACGTTCCGGCCGGGCCATTTCCAGGGTGTCGCGACCATCGTCACCAAGCTGCTGCTGCAGGCCCTGCCCGACTTCGCCTTGTTCGGTGAGAAGGACTTCCAGCAGCTGAAGGTGATCCAGGCGCTGGCGCGCGACCTCAACATCCCCGTGCAGATCCTGGGCGTGCCGACCGTGCGGGAGGCCGACGGCCTGGCCCTGTCGTCGCGCAATGCCTATCTGTCGGCGGAGCAGCGGGCCCGCGCGGTCGCACTGCCCACCGCCTTGAAGGCCGCATGTGCCCGCCTGGCACGGGGCGAGCCGGCGGAGGCCGTCCTGGGCGACACCGTCGCCGCCCTGACGCAGGCGGGCTTCGATCCCGTCCAGTATGTCGAGGTGCGCGACGCGGCCACGCTGGACCCGGTCGAGCGGGTCACGGCTCCTGCGCGTGTGCTGGCGGCGGCCTATCTGGGAACCACGCGCCTGATCGACAATTGGCCGGTGGAGCCCGGACGCGACGGGACGACCTGATCGGAGACAGCGTGACAGGAAACAGGGCGACCGGACTCACGGGCCCCGACCCCAGCGCTCCCTTGAGCGAGGGGGCGACGGCGCTTCTGCTGGCCCAGGCCGTGCGCAAGCATGGCCAGGTCCTGACCATCACCCGGAGCGCCGGGCGCGCCGGGCGCCTGGCCCAGGCGGTGCGTGCGCTGGCGCCCGCCGTGGAGGTCCTGCACCTGCCACCCTGGGACTGCCAGCCCGGCGATGGAGCCGCCCCGTCACGCGGTATCGTGGGCCAGCGCGCCGCCGTCCTGGCGACCCTGGCGCAGCAGCCGGCGGCGCCCACGGGCCGGCTGGTCCTGGCCTCCGCCGCGGCGGCGTTGCAGGCCCTGCCACCGCCCGACGCGTGGGACGATGCCTGCCTGACCCTGCGCGTCGGGGCGGCGCTGGACGAGATTGCCCTGCGCGCCTGGCTGGACCAGGCCGGCTATTTCTCGGACGGGCGGGTGGACGAGGTGGGCGAGTTCGCGCTGCGCGCGGCGACGCTGGACGTGCATCCCGGGGCCGCCACCCTGCCCTGTCGGCTGGACCTGGCGGAGGGCCGGATCCAGGCCATCCGCCGCTATGACCCCGTGACCCAGCGCTCGCGCCTGGAGGTCGACAGCGTCACCCTGGCGCCGGTCAGCGAACCGCCCTTCAGCCCGGCGCAGCGCGCCCAGCTGGCCGAGCGCCTGGCCGAGCAGGGCATGGCCCGCGAGCGGGCGGAGGAGGTCGTGGCGATCGCCCGCGACCGCGGCTCGCTCAGCGCGCTGTTCCCCCTGCTGCACCAGCCCGTGGCCAGCCTGCCCGACCTGTTGCCCGGCGCGTTCGTCGTGCGCGACGCCGGGGCGGAGGGGGCCCTGGCCGAGGCCGCGGCCCAGGCGGCGGAAGTGCTGGAGCTTGAGCTGGGCCCGGCGGTGCGCGATGCGCTGCGCCCCTTGCGGCATGCCGCGCGGCGCCTGCTGACCCTGCCGCTGGACCTGCTGGAGGCAGCACTCGCCGCGCATCCCGGCCTGGCCCTGGCGGAGGGCACGGCGGCGGACGCCGCGCCGCGCCTGGCCAGCATCCCGGCGGCTGTGCGCCGGGCGGCCCAGCTCGCCGCACAGGGCTGCCGGGTGATCCTTGCGGCCGGCGATCCCGGCGCCGCGCCGCGCGTGGCGCGGGCCGCTGCGGCGGCCGGCCTGGCGCCGGCGACCGTGCTGGACAGCTGGCCGGCCGACGACGCCCTGGCGCCCGGCGCCGTCGCGGTCCTGCCGCTGGCCCTGGCGGAGGGTTTCGACCTGCCGGGCTGGGCGGTGATCGCGCAAGGCAGCGCCACCAGCGCGGAAGAGGTCGGCACGCCGCATGGACTGCTGGTCCAGACCGATCTGGCCGAGGGGGATCGCGCCGTCCACTTGGACCATGGCATCGGCATCGTGCGCGGCCTGGAGGCGGCCTGCGAGACGCTGCCCGAGGATTCGCTGGTCCTGGAATATGCGGGCGGCGACCGCCTGCTGGTCCCTGCGTCGGAGCTGGACCGCGTCTGGCGCCATGGCTCCGCCGATTCGGGGCGCGCGCCCGACCGCCTGCACGGCAGCGGCTGGGAGGACCGCCGCGCCGAGCTTGAGGCCGACGTGGACAAGGTCGCACGCCGCCTGGTGCGCGAGGCCAGGGCCCGCGCCCGCGCCGACGCAGCCGTCCTGCAACCCCCGCGACCCGCCATGGCCCGCCTGGCCCGCAGCTTCAAGTTCGAGCCGACGGCCGGCCAGCGCGCGGCGATCGAGGCCACGCTGAGGGACCTGGAGGCCGGCCGCCCGATGGACCGGCTGGTGGTCGGCGATGTCGGCTATGGCAAGACGGAGGTGGCGATCCGTGCCACCGGCGCCGCCGCCCTGGCCGGCGCGCAGGTCGCGATCCTGGCCCCCACGACGGTGCTGGCGCGCCAGCACCTGGCCAGCTTTCGCGCGCGCCTGGCGCCGCTGGGCCTGACGGTCGCCGGCCTGACCGGGCGCGATGGCCGCGCGGACGCCGACGCCGTGCGCCAGGGCCTTGCCGACGGCACTGTCGATGTCGTGGTCGGCACCCACGCCCTGTTCGCCAAGGGCCTGCAATTCGCCCGCCTGGCCCTGGTCGTGATCGACGAGGAACAGCGCTTCGGCGCCCGGCACAAGGCGGCCCTGGCCGCGCTGCGGCGCGGACGGCACGTCCTGACGCTGAGCGCCACGCCCATCCCGCGCACGCTGCAGGGCGCGCTGGCCGGCTTGCGCGACCTCAGCATCATCGATACGCCGCCGGCACGGCGACGCCCGGTGCGCACCCTGATCGTGGAGGAGGGCCCCGCCATCCTGGCCGAGGCACTGGGCCGCGAACTGCGCCGCGGCGGGCAGAGCTTCGTCATCTGCCCCCGCATCGAAGACCTGGACGAGGTCGAGGCCGCCGTTCGCCATGCGGTGCCGGAGGCCCGCGTGGTCCAGGCCCATGGCCGCCTGGGCAAGGCGCTGGACGACGCCATCCTGGCTTTCGCGCAAGGGGACGCGGACGTCCTGGTCGCCACTGCCATCGTCGAGTCGGGCATCGACATCCCGCGCGCCAACACCATGCTGGTCCACCGCCCAGAACTCTTCGGCCTGGCCCAGCTGCATCAATTGCGGGGCCGGGTGGGGCGCGGTGCCGCGCAGGCCTTCTGCTACCTGCTGACGCGCCCGGGCGAGCCGCTGGGCGAGGTTGCGGCCAAGCGGCTGCAGGCGCTGGAGGTCATCGAGAGCCTGGGCGGCGGCTTCGCGATCGCTGCCCTGGACATGGAGTTGCGCGGGGCAGGCGTGCTGTTCGGAGAGGAACAGTCGGGCCATGCCTCGGAAGTGGGCACGGAACTGCTGCAGGACCTGCTGTCGCGCGCGGTGCGCCGCCTGCGCGGGGAGCAGATCGCCGACTGGCGGCCAGAGCTGGTCCTGGGGCTGCGCCAGACGATCCCGCTGGACTATGTGCCGGAAGCAGAGTTGCGCATCGGCCTGCACCGCCGCCTGGCCCGGTGCCGCGGCGAGGCGGAACTGGACGACCTGCGGGCCGAGATCGAGGACCGCTTCGGCAGCGCGCCGGACGCGGTCGAAACCCTGCTCGACGTGGCCCGGGTCCGCGTCCGTGCGCGCACCCTGGGGGTCGCCGAACTGGTGCTGGGCCCGGCCGCGACGGCGCTGGCGCCACCCCAGCGCACGGCCCAGGCCCTGGCCGACCTGGCGGCGCGGCTGGACCAGGGGGCCACCATCAGCGGTGAGCGCGTGCTGCTGCGGGAATGCCCGCCGCCCGACGCCCTGGCCCATGCGAATGCGTTGCTGGACCGGATCGCCGCAGCACCTGCCCCGCGCCGGTCCCGCCCGCGCAGCCGCAAGCCGCAGCCGGAGGCGGTTGCCGCCTGACCCGGGCGGCCAGGCTCAGGATGCCGGGCGTTCAATCAGGAACTGGCCTACGTCGGTCGCCTGGGCGCGGAAGGCGGCCTCGCAGCCCTTGAGGTAATAGGCCCACATGCGGCGGAAGCGCTCGTCGAAGCCCAGCGGGGCGATGCGCTCCCATTGCGCCTGGAAGGCGTGATGCCAGCGGTCCAGCGTCTCGGCATAGTCGATGCCGAACCAGTGCTGCTGCGCCAGGCGCAGACCCGCCCGCGTCACCGCCCCCTCCAGCGCGCGGGGCGACGGCAGCATGCCGCCCGGGAAGATGTAGCGCTGGATGAAGTCGACCTGCCGGCGATAGGTCGCGAAGCGGCCGTCGTCGACCGTGATCACCTGCAGCATCGCCCGCCCGCCGGGGCGCAGGCGCTCGCGCACGACATTGAAATAGGTCGGCCAGTTCGCCTCGCCCACCGCCTCGAACATCTCGATCGAAACGACGTGGTCGAAGGTCCCGGCGACGTCGCGATAGTCGGTCAGGGCGATCTCCACCTGGTCCCCGACTCCGGCCTCGGCCATGCGGCGACGGGCGAACTCCGCCTGCTCGCGCGACAGGGTCAGGCCCGTGACACGCGCACCGGCGCGGGCCGCGCGCTCGGCGAAGCCGCCCCAGCCGCAGCCGATCTCCAGCACCCTGTCGCCGGGGCGGATGCCCAGGTGCTGGATGATGCGGTCGTACTTGCGGGCCTGCGCCGCCTCCAGCGCCTCGTCCGGCGCGGCGAAGACGGCGGCCGAATAGGTCATCGAGCGGTCGAGCCACAGGGCATAGAACGCGTTGCCCAGGTCATAGTGATGCGCGATGTTGCGGCGCGCGCCGGCCCGGGTGTTGGCGTGCAGGCGATGCCACAGCCGGCTGGCCACGCCGACCAGGGGCGAGGCGCGCAGCGCGCCGGCCAGGACATGCTCGTTGGCATAGCCAAAGGCCAGGACCTGGTAGAGGTCCGGCGTCGACCAGTCACCGTCCATGAAGGCCTCGGCCAGGCCCAGTTCGCCCCCGGTCAGCACCCGCCATACCGCGGCGTCGCGGTGCAGCCGGATCACCGCGTCCGGCCCCTGGGTCGCCGTGGCGAAGACATGCTGGGTGCCGTCGGCAAAGACCAGGGTCAGGCTGCCCTTCTCCGCCCGCTCGGCCCAGCCGATGGCGATCCGCTGCAGCAGCGAGCGGCGGCGCTTGGCGGATTGCGGGGCGGCCTCAAGACTGCTCATGCGTTACGGCCCTCGGGATCTGGAACGGCGACGATGGTGCGGGCCACGGGCGCCGCGGCCGCAGCGTGGGGCAGGAAGCGCACCCCCTTGAGCCACAGGCGCAGCGCGTGCCAATGGATCGCGGCGGTGACCTTCAGCGTCATCAACGGATAGCGCAGGAACGCCCAGGCCAGGGCGCGGTCGTCCAGCGGCCGCCGGCGGCCCTGGAACGTCGCGGACAGCAGCGTCCCCTCCGCGTCGTCGACCTGGATGCCGACCGCCACCCGCTCGCCCGGCGGCACGATCCGGAAGCGGTAGCGCATGGTGCGGTCGATGAACGGCGAGACGTGAAAGGCCTTGTCGCAGGCCTGGCGGACAGAGGCGGCGGCATCCGCGCCGTCATCCGCCGCGACCGGGATCACATAGGTGTGCCGCTCGCCATAGGTGTTGTGCACCTCGTACAGGATGGCGGCCAGGCGACCATGCGCGTCGTCGCAGAAATAGACGCTGAGCGGGTTGAACACATAGCCCAGGATGCGCGGATAGCAGAGCAGGCGAACGCGCCCACCGCCCAGGTCGATGCCGGCGGCGCGGGCCTGCGCCTCGACCCAGGGGCGGAGCGGGCCGCCATCGCCATGGTCGCTGTCGTGCAGGCCGAACAGCGCCCGCCGGTTGTGTCCGAACAGGCGCAGGCCGCGGTCCAGGTCGGCGAGCTCGTCCAGGTCCAGCAGCAGCGAGAAGACCCCGTGGCGCAGCGCGTGACGCCGCGGCCGGGTGCGCGCATGGACGACGAGGCCGGCATAGAGGCCGGATGCAGCCAAGCGCGCGCGCCCGTCGGCGCTGGCCGTCCGTGGCGCCACGCGGGTCAACCGGCGATACGGGTCGGCAGCGTCATGGGGGGAATGCGCCCCGATTCGGCCGCGACCGTCCAGGGTCGGCGCACATTGCCGGCAAGTTCAGCCACCGCCAGGCCGGACTGCAGCGCGTCCTCGTGGAAGCCATAGCCGAAATAGCTGCCGCAGAACCAGGTCCGGCGCAGGCCCTGGATCTGGCACAGCGCGCCTTGCGCCTGCAGCGCGCCGGCGTCGTAGAACGGATGGCTGTAGCTGAAGCGGCCCAGCACCGTCTCCGGACGGGGCTGGCGCATCGGGTTCAGCGACACGAACAGGGGCACGGCCGGGTCAAGCGACTGCAGGCAGTTCATCCAGTAGGTGACGTTGACCCGGTCGCGGGCATCGCCCGTGCTGCAGAAGTTCCAGCTGGACCACACGCGCCGCCGCCGCGGCATCAGGCTGGCGTCGCTGTGCAGCACGGCCTCGTTCGGCGTGTAGTGGAAGGCACCCAGGACCTGGCGCTCGGCCGTGTCGGCATCGCCCAGCATGGCCAGGGCCTGGTCGGCATGGGCGGCGATCACGACGGCATCGAAGGCCTCCGTCCCGGAGGCATCAGTCTCGACATAGACACGGGCATCGCTGTCCCAGGGTCGCGTGATGCGCCGGACCGGCTGGCCCAGGCGGACATCCTGCACCGGCTTCAGCAAGGCCTGCACGCCCAGCCGGCTGCCGCCGTCGACCGTGCGCCAGGCCGGCCGCCGGGTCACGTTCAGCAGGCCGTGGCTGGCGAAGAAGCGCAGGAACGAGGCCAGCGGATAGGCGCGCACCGCCTCCGGCGCGGTCGACCAGATGGCGGCGCTGATGGGCAGGATGTGGTCGCTGATGAACGCCTGCGAATAGCCCTCGCGGTCGAGATACTCGCCCAGGCTGAGGTCCAGCACCGCCGCGTCGGCGGCGCTGCCATCGGGCCCCGCCAGGGCCAACCCCTCGCGCGAGAAGCGCAGGATGTCGCGCAGCATGCGCCAGAAGCGCGGGCGCAACAGGTTGCGGCGCTGGCCGAACAGGCGATTCAGGTCGACGCTGGAATATTCCAGCGCACCGTTGGCGCCGACGCTGGCCGAGAACGACATGGTCGACGGCCGGGTCGGCACGCCCAGGTGGCGGTACAGCGCCGATAGGTTCGGATAGTTCGGTTCGTTGTAGACGATGAAGCCGGTATCGACCGCGATCGTTCCGCGCGGCCCCGGCACGTCGACCGTGTGGGCGTGGCCGCCGGGCCGGGAGTCCTGCTCGAACAGGGTGACGCGGTGGCGGCTGCTGAGGAGCCAAGCGGCCGAAAGACCGGCGATCCCGCTGCCGACCACGGCAATCCGAAGGCTGCGGTCGGATTGCTCCAGGTATCCATCGGGCACGGTCGGGCAGCCTCCAAGGCAGTGCACCTCACTGCGCTGCGGGATTGTTCCATTCCTACGGCCGCTGTCCACAACTGGTTCACGCTGTGGCGCGATCGGGGTCCCGACCGCGGCAGGCACGATGCACCACGCGGCGATGATCCAGGCCGCCCCGGGCCGCCGTATTGCTGTGCATGACGCTGGCGACCCTGACCCTGGACGGCCATTCTGGCACCCGCATCCTGCGGGCGGCACAAGGCGGACGCCTGCCGCCGCGGGCGAGCAACGGTGCACGGAGCAAGGGCCTGATGACAGCCCCGGCAGACCAGCCGGACAGCAACGCGGGAAGCGGCCCGGACGTGCGGGCCCAGGATCCCAGCGCGGACGACCTCGCCGGCATGCGCCCGCCGGGCCCGCCCGTGGCCGTCCAACCCGCCGCGGCCATCGCCGCGCAGCATATCGCCTGCCTCCAGGCGGTCGCGCTCAGCCAGGACCGCGAGGCGTTCGAGACGCTGTTCCGGCACTTCGCGCCGCGCGTCAAAAGCTACCTCCTGCGCCAGCAGGGTGACGCAACCCGGGCCGAGGAACTGATGCAGGAGACGATGGTCCTTGTCTGGCGCAAGGCCCACCTGTTCGACCCGGCCAAGGCCGCCCCCGCCACCTGGATCTTCCGAATTGCCCGCAACCTGCGAATCGATGCCTTCCGCCGCGAACGCCATCCCGAGATCGACCCCGCCGACCCCGTCCTGCTGCCGGAGCCCGAGCCTGCGGGCGACACGACCCTGCAGCGCGCGCAGGAGGCAGGCATGGTGAGTCACGCCCTGTCGAGCCTGAGCGAGGCGGAGCAGGCGGTGGTCCGCCTGTCGTTCTACGAGGACCTGTCGCACAGCCTGATCGCCGAGCGCCTTGGCGTGCCGCTCGGCACCGTCAAGTCGCGCCTGCGCCTGGCCTTCGGCAAGTTGCGGCGCATCCTGGGCGAGGAGGCCCGGCCATGACCGCAGGCGTGCACCATCACGTCAGCGACGACCTGCTGATGAGCTATGCCGCCGGTTCTCTGGGCGAGGGCTGGAGCCTGGCGGTGGCAACCCACGTGGCGCTGTGCCCCGCCTGCCGCGACCGCCTGCGCGCGGCCGAAGCGGTGGGCGGCGCCCTGCTGGAGACGCTGGACGACGCGGCGGTGGCGCCGGGCGCGCTGGACAGCGTCCTGGCCCGCGTGGCTCGGCCGAAGCCTGCCGGCTCGCACCCCGTCCGGCCGGCAGCGGGGGTCGAGGACCCGATGCTCTATCCGGAACCGCTGCGCGGCTACCTGGAGCGGCTGGGCCGTCCGACCTGGCGCAAGCTGGGCGGACAGGTGGCCGAGATCCGCATCCCGACCGGTGACTCCGGCACCACCTGCCGCCTGCTGCGCATCGCGGCCGGGGCCGCGGTGCCGGAACATGGCCATCGGGGGCTGGAGCTGACGCTGGTCCTGCGCGGGCGCTTCCGCGATGGCAGCCAGTGCTTTGCCCGCGGCGATATCGAGCAGTCCGACGAATCGGTGCAGCATCAGCCGGTGGCGGAGCCGGGCGAGGACTTCATCTGCCTGGCGGTGACGGATGCGCCGCTGCGTTTCCGCGACTGGCTGCCGCGCCTGCTGCAGCCGGTGTTGAGGATCTGAGAGCCCAAGGGGGATCACGCCGATGAGCCGCAGCCTGGTTGCCTATCTCGCGACGGCGATCCCGTTCCTCGCCATCGATTTCGTCTGGCTGAACTGGGCGTCGGGCGCGATCTATCGCCCGCGCCTGGGCAACCTCCTGCTGGAGCAGCCCAACATCGCGGCGGCGGGGGGCTTCTACCTGATCTATGCCGTGGCGGTCACGGCGCTGGTCGTGGTGCCGGCGCTCGATCGCGGCGCCTGGACCCACGCGCTGATGATGGGCGCGCTGTTCGGCTTTGCGGCCTATGGCACCTATGACATGACCAACCTGTCGACCCTGCGCGGCTGGTCGGTCACGGTGACGGTGATCGACATGGCCTGGGGCACGTTGCTGACGGCCACCGCCGCCACCATCGGCTTCTTCGTCACCCGGGCGATCCATCCGCCCGCCTGACCCGTCGCTCGCCCGAGCGCGGTGGCTGACGCAGGGGACGCATGCCCCTATGGTGTGCGCCGGAGACGCCACTAGAAGCCGTGCGAGCAATGCAAACCCCTGGATATGACAAGCAGGCCGTGGAGGCCTGGATCGCAGCAAACGTTCCCAGCCTGACGCCACCGCTGGACTGGCACCGGCTGGAAGGCGGGCATTCCAACCTGACCTACATGCTGACCGATGCGCAGGGGCGCCGCGCCGTGATCCGGCGGCCGCCGCTGGGCGAACTGCTGCCCAAGGCGCACGACATGGGTCGCGAATGGGCGCTGATCTCCGCCCTCAGCCCCACGCCGGTGCCGGTGCCGCAGGCGCTTGGCTTCTGCGAGGACATGGCCGTCACGGGGCAGCGCTTCTATGTGATGAGCCATGTCGACGGCAAGCCGCTCTATACCGCCGACGATACCAACCGCCTGGTGCCCGAGAGCGAGCGGGTCAAGCTGGCGCATTCCTTCATCGACGTCCTGGCCGACCTGCATTCGGTCGACCCGGACGCCGTCGGCCTGGGCGACCTGGGCAAGCGCGACAGCTATGTGGGCCGGCAGCTCAAGACCTGGTACCAGTCGTGGACCGCCTCGATCGAGCCGGCCCAATATGACGATCCCCGCGCACACGACCTGCAGCGCTTTTTCCTGGACAACATTCCCGACCAGGGGCCGATCCGCGTGGTGCATGGCGACTATGGCCTGCACAACTGCCTGACCGGGCCCAACCATGTGATCGCGGCGGTGGTGGACTGGGAAATCTCCACCCTGGGCGATCCGCTGGCTGACCTCGCCTATGCCCTGAATCCCTGGCCCGATCCGTCGGACAGCCACGCGGCCACGCCGGGCACCGCGACCTCCGTTCCCGGCTTTCCTGCGCGCAGCGCGCTGGCGCGGCGCTATGCGGAGCGCACGGGCCGCGACCTGTCGGCGCTTGACTACTATGTCGGCTTCAACCGCTGGAAGACGGCCGCGATCATCCATGGCGTCTATGCCCGCTACATGGCCGGCAAGAAGAGCGCCGAGGGCATCGACCTGAACGAGCTGCGCGGCCGTGTCGACCAGAACCTGACGCTTGCCGCAGAAGCGGTGGCGCGACTCTAGATCGTCGGGGCAGCAGCCCCTGCTCCAGGATGCGGGGGGTATCCCGGGCGGATGCCACACCCCCGCGGCCAAAGAAAAACCCCGGAAGATCGGTGATCTTCCGGGGTTCCGACTGGTGGAGCTGAGCGGAATCGAACCGCTGACCTCCTCATTGCGAACGAGGCGCTCTCCCAACTGAGCTACAGCCCCGAAACCGGGGTCCGGCCTGCCCGGCCATCCCTGGCGGGACGGCCGGTGCCGATGCGGCGCGCACATTGCTTCTGGCGGCCCGCCCTGTCAAGCGGGGACTTTGGCCTGGATTAGGGCCTGGACCACAGTGCCGCGCCGGCCGGGCGCCCCAGCTTGCCAGTGCGGTCCGCATTGCCTACATGACGACAACCCGAAACCCGAGGCGGTTGGCTTATGGATCCGTTCACGACCCTGATTCTTGCGGTCCTCGACATCTATTCCTGGATCCTGATCGCCACCATCGTGCTGAGCTGGCTGGTCGCGTTCAACGTCGTCAATTCGCGCAACAATGTCGTCCGCACCATCGGCGAGGTGTTGTACCGCCTGACCGAGCCGGTCCTGCGGCCGATCCGCAACCTTCTGCCCAACATGGGCGGCCTGGACCTGTCGCCCATCGTGGTGTTCCTGGGCATCTGGTTCCTGCAGATGCTGATCGTGCGCTACATGGCGCCGGCCATGGTGGGCGCCGGATTCTGAGCGGCGACGCCGATCCCGCCGCGCTGGGTGCCCGCGTCGTCGACGGCGGCATCCTGCTGGCGGTCCGCCTGACGCCCAAGGGCGGGACCGCCCGCATCGACGGGCTGGCCAGCGATGCCGCCGGGCGTTGCGTCCTGCGCGCCCGGGTGGCGGAAGCGCCGGAGAAGGGCCGCGCCAACCATGCGCTGTGCCGCCTGCTGGCCGACGCGTTCGGTGTCCCGGGCGGCGCGGTGCGGGTTGAGTCGGGTGCGGCGTCGCGGACCAAGACGGTGCGCATCGACGGCGCGGCGCCCGCGCTCTTGCGGACCCTTCGGGGATGGGCTACCAGCCCGGCAAACGACGGTCGCGGGTCCGTCGCAGCAGGCACGGCCGGGACGGGATCATGAGCACGGCATCGGTGATCGACGGCAAGGCCTTCGCGGCGGCCCTGCGCCAGCGCATCGGCGCGCGGGTGGCGGACCTGGCCCCGTCCGGGCTGAAGCCCGGCCTGGCGGTGGTGCTGGTCGGCAGCGATCCCGCAAGCGAGGTCTATGTCCGGTCCAAGGCGCGGGAGACGCTGGCCGCCGGCATGGCCAGCTTCCAGCATGTCCTGCCCGAGACGACGACCGAGGAGGAGCTGCTGGCCCTGGTCGGGCGCCTGAACCGCGATCCGGCGGTGCACGGCATCCTGGTGCAACTGCCCTTGCCCAAGCACATCCGCGAGGCGATGGTCCTGGCCGCGATCAGCGTGGCGAAGGATGTCGACGGCTTCCACATCCTGAATGCCGGCCTGCTGGCCACGGGCCAGGCAGCGATGGTGCCCTGCACCCCGCTGGGCTGCCTGATGCTGCTGAAGGACCGCCTGGGCGACCTGTCGGGTCGCAAGGCGGTGGTCGTCGGCCGCTCCAACATCGTCGGGCGGCCCATGGCGCAGCTGCTGCTGCGCGAGAACTGCACGGTGACGGTCGCGCATTCGCGCACCCGTGACCTGCCCGCCGAATGCCGGCAGGGCGACATCCTGGTGGCGGCCGTGGGCAGGCCCGAACTGATCCGCGGCGACTGGATCAAGCCGGGCGCCGTCGTGATCGACGTGGGCGTCAACCGGATTGAGCAGGGCGATGGCAAGACCCGCCTGATCGGCGATGTCTGCTTCGCCGAGGCGGTGCAGGTGGCGGGCGCCATCACCCCCGTGCCGGGGGGCGTGGGGCCGATGACGATCGCCTGTCTGCTGGCCAACACCGTCACCGCGGCCTGCCGCCAGGCCGGCCTGGACGAACCGCGCTTCGACTGAGGTCAGCCGGGCGCCGGCTTCGCCATGGTGCCCGGCAGCTGCTCCAGGCCGTCCGTGACGGTGTAGTAGTCGCCGGCATCGGCCATGAAGATATGGCGCACCGTCGCCAGGCCGGTGGGCGCATCCAGCGTGCCGGCGGCGATTGCCACCTTGTCCTGGCCCACGCGTTCCCAGAACAGGCTGGAGCCGCAGGTCCGGCAGAAGCTGCGCAGGATGCCGGGCGAGCTTTCATAGCTGGCAAGGCCGTCTCGCGCGGCGAAGGACAGGGCCGCGCGGGGTGCGTCGGTATAGGCGGCGACATGGCCGTGGAACCGCCGGCACATGCCGCAATGGCAGTTCACGACGGGACGCAGCGGCGCGGCAACCGTGAAGCGGACGGCCCCGCAGAGGCAGCCCCCGGCCACGGCACCGGCGCTCATTCCTGGACGCCCTTCACCTCGAACACATAGTCGGTGTTGTAGGTACGGACATAGAGCCGATCGCCCTTCAGGATCAGCGTCTCTGGCCCGCTGCGCACGGGAACCTTCTGCACGGTCGTGCCGTCGCGCGAATCAAGGACGTAGAGGAAGTCCGGCTCCTCCGTGAAGCCATAGCCGGCGATCAGCGCGTCGGCCCCCGCCAGGACCAGGGTGCCGGCATTGGCGACCAGCGGATCGCTCTGCCACAGCAGCTTGCCCGTCGCGGGGTCGAAGGCGCTGACAAAGGCGTTGAGGCCCATCGACGAGCGCGCATAGGTGCGGTGGCCGGTGGCGACGAACAGCTTGTCCGGCCCCTCGATCATGGCCAGCGTCTCCAGCTCGACATAGTCCTTGTCGCCCGGCACGAAGCGCGGCGGCATGGTCCAGGCACTGAGGTCCAGCCCGGCCTGGCCGGCGCCGGGATGGGCCACCACGATCAGCCGGCCCTGCCGCCCATAGCTGCCGGCGACGGCGCCGTTGGGACTGCGCACCGCGCGGTCCAGGGGCAGTCCCTGCGCCATGGGGGGCAGGCCAAAGGCGCCGGCATCGATGGTCCGGTCGATCGCCGCCCAGTCCCAGTTCATGCTGAGGCCGTTCTTGGCGAGCCATTCCTCGACCGTCTCGGTCGGGTTGCGCGTCTCGCTCAGCTTGCGCAGGCGGACCTGGCTGCGTTGGCCCTCCGGCACCTCGACCTCGCTCGCCAGGGTGCGGGCAAAGGGCGACGGATCGACCGACAGGAATGCCACCGGATCCTGCTGCGCCCCGGCCGGCCGGCCCGACAGGCCGCCCAAGGCCAGGAAGGCCGCAACCGCCGCCCCGATCACCATACGCGTCATGACCACTCCCGTCGCACCATGCCGTTGCCGCCAATCTAGCGGCCGGGGACCGCTTCGGGAAAGAAGCACCCGTCACGCCGGCCAGGGGCTGCCCGGGTCAGGGCCGGCGGAGCCAGCGCGCCAGGTCGTCCAGGTCCGCCTTCAGGGCGGCCGTGGCGCCCGTGTCAAAGGCCATGAAGCCACCCCTGGCGGCGCAGCCGTCAAAGACGCGGGGCCATTGCGCCGCGGTCACGGTCACGCCGTCCTGGCGCTGGAAACGCCCCGGCTCCACCTCGCGGATCGTGCATCGGGTGAGGTCCTGCACGTTCATGTCCTGCGCCCCCAGCAGCGCCAGGAGGGGCTGGTCGAAGGCATGCGCGGCGCCAGCATGCACCACCATGCGGATTGCGGACGGATCCGCCGCCTGGTCGCGCATCGCCTGGATCACGGGGGCGCAGGCGGCGGGCGGCGCGATCGTGTCCCGCTCGCCCAGGTGCACACTGATCCGCGCCCCCGGCACGGGACGCGAATCGGCCAGCTGAAGTCCGCACCAGGGATAGAGCGCGACATGGGCGGCAAAGCGTGGACCGTCCGCCGCGAGCACGCCCGCCACCCGCACCAGCCCGGCATAGAGGGCGGCGACCGCCCCCTTGGACGAGCCGATGACGGCGATCCGGTCGGCGCGGATGCGCGGATCCGTCGCCAGGCGCGCCAGTACGGCATAGGCGTCGGCGATCATGTCCAGCTCGGCCACGCGGGCCTGGTCCTGCGCCGTGTTGCGCACGCCGCGCGGCGTGAAGCTGTCGACCACGGCCACCGCCAGGCCGCGGTCCAGCAACTCGCCCGCCGTGCGGTGCTCCAGGAAGCCTACCCCACTGGCCGAGTTCAGGATGACGACGGCAGCGAAGGGCGCATCGCGCGCGCCCTCCGGCAGCATCAGTTCGACCGGAACCTGCGGCCCCGGCACAGGCGTGCCGTCCAGGAAGCCCAGGCTGTGGGAGGCCACCTGCCCCAGTTCGACCAGCGGGGCGGGCGGCATCGCCGCCGTCGTCGGCCCCGCGATCGCCAGAAGCAGTGCCGGACCCGCCAGCAGGACCCGGCAGGCCCGGGCCAGGCGCTGCCGGACGCCGGCCCGGGACGCCATCAATTGCTGGCGAGCTGCGACATCCGGCCGGCGAAGGCGACTTGCCCCTTGCGGCAGGCGGAGGAGGCGCTGAGCGTGCCGCAATCGGTATAGCGGCTCCAGACCAGGCCGCCGGCCTCGTACATGTCCAGGCAGTCCTCGTAGTCGAAGATCACGCCGCGCAGGCGCAGGCACAGGCGATTGTCCTGCACGCGCCAATTGCCGTCGGCCGTCAGCGTGCGCCAGACCGTGCCCTTGGTCGCCTCGTCATAGGTGAGCAGCTTCATCTCGAAGTCGACCTTGCCATCGGAGGCGAAGGCGAAGCGGCCATTGGCGCGCTCGCCCTCGGCCACCAGCATCCGGCCGCGGACCAGCCCGTCGATTGCTGTCCCCTCCAGGGGCGAACCCTTGTACTCTGTGATCGCTGCCTTGATCGGGGGACCGTCACCCCCCAGGCCCCCTGGTGCATTGGCGCCCTGGACTGCAAGACCCGCCATCACGACAGACCCGACCATCAAAAAACGCGCAAGAAGGCGCCGCATTTTGATCCTCCCTATTCAAATTGGGGGCGAGTTTGCACGCCTTCGGCGGGCGGCGCAATGCCGGGAGGGCCAGATTGACGCAGCGGCTTCAGGCACCAGCGGCCGTCGAACCGGAAAAAGACCATGCCCCAGGCGGCAAATCGCGTCCGCAGCCAATAGGTTGTGAGGTAGGCAACGGCCGCACCGCCCAGGATGTCGCTGAGATAGTGCTGGGTCATCGCAACGCGGGCAAAGGCGACCGGAAGCGCCAGCGCCACGAACAGCCAGCGTCCGCGTGGCAGCAGGAAGCCCAGCGCCAGGGCCGCCGCGAAGGCGGTATTGGCGTGGCCGGAGGGAAAGGACGCGTTCTCGCTGCCGAAGGCGAAAAGCAGCCAATGGTAGTCGCCCGATTCGAACAGCAGGCGCGCGCGCGTCCGCCCGAAGACGACCTTGAGCAGGACCACGACTAGGCCAGACAAGGCAACCGCGGAGAAGAAGAAGGTCACCGCCTCCGCCAGGTGGCGGGTGCGCCGCCGCGTCGGCCCCGTCCCCGGCCCCATCAGCCGCCACGCCGCCCACAGGACCAGGGCCAGCACCCCCGACGGCCACAGGAACCAGGCCCCGTTGCCGACATCCTCCAGCAGCTTGAACAGGCCGGCATCGGCCTCCCGCGCCTTGAAGTAGTAGGCGACGGGACGATCGACCCAAAGGCTCATGCCCCAGACCAGCAGGGCGGCCAGGCCGGCCCAGGGCAGTGCGCGGGCGGCAAAGCGCAGCTTGCCGGTGGACGGCACGCCCAGGTGATGGGCGGCACGCCGGGCGCGGGCCCGCCAGCGCCTCATGGCGCCGCCCCTGCCCCCGCTCGCCGATAGAGGTGGAGGTCGAGCATCCGCCCCTGCGAGTAGTTGAACGCCTGAACCGGACCCAGGTCGCTCAAGTCCTGGAAGCGGGCACCGGCCGCGGCACGGAACGCCGCATCGTGGCTCTGCTCCACCACCGCGACATCGACGCTGCCGTCCAGCAGCAGGCCGGCGGCGACGTCGCCCTGGACCAGGCGGGTGCCCGTGCCGAAGGTGAAGACGAAGCCCGGCTCCGTCAGCCCGGCGGAGGCCACCCGCGTGGCGCGACCGTCGGGCAGGTGCTCCGCCACCAGGCGCGCAACCCAGGGCTTGTCCAGGCCGGGCAGGACCAGGCCCAGGATCAGGGCCGCACCAGCCGCGCCGGCCAGCAGGCCGGGCCAGGGCGTGCCTGCCCGCGTCCAGGCCAGGCGGCCCAGCAGGACCGCTGCCGCCAGGACCAGCAGCGCCGCCAGGATGCCGGCCGGATCGACCCGGCCATCCGCCAGGATCGGCACCGCGATCGCGGCGCCAGCCAGGGCCAGGCTGAACCCGGCATGGATCAAGACGGCCGCCCGGCGCCACCACGCCGGCCCAGCCGCCAGGCCGCGCTCAAGCACCATCGCGGCCAGCAGCGCCAGCGCCGGATAGAGCGGCAGGACGTAATGCGGCAGCTTGGTCGGCGTCAGCTCGAACACCGCCCAGGCCGGCACGATCCAGGCCAAGCAGAACCGCACCGCCCGCTCCCGCCGCAGGCGCCAGATCACCGGCACCGCCACCACCAGCAGGAGCGAGCCCGGCCACAGGCCCAGCGTCAGGAAGCCCAGGTGATAGAGCGGCGGCATGCCGTGCGATTCCTCGCCCCCCGCGACCTTGGCCAGCATGTCGCTGCCGACCGAACCCTCCAGGAAGGCACCGCCGGAGCGCACCGTGATCAGCACCAGCCAGGGCAGCGCCACCGCCAGCATCACGGCCACGCCCTTGACGGGGTGCAGCAGCCGGCGCCAGTTCGGACGGTCGGGATCGCGCCGGTCGACCAGGGCGAGCGCCAGGACGGTCAGGGCAGAGATCATGGGCACGATCGGCCCCTTCACCAGCAGGCCCGCGCCCTGCGCCAGCCAGAACACCAGGGGCGCGCCGGCAAAGGCGATGCCATGCCGTCCCGGCGGCGGCCGCATGTAGAGGTGGGCCAGCGCCCCTTGCGCGAGCAGGACGCAGGCCAGGAGCACGGCGTCCGTCTTGGCCAGCCGCGCTTCCATGTTGAGGGCGACGCAGGTGGCCAGGATGGCTGCACCCAGGAACGCGGCGCGGGTCCCGAACAGGCCCGCGCCGATGCGGTAGCACAGCAGCACCGCCAGGATCGCCGCTACCAGCGACGGCAGGCGATAGACCCAGATCGGATTGGCCGCGGGCTCCCCCGTCAGGGCGACGGTCGCGGCCTGCAGCCAGTAGATGCCGACCGGCTTGTGATGGCGGGGGACGTCCTGGAAATAGATGTCGACGAAGTTGCCCGTCTCCAGCATCTGCCGGGTCGCTTGGGCAAAGCGCGGCTCGTCCCGTTCAAACGGCGGCAGCGTCGTCAGCCCGGGCAGGAACGCCGCCAGGGCCAGCAGCACCAGCAGTGCCACATGGCGCAGGTCAAGCCGCGTCCCGTTCATCGCCGCGCGCGCCCGGTCGCAGGATTGGGTCCCAACTGGTCCATGGCCGTCGATCCGAGCACCCGGGTCCTGCTCCCCCATCCCGGCCCTTCCCCACAAGGCGGGCGCTGGTTCAGCGAAGCGGTCACCGCTCGTCGCGGGTGGCGACCAGGCCCGCACCGGCGCCGCGGGGCGGTGCGACATGGTCGGCCAACGGCTGAAGCAGGGGCAGCGGCTCCGGCGCACGGGCCAGCAGGGCGGCGGGGCCAGCGCGGCGGATCAGCCAGGCGACGCCCAGCAGGTCCGACAGGCTGACGATCAGGCGGTCCAGCGTGCCGTACTTCGACCGGCCCGCGGTCCGGTGGCGATGGCCCACCGGCACCGGCCGCACCGTGCCGCCGGCGCGCTGGGCCAGGGCCGGCAGGAACCGGTGCATGTGATCGAAATAGGGCAGTTCCAGGAACAGGTCCCTGCGAAAGACCTTGAGCCCGCAGCCAGTATCACGCGTGCCGTCGTTCAGCATCGCGCGGCGCACGAAATTGGCCAGGCGCGAACTGACCCGCTTCACGATCGTGTCACGGCGGTTGACCCGCTCGCCCGCCAGCAGGCCGGGGGGCGCGTCGCCCGCCGCCAGGCGCACCAGGCGCGGCAGGTCGGCCGGATCGTTCTGGCGGTCGCCGTCCAGCGTGGCGATCCAGGCGCCGCGCGCGGCGCGCACGCCCGTATGCACGGCGGCACTTTGGCCATAGCGGCGGGAATGCCGGATGACCCGCAGGCGCGGCTCCTCGGACAACAGGATCAGCAGGCGCTCGGGCGTCGCGTCGGTGCTGCCGTCGTCGACATAGATCACCTCGAAGTCGACCAGGCCGTCGAGGGCGGCCACCGCCTCCGCCAGCAGGGGGCCCACGTTCTCCTGCTCGTTCAGGACGGGGATGACGACCGACAGCGCGACGGGGGCGGCCTGCGGCTCCGCCACCTCGCGCGCGAGGTGCGGCTGGCTGCTGCGCCGTTCCAGCCAGTCCAGGCCAAAGCCGTCGACCAGGCCAGGCTTGGGCCCCGTGGCCAGGGCGCTGCGGGCGCCGTCGACGACCAGCGTGCGCCGGCCGATGCGCGCGACCAGGCGCGGCAGGTGGCGGTGCATGCCGACGAAATAGGGCAGGTCCAGCAGGGCCTCGCGCGCGATCAGGATCGCCTCTCCCCCGCCGGGCAGCGGCGCCAGGACCAGGGACGGGGGGTCGGCCTGCCGGGTGGGGGCCCACAGGCGGGGCAGCAGGTCGAGGGCTGCGGGGGCGGCGGCGACAAGCAGCCATGGCGCCGCCGTGCGCCGCGCCGCCTCCGCCAGGCCCAAGGACAGGTCGCCACCGGCTGGCAGGCCGACCAGGCCAACGGCCTCCTCCTCGGCACCCAGGGCGGGCGATGGCACGGCGGCCCCCTGCCCGGCCGCCAGCAGCCACAGCATTTCATGCTGCGGGACGTCGGCCATGGCCTTCAGGCTGTCGGCCGCGCGCGCGACCCCGGTCAGGTCGACACCCGGAGTCAGGATGACGCACAGGTCCAAGAGCGCATCCCTTTCCTGATCAGACTGGTTGGTCCTGGTGACGGGGGCCGGCCCCGGCCGCGCGCGTCGCGGGGGCTTGCTGCCGCAGGAGGCCCGCAGGGGCCGGGGGCTGTGACACCCCCGACCCCGGCAGATGGTGCGGTCGAGAAGACTCGAACTTCCACGGGGGTTAGCCCACAAGCACCTCAAGCTTGCGCGTCTACCAATTCCGCCACGACCGCATGCCTCGTGAGCGGTGGGAGGTAGCAGTTCCCGCGCACGGCTTCAAGGGCTGCCGTTTCTGCGGCACACTCCCCCGATTGTCGCAGGGCGCGCAGGTCCGGGCCCCGCCCGCGATTTGCCAGACCGGCGGGGCAGAGGCGGAGTTCGGCATGCGCATCCTGGTGGTGGAGAACGATGCGATCAGCGGGCCCGCGCTGATCGGCGATGCCCTGGTGGCGGGCGGCGCCACGCTCGATGCCCGCCGGCCGCACCAGGGCCAGGCACTGCCCGTCGACCTGTCCGCGTACGACGCCATGCTGGTCCTGGGTGGGCCGCAGCACGCCAATGACGACGATGGCTATCCCGCCTTCCAGGGAATCATCACCCTGATGCGCCAGGCGCTGGCAGCCGACCGGCCGGTGCTGGGCATCTGCCTGGGCGCGCAGCTGCTGGCGCGCGCGCATGGCGGACGGGTCTATCGCATGGGCTGGCTGGAGGTGGGCCTGCCGCCCCTGGGCCTGACCCCGGCGGCGGAGACGGATGCCGTGCTGCATGGCCTGGGGCCGCGGGTGCGCGCCATGCAATGGCACGAGGATCATTTCGACCTGCCGCCCGAGACCGTCCGCCTGCTGGAAGGCGAACGCTGCCCCAACCAGGCCTTCCGCCTGGGCCGCGCGTCCTATGGCTTCCAGTGCCACCCGGAAGCCGGCCGGGTTCTGGCCGGGCAATGGCTGGACCAGTTCTCGACCGGGCCGTTCCAGAAGCATTTCGGGGCCGGGGCCAGCCAAGCGCTTGCCCGTGCCCGGGCCGAGGTCGCGACCCATGCCGCGGCATCGGAGCCCTTTGCCCGCACGCTCGCCATGCGCTGGCTGCACTTGGGCGCCTGACCCACCCAGATCCGCAACGGTTCAGACTGGTGTTGTCGACAAGCCTCAACAAATCATAAGAATGACTCTCAGTAGCGTTCGCATGATGACGACCCCTGGTCCTGCTTCTAAGAACCATTCGCACCGCACGTGCGGATGGATGACGTCTTCGAGGGGGATGGGTAATGGCAGAACGCAGGGGCTTGGGCCGCCGCGGCGGGCAGGTGTCGCAGCTGGCCCTGCTGATGGCATTGGGGCTGGCGGCGCCCGGACTGGCGCTGGCGCAAGGGACCACCGCCCCGCCCGCCGCCGCGCCGCCGGCACCGGCACCGGCACCGGCACCGGCACCGGCACCCGCGCAGCCCGCCGACGGCCAGGCGCCGATGGTCCTGCCGCAGCTGGACATCAACTCGAACCTGCTGTCGCCGTCCAACACGCTGCTGGCGCCGGCGGGCGTCGGTGCCCGCACGCCCAACAGCGTCCAGGACACGCCCCAGGCGATCAACGTCATCACGCAGGAGACGATGCGCCAGCAGGGCGTGCAGACCCTGCAGGACGCCCTGCGCAACGTGCCCGGCGTCACGGTCGCGATCGGTGAAGGCGGCGTAGCCAACGGCGACCAGTTCCGCATCCGCGGCTTCGAGGCCAAGGGCGACATCTTTGTCGATGGCCTGCGCGACTTCGGCCTCTATACCCGCGACGCCTTCATCTACGAGAACGTCTCGGTCCTGAAGGGCCCCTCGTCCCAGGTCTTTGGCCGCGGCTCGGTCGGCGGCGGCATCAACACGGTGTCCAAGACGCCCTTCCTGGGTGCGCAGTATTCGCTCGACGGCTCGATCGGCATGGGTCCGCTCTACCGTGGCGTCGTCGACCTGAACCAGCAGATCGGCGAATCGACCGCGGTCCGGCTGGTCGGCATGGCGACCCAGCAGGAATGGGTGGGCCGCGACGCGGTCGAGTCCCAGCGTTTCGGCTTTGCGCCGTCGATCGCCTTCGGC
This sequence comes from Zavarzinia sp. CC-PAN008, assembly GCF_051903925.1. Taxonomy (GTDB): domain Bacteria; phylum Pseudomonadota; class Alphaproteobacteria; order Zavarziniales; family Zavarziniaceae. Next base: position 4,803,926 of record NZ_CP173678.1, read on the forward strand.
CTGGGGACCGATACGGAATTGTCGATCCTGTACTACCACCTGGAGGACAATCGCGTCCCCGACTACGGGGTGCCGGTCTTCCAGTCGGCCGCCGAGGCCGCGGCCAACATCCCCGGCCTGCCCGTCACCGAGCGTGGGGTCGACCGTTCGAACTGGTACGGACTTGAGACCGACCGCGACGACGTCACCGTCGATACGATCACCGCCAAGCTGCAGCACCGGGTCAACGAGTTCGTCTCGGTCACCAACGACACGCGCCTTGGCTTCTACGAGCGCGAGTTCGGCGCCCAGGCTCCAAGCTGCCCCAACACGGTCGCCAATCCCTGCCAGGCGAACTTCCTGGATGGCGATCCGACCACGATCCCCATGGCCGGTCGCGGTGCCGGCATCTACGAGCAGAAAAGCTGGGGCATCCAGAACGTCACGACCGGGGTCGCCGGCTTCGAGTATGGCGGCTTCCGCCACCAGGTCGTCGGCGGTGTCGACCTCAGCTATGAGCACAACGAGCGCAATCCGCTGGCCTATATCGGCACGCGTCCGACGACGCCGCTGTTCAACCCGTCGCCGTCGACAAACGGTGCGTACTATGTCGGGCCGCCAACCGGGGCCAATACAACCGACACGACGGATTTCGGCTTCTTCCTGAGCGAGCGCTGGTGGATCGTGCCCGAGGTCTCGATCCTGGCCGGCTTCCGCTATGACCGGTTCCGCACGACCTATGAGACGGTCGCCTATGCCACGCGCCTCTCGACCGAGTTGGAGCAGGAAACGGACATCGTGGCGCCCAAGGCCAGCCTGGTCTGGGAGCCGTCCGACAGCCAGACCTTCTACCTGTCCTATGGTGAATCGGCCAGCCCGACCGGCCAGTTCTCGACACAAGGCGCGACGATCACCGTAACGAACGATGACCTTGAGCCGGAAACGAGCCGCATCTACGAGGCCGGGGCAAAGGTCTCGTTCTTCGACAACCGCCTGGGGATCACGGGCTCGATCTATCATATCGAGAAAAGCAACTCGAAGGAGTTCGACACCGACGGGACCACGCTGCTCCGCTCGGGCGACGAGATCGAGAACACGGGCCTTGAGATCGGCGTGACCGGCACCATCCTGCCGGGCTGGGAGGTGCAGGCCAACTACACCTTCCAGGATGCGGAACTGACCGATACGGCCGATCCCATCAATATCGGCAACCGGCCCCAGTTCGTCTCGGAGCATGCCGCCAGCCTCTGGACGACCTACGCGCCGATCGAGAACCTGACGCTGGGCCTGGGCGTCACCTATGAGAGCCAGCGCTATCTCAACATCCAGAACACGCTCGAAGTGCCGGGCCAGTACCAGATCGACGGGCTCGTCTCCTACCAGTGGCAGCAGTACCGCTTCGCCCTCAATGCCTACAACATCACCGACACGCTCAACTATTCGGGGGTGTGGGGGAACCGCGTGATCCCGGGCCAGGGGGCGACGGTCGTCGGCTCGTTCGGCGTCACCTTCTAGAACGGACCACCTGCCCGCGCGGCGGCCATCCGGGAACGGCTGGCGGCCGAGGGCCCGCACCTTCGGATGCGGGCCGCCAGTCTTCCGGCCACCGCGCAGGACCGTCCCCCCGGCCAACCGACCCTGGCCGGGGGGACGGCACGAAAAGGCCATCCCGAAGGCCGGAACGGAGCGCTTCTGCTGCGCCTGCGATGATGCGGCACAATATCGCGGAATGCACCCCAAGTTGCAGCGGGAACAGCGTTTATTCCCGATATCCCGCAATCCGGAACGGTTAAGACCGCCGCCGACACGCTTGACGCGCGGCCGGTTCAGACCCTTATGTTGCGGCGCAATACGAAGCCGGATGCAATTCCGGTCCAGGAAAGTGGGATATCGATGAGCACGACGACGATCGACTTCAATCCGACCAAGCTGTTCGACTCCGCGGCCTTCGAGAAGCTGGCCGAACCGCTGAAGGGCCTGGGCGAGACGCTGAAGGGCGTGCGCGAGCGCGCGCTGGAGCAGAACCAGGAGATCAACACCCGCGTCATCGCGATCGCCGAGCAGAACGCGGCCCAGTACTTCGACGCGGCGCGCGCCGCGGCCAAGGCCAAGACCCTGACCGAGCTGCTGGAAGTCCAGAACGGCTTCGCCCGCGAGTCGCTGGCCCGCAACGTGGCCCAGTTCAAGGAACTGAGCGAGCTGTTCACGAATGCCAGCCGCACCACCTGGGCGCCGCTGGGCGCGATCCTGACGCCGAAGGCGGCCTGATCACGCAAGGCTACGGCACCCCGCGCCAGGCGGGGTGACCGCGTTCCCTCCGCCCAGGCCGCATCGCGGCCGGGCGGACCTGGAACCCAGGCGGACGATCCGCCAATCCGATCCCCGACCAGGGGCAGCTCAGACGATCGGGTGGAACGGTTGCGGCTCAGATGCCGCTGCCGCCGCTTTCGTTGCGCAGCGGGCTGTGGATGCCGCATTCGGTCTTCTCAAGCCCAGCCCAGCGCCCGTCGCGGGAATCGCCGCCCGGCGCCACCCGGTCGGTGCAGGGCATGCAGCCGATCGACAGGTAGCCATCCTCGATCAGGGGATGCTTCGGCAGCTTGCGCGCGGCCAAGTGGGCGTGCAGGTCGGCCTCGGACCAATGGGCCAGCGGGTTGACCTTGATGTGCACGCCGTCGGTCTCGACCGCCTCGATCGCCGCGCGGCTGCTGGACTGGAACCGCTTGCGCCCGGTGAACCAGGCATCGAACGGAGCCAGCGCGCGCGCCAGCGGCTCAGCCTTGCGCAGGGCGCAGCAGGCATCCGGGTCGCGGGTCCACAGGATGCCGTCAGGGTCGCGCGCCGCCACCTCCCGCGGGTCGGGCCGGATCGAGCGCACGTCCATCAGGCCAAGCCGCTCGCCCAGCGCCTCCTTGTAGCGCAGCGTCTCGCCGAACAGCTTGCCCGTGTCCAGGAAGATCACGGGGACCGCCGGATCGACCTGGGCCACCAGGTCGAGCAGCACCGCACTTTCGGCACCAAAGGACGACACCATGGCGATGCGGCCGGGGAACACGCCCTCGACCATCGCGGCGATCAGGCCGCGCGCATCCAGGCCGCCATAGCGCGCGTTGAGCGCCGCCGCCTCGTCGCGCAGCGCGCGCGCGCGTTCGCCGGGATCCAGCTTCATTGCAGCCATCCTTTGCGGTCGATCAGGTCCTCCGTCTGGGCGGAGACCGTCGCAATATCCAGGCCGGCATTGCGCCAGCGGGACCGCTCGGCCGCCAGCTCGTCCAGCCGCGGGCCCCATTCGGGGCCGAACAGGCGTTCCAGGTAACGCTTCAGGCGCCGCGCAAGCCCGGGCGAGCGGCCGCCGGTCGACACCGTCAGGAGCAGGTCGCCACGCCGCACCAGTGCCGGCACGTGAAAGTCGCAGTAGGGAATCACATCCTCGACATTGACGAGCATGCCGGCCGCGCGCGCGGCGTGGTACAGCGCGCCCGCCGTCTCGGCCGGCAGGCCCGCCGCGAACAGCAGGCCACCGGCCCGGAAGTCGCCGCGTCCGGGCAGGCATCGGCGCAGGCCGTCGCCGGCGCGCGCCGCAAGGTCGGCCTCGGCCTCGGGCGCAAAGACCAGGACGCCGGTCCCACCGCCCGCCTCCACCAGGTCAAGGCGGCGCAGCAGCCCGGCCCCCTGCCCTGCCAGCAGGACTGGGGTTTTCGAAAGGTCGAGAGCCAGGGGCAGCATGTCGCGGAAATTAGGCCGGCGGCCTGGACACTTCAAGCGGCGCCCGTGTAGGGGCTGCCATACACCACAAATGCAGTGTAAAAAAGAATTCAGGTCTTTTGCGGCTTCAGCTTGTCAGTGATCGACACGGCGATCCTGTCGCCCGACAGGACGATCTCCCCCCGTGCGATGGGCTGGTTGTTGGCATAGACCCAGACATTGTCATCCTCGCGCGAGTCGAGTTCGATGACGGCACCGCGGCCCATCTTCAGCAGCTGATGGATCGGCATCTGCGACCGGCCGAGCACGACCGTGATCTCGACATAGACGTCCTCGACCGCTGCGATCGCTGGGGTGCCGGCCACTGTACTTCTCCACCCGCTGTTGGTCCCGCCACGATACGGGGCCATGGTTAAGATCAGGCTAAGCCCCGGGGCACCGCGATCACAAGGTGCCACCCATCCGCCTCGTGCACGGGGGACGAGGATCGGCTAGGAAGCCGAACCATGAGCGAGACGTCATCCGACGCGGCGGCGCGCGTCCCCGTCCTGTGGGACGTCGCCGCCCATCCGGTTTCCTATCCCGAGGCGCTGGCCCGGATGGAGGCCCGCGTGGCGGACATCCGCGCGGGTCGGGCGCCCGAACTGGCCTGGGCGGTGGAGCATCCGCCGCTCTACACCGCCGGCACCAGCGCCGACCCTTCGGAACTGGTCCGGCCCGACCGGTTCCCGGTGTTCCAGGCCGGCCGGGGCGGGCGCTTCACCTATCACGGGCCGGGCCAGCGCGTGGTCTATGTCATGCTGGACCTGAAGCGCCGCAAGCCGGACGTGCGGGCCTTCGTCCACGACCTGGAGGACTGGCTGATCGCCACCCTGGACCGGTTTGGCGTGCGCGGCGAACGCCGTGCCGACCGCATCGGCGTCTGGGTCGTGCTGCCCGGCGGGGGAGAGGCCAAGATCGCGGCGCTGGGCATCCGCGTCCGGCACTGGGTCACGTTCCATGGCGTGTCGCTGAACGTCGAGCCGGACCTGGACCATTTCGGCGGCATCGTCCCCTGTGGCATCGCCCAGCATGGCGTGACCTCGCTCGCGGCGCTGGGCATCATGGCCAGCATGGCCGAGGTCGACATGGCCCTGCGCGATACGTTCGAGGAGATCTTCGGGCCCACTCAGTAGACGTCGCGGCGATAGCGGCCCGTGACGATCAGGTGGTCCAGCGCCTCCGCCCCCAGGATATCCTCCAGCACGCGGCCGACCCCGTCCGCCATGCCGTGCAGGCTGCCACAGACCAGGATCACGGCCCCCTCTGCCACCCAGGCGCGCAGGCGCGCCGACTGCCCTGCCAGCACGTCCTGGACATAGGCCGGGTCCGCACCGCGGGAAAAGGCCAGGTCAAGGTGCGTCAGCAGGCCGGTCGCCTGCCACGCCGCCAGTTCGTCGGCAAAGGGCCGGTCATGCTCGGGCGAGCGTTCCCCGAACAGCAGCCAGGTGGGCGCAGCGCCCGCGCCGGCGCGCTCCTTCAGGTGGGCGCGCAGGCCGGCGATCCCCGTGCCATTGCCCACCAGGATCAGCGGGCAGGCGCCGTCCGGGCCGTGGAACGGGCTGTTGCGGCGGATGCGCAGCGCGATGTCCGTGCCCGGGGCCGCACCCTGGCTCAGGTGGTGGGAGCCGAGGCCCGGACGGCCGTCAGGCCGCGTCACCTGCCGCACCAGCAGCTGGATCACCCCATCGGCGGGCAGGGAGGCGATCGAGTAGTCGCGCCGGACGGACGGCGCGACCTCGACCTCCGCCACGTCGCCGGCCTGCCAGTGCAGGCCCGGCGGCGGCGCCAGCTCGACCAGGACGGCCGGCGCGCCGGGGCTGCCGGGGTTCAGCACGCGCCGGCTCCGCAGACGGCACGGCACGAACGGTGCCTGCGCCGTATCCAGCGCCACGCCGCCCAGCGCCGCCACCTGCCCCGACCAGCGGGCCAGGGCCGCGGCGTCATGACGGTCGACCAGCACCGGCGGATGCAGCGGCCGCGCCGCCTCCCCCTCCAGCCACTGGGCCAGGGCCAGGCCAAAGGCACAGAAGCCGGCATAGGTCCGATCGCCCAACGCCAGCACGGCGCAGTCCAGGCGATCCAGGCCGGCACCAGGACGCATGACGCGGTGGACAAAGGGCACGGCGTTGTCGGGGGCATCGCCCTCCCCCGTCGTGCTGGCGACGAACAGGGCCGTGCCGCCCGCCTCCAGCATGGGCCGGGTCACGGCAGCCAGCGGCAGCAGCCGCACCGCCCGGCCGCCTGCCCGCAGGGCGCGCGCCGTCTCCCGCGCAAGGTGCTCGGCATCGCCGGTCTGGCTGGCATAGGCGACGAGCAGCGCACCCGCATCATCCACCGTATCCCCCGGTTGACCGCGCATCCGGCGGTGACGCAGCGCAACGGCGACGCAGAACAGCGCATAGGTCGCCAGGATCGCTGCCGACCACGCCAGCTTCACCCCCAACATCATGCCATCAGGGCCGCGCAGGCGGGGCTTGGCACCTGGTGCAGGCCATCGCCCCGGCGACTGGTGAGGAGTGCGGCCAGGCCCTGCTCCGTCGCGAGGCGCAGGCCGGCCTCCGGTCCCAGCACGGCCAGCGCCGTTGCCCAGGCGTCCGCCACCATGCACGACGGGTGCAGGACGCTGACCGATGCCAGGCCGTTGCCCGTCGGCCGGCCGTTCCGCGGATCCAGGAGGTGATGGCCGGTCTGGCCATCGAGATGGGCCTGCCGGCGATAGTCGCCCGATGTCGCAACCGCCAGGCCATGCAGCGCGATGAGCGTAGGCACAAGGCCCCCGCCGCCGGCCACGGGCGGCTCCAGCGCCACCCACCAGGGCTGGCCGTCCGGCTTGCAGCCGGTGCCGCGCAACTCGCCGCCGATCTCCACCAGGTGATGGACCAGGCCCAGCGCGTCCAATGCCTGCGCCACCAGGTCGACGGCAAAGCCCTTGGCGATCGCCGACAGGTCAAGGGCAAGGCCGCCGGGCTGGCGGAGCTGCCGGGGCGCGTAGCGCTGCTCCAGCAGGCGCCAGCCGCTGCCGGCCCGCGCCGTGGCCAGTTGCGCCGGTGTGGGGGCCGCCGGCACCGGACCCGCGGGTCCGAAGCCCCAAAGGTCGACCAGATGGCCAAGCGTGGGGTCATAGGCCCCATCGCTGGCCGCCGCCACGGCCAGGGCGGCATCCAGCACAGTCCAGGTTTCCGCCGCGAAGCCCTGCCAATGCCCGGGTGCGCTGGCGTTGAAACGCGCCAGGTCGGACGCCGGGTCCCAGGTGCTCATCTGGGCGATGACCCGGGCCAGCGCGCGTTCCACCGTGGCGCGGAGGTCGAGGGCGGGTCCAGGCGCCACCACCGCCTGGACCCGCCAGGTCGTCCCCATGGTCAGCCCCTCCAGGGCGACGATGCGTCCTGCGGGCGGGCGCGTGACGGCCACGGCGCGCGGGACCAGGACGCGCCGGGCGGCTGCAAGGGTGGCCACTATTGGGGCAGGACCTCGAACGTCGCGACATAGGTGGCGCGGCGTTCCTTGGCCTTGTCGGTCGAGACGGCGTCGTCCGCGACCGAGGCTTCGAGCCAGTACATGCCGGGCTCGCCCCAGGTCACCTTCAGCACGCCATCGGCATCGGTCTTCAGCTTCTGCTCGCCCAGCGCGTTGCGGTAGCGGATGCCGCCGCGCACCAGTTCAACCTCGACATCGGCCGCCGGCTTGCCGTCCAGGACCAGCTTGAAGGTCGCCTCCTCGCCCGCCACAAGGTCGTTCGGATGCGTCACCGGCAGCAGTTCCAGGCCCTTGCCGCTGGGCTTCAGCTCGGTCGGTGCGCCCTTGGTGACGAAGGTCTCCAGGCGGCGCTGGGTCTCGGTGATCTCGACCTCCGTCGCCTCGGCCGGGATCTCGCCCAGGGTGGCGGCGCTGCCGCGCCAGCGCTTGGCCTCGCCGTTCAGCTTGTAGCGGCCGAACAGGCCGTCCGTCGCCACCGCGATGCGATAGGTGCCGGCCTGCTTCAGCTCGACATCGAAGGTCGTGCGGAAGCGGCCCTGGGCCTGGTTCTGGACTTCTGCCGCCGTGCCGTCCGGTGCCGTCACGACCAGGTCGCCATCGCGCAGGCGCATCGGCTGGTGCTCGAAATAGAACAGGTCGTTGGACGAGGCGGCATCGATCGTGACCCAGGCGTTCTCGCCCGACAGCACGGTGGCCGAGGGCAGAAGCCAGGCGCGATGCGCCTGTGCCCCCATCGGAACCAGGGCGATGGCCGCCGCCAGGGCGGCAATCTTGAGTGTCTTCACAGGATTGGTCTTCACAGGCTGGTCCCCCCGTTTCACGGCTTCAGTTCGACCTTGATCGCGCCCAACTCGCTCTCGCCCGTGGCCTCCAGCACCTGGCCTTGCGTTGGCGGCCAAGTCAGCGGCACGCGGACCAGTTCACGACCACCCACCTCGCGCGCGGCCTCGACCACCAGGCGGTATTCGCCAGGCTCCAGCTTTGCGATGGCCTCGGCCGCGTTGGGGAAGGTCAGTTCATGGGCGCCCGGGGCCCGCGTGGCGCTGCTCAAACCGTCGACGGGCATGTCCAGCTCGCGACCCGCCTTGCGCCACCACTGGCGCATGTCCTTCAGCCACTCATTCCCCTTGTTGTTCTCCATGTCGTGGTCGTAGAGCACGGCCAGATTCAGAGCGACGCTCTGGTCCGGTCGCTCCAGCCAGACGGCGACATAGGGGCGGTGGTATTCGGCGACCGACAGTTCGGGGACGGTCAGGTTCACCCCGATATCCGCAGCCAAAGCCGGGCCCGCCGCGATGCTTCCCAGGGCCGCCGTGAAGACAAGACGCATGAACCTCTCCGCCGCTCGTTGCGCTAGTGGATGAACAGGATGGCCAGCAGCACCGGCACGACCAGGCCGGCGCCGACCAGGGGCCAGGTGCTGGGGCGATTGCGGGCGTGAAGCTGGAGCAGGAGCAGGCCGGTCAGCGCAAAGACGACGCAGGCGCCCGCCAGGATGTCGATGAACCAGGACCACGCGGTCCCGGCATTGCGGCCCTTGTGCAGGTCGTTGAGATAGGAGACCCAGCCGCGGTCGGTCACCTCGTGGACGACCTCGCCGCTTGCGCGGTCAATGGTGGCCCAGGCATCGCCGCCCGGCCGCGGCAGGGCGACATAGACATCGTCAACCGACCATTCGGCTTCGCGCCCGCCCAGGTCCAGGGCCAGCGCCTCGGCCACGGCCGCGACGATGGCGGGTGGCAGGGCGGCCTTGCCCTCCTGCGGCCCCCCGGCCAGGACCGGAAGGACGTCTTCGGGAAGGCTTGCCGTGCGCTCGGTCACGACGGGGCGCGACTCGATCTGGGCCGCGTGATTCAGGGTGATGCCGGTGACGGCAAACAGCAGCAGGCCGACCAGCGACAGGGCGGAGCTGATCCAGTGCCACAGCGTCAACTGGCGCCGCCACGTGGCGCTGCGCGCACGGAACGGCTGGGTGGCCACCTGCCCCCCGACCTCGCCCCGCGTCGCCCCACTGCCCGCCATCGCCGCCCGCTCTCGCTGTTGCGAAAGCGTTGATAACGGGACTGATAATCAATCGCAACACTTAAGCAGAGCGCTGCCCCCTTCCAGGCCGTGTTGCGGGCCCGGAAGGGGGTGCGGGCCGATCAGGCGATCAGGTCCAGGCGCTCCAGGCCGCGGAAGAAGGGCAGCATGCGCCACTGCGCCGGTGCCGCAGGATCGGCCAGCCGCAGGTTGGGGAAGCGCTGGAACAGCTTGCCCAGCGCAACCGTCGCCTCAAGCCGGGCCAGGGGTGCGCCGATGCAGATATGGCTGCCGCCGCCGAATGCCATGTGCGGCGCCCGCTTGACCCCGATGGTGAAGGCTTCCGGGTTCTCGAAGACGTCCGGATCGCGGTTGGCGCCGCGCAGCATCACCGTGATCGCCTGGCTCTTGTGGACGGGGCAGCCGCCGATCTCCATCTCCTCGGCGGCGATGCGCTGGGTGATGTCGACCGGCGGCTCATAGCGCAGCGTCTCCTCCACCAGCGACGGGACGAGCGAGGGATCGGCCTTGAGCTTCTCAAGCTCCGCCGGGTGCAGCATCAGCAGGCGCACGGCGTTGCCGATCAGGTCGGTCGTCGTCAGGTTACCGCCGACCAGCAGCGCCATCAGGTTGAAGCGCAACTCGATATCCGACAGCGGCGCCCCCTCGGCCTGAAGCTTCGTCATGTCCGAGATCAGGTTGTCGCCCGGATTGGCCTTGCTCTCCTGGATCAGCTGCATGAAGTACTCGTCGAGCGCCAACTGGCAGCGCTCCATCTCCGCCTGCTGCTCCGGGTTGCGGAACGGGTTCAGGACGTGGATCACGCCTTCGGACCAGGCGCGGAATTCGTCCAGGCGGGTATTGTCCACGCCCAGGATCGCGGCGATGGCGACGATGGGAATGGGCACGCAGACCTTTTCCATCAGGTCGAAGGGCACGCCGACGGGAATCGCGTCCAGGGTGCGGTCCACGATCGCCTCGACCTCGGGCCGGAAGGCCGGAATGCGGGCGTAGAAGGCCTGGGCCAGCGGCTTGCGGATGCGGCTGTGGTCGGGATCGTTCAGCTGCAGGATGCTGGTCGTCTCGCTGCGCTTGTAGTTGGCCAGGTCCGGATGCAGACCCGCCCGGGTGGTGATGGCCGCCTCTTCCGCGTCGACGGGATCGCGCGACACCTGGGGACTCGCCACGATGCGGCGGACGTCGGCGTACTTGCTGACCAGGAAGGTCCCCGCCATGTCGTCGCGATGCACGGGGCAGCGCTCGCGCAGGTCGCGCAGCAGGGTGTGCGGCTCCTCCCGGTACTCGGGGTTCAGCGGCGTGAGCTGAAGCAGGGACGGCAGCGGTTCCTGGGACATGCGCTGGTTTCCTCCTGGATCCTGGTCATCGGCGCGGCGGCGGCCAACGCGGGATGACAGATTGTCATGACCTGCTTATCGCCGTTCAGGGTGGAAAAGACTTGCCCTGACGCGACAAGTTCTTACCCTCACACGACATGAGCGCGATGATCCGTGCCGGCGCGCTGCGCGGCTTTGCCGGCCTGGTCGAGCGCCTGGGCCAGGATCCGCGGCAGCTGATGCAGCGTGTCGGCCTGGCGCCCGACCTGCTGCGGGACGAGGACGCCTTCATCCCCCTGCGCAGCGTCGTCGCCGCGCTGGAGGCGGCGGCAACGGCCTGCGATTGCCCCGATTTCGGGCTGCGCCTGGCGCAGGAGCAGACCATCACGACGCTGGGGCCGCTGGCCCTGGCTCTCCAGGCCTCGACCACCGTCGCCGACGGGGTTCAGGTCGCGGCGCGCTATCTGTTCACGCACAGCCCGGCCAGTCGGGTCAGCGCCGTGGCGCTTGAGGAGGATCCCGACCTGACCGAGATCCGGCTTGAGCTTCTGCTGCCGCGCATCGGGCCGGCGCGGCAATTCCGTGACCTGGGCCTGGCCCTGACCGACCGCCTCCTGCGCCTGGCGCTGGGCGGCGCGTATCGCCCGCGCCTGATCCGACTGCCGCATGTGCCGCTGGCGCCCGCCGCGCGCTATCGCCAGCACTTTGGCGCGCCCGTCATCTTTGAGCAGGACGCCGCAGGCATTCAGGTCGACGCCAGCCTGCTGAAGTTTCTGGTCAACGCCCCCGACGCCCGCATGCGCCAGGCCGTCGCCAGTTACCTGGACCAGCATTTCCCCGCTCCCGGCCTGTCGGCCGCGGCGCGCACGCGCACTGCGCTGGACCATGCGCTGGGCCGCGCCAGCCTGACGCTTGAGGATATCGCGCGGGCGATGGGGGCCCACCCGCGCACGGTTCAGCGGCAGTTGCAGGCCGAGGGCACGTCGTTCGAGCGGTTGCGCGACCAGGCCCGGCGCGATGCGGCGCTGCGCTATCTTGAGAACACGCGCCTGCCACTGGTCCAGGTCAGCGGCCTGCTCGGCCTGGCGGAGCAGTCGGCGCTGTCGCGCCTCTGCCGCCGCTGGTTCGGCAAGGCCCCCCGCACCGTGAGGCGGGAGGCCCAGGGGTCCTGACCTGTTGGCTGCGCAACGAGTCAGCTACACCGTCTCTCGCTGTTCGAACCCATCGGGCAGGGGCTCTTCGCCGGGCTCCACCTTGACCTCGCGCACGCGCGACCAGCGCGGACCGAAGCGGCAGGCGGCGATGAAGGCGTCGACGCGCTCGGGCTCGCCACCCGCCAGGATGTCGACGCTGCCGTCAGCGCGGTTGCGGACCCAGCCGCGCAGGCCCAGCGCGCTGGCCTGCCGGACGGCCCAGGCGCGGTACCCCACGCCCTGGACCATCCCTGTGATGACCAGGCGAACGGCCTTCATCGCGGGGCTTATTCGAACTCCAGGATGACCTGGTCGACGGCCAGGCTGTCACCCTTCTTGGCCTTGACGGCCAGGATGGTGCCGTCGCGCTCGGCCTTGAGGACGTTCTCCATCTTCATGGCCTCGACCACGGCCAGGGTCTGGCCCGCCTTGACCGCCTCGCCCACCTCGACCGCGATCGAGACGACCAGGCCCGGCATCGGGCAGAGCAGGAACTTGGACGTATCGGGCGGCACCTTGACCGGCATCAGGCGGTTCAGCTCGGCCGCGCGCGGATTGCGCACCACGGCGTCCAGCTCGGCCCCGGCATGGGTCAGGCGGAAGCCATCCGGCTTCTTGTCGACCTGGACCGTGATGGCGCGCGCATTGACCGTGCCGGTCAGCAGGGTCTGGCCCGGGACCCAGTCGCTGCGGACGGCCAGCGTATGGCCGTCCAGCTCGACATCGTAGCCGTGACCGTCGGGATGTGCTGTCACCGGATACTCCGTGCCGCCCAGCAGCACGACCCAGTCCTTGCCCAGCTTCGGCGTGCGATTGGGCACCTGGCCGTCGATGCGGATCGCGCGCGCCTCGGTCCGCAGGTGCACCAGGGTGGCAATCGCCGCCAGCGCCTGCGACACCGCCGGCTCCAGCGAGGCGCCGTGGAAGCCCTCGGGGAACTCCTCGGCGATGAAGCCGGTGGTCAGGCGCCCGGCACGGAAGCGCTCATGTCCCAGCACCGCGGTGACGAAGGCGATGTTGTGGCTGATCCCGCGCACCTGGAAGGCGTCCAGGGCCTCCCGCGTTGCGTCGATCGCCGCCTCGCGCGTGGGCGCATGGGCGCACAGCTTCGCGATCATGGGATCGTAGAACATGCTGATCTCGGCGCCTTCATAGACGCCGGTATCGTTGCGGATGGTGCGGCCCGACGCGTCCGGCCCTTCCTTGGGCGGCTTGTAGCGGGTCAGGCGGCCGATGGAGGGCAGGAAGCCGCGGGTCGGATCCTCGGCATAGACGCGGGCCTCGATCGCCCAGCCATCCATGCGGATGTCCTGCTGGCCAAAGGACAGCTTCTCGCCATAGGCGACGCGGATCATCTGCTCCACCAGGTCGATGCCGGTGATCAGCTCGGTCACCGGATGCTCAACCTGAAGACGGGTGTTCATTTCGAGGAAGTAGAAGTTGCGGTTGCCGTCGACGATGAACTCGACCGTGCCCGCGGAATAGTAGCCGACCTCGCGCGCCAGCTGGACCGCCTGCTCGCCCATCGCCTTGCGCGTGGCGGCGTCCAGGAACGGGCTGGGGGCCTCCTCCAGCACCTTCTGGTGACGGCGCTGGATCGAGCATTCGCGCTCGTGCAGGTAGACGATGTTGCCGTGCTTGTCGCCCAGGACCTGGATCTCGATATGGCGCGGCTGGTCGACGAACTTCTCGATGAAGACGCGGTCGTCGGCAAAGCTCGACTTCGCCTCGTTGGTGGCGGAGACGAAGCCCTCGCGCACCTCATCGTCGTTCCAGGCGATGCGCATGCCCTTGCCGCCACCACCGGCACTGGCCTTGATCATGACCGGATAGCCGATACCCTTCGCGATCTCGACCGCCGCATCGGTGCCCTGGATGGCCCCCAGATAGCCGGGGACGGTGTTCACGCCCGCGGCTTGGGCCAGCTTCTTTGATTCGATCTTGTCGCCCATGGCGCCGATGGCGCGCACGCCCGGCCCGATGAAGGCGATGCCGGCCGCCTCCAGCGCCTCGCAGAAGGCGGCCTTCTCCGAGAGGAAGCCATAGCCGGGGTGGACCGCCTCGGCCCCTGTGTCCTTGCACGCCTGGATGATGCGGTCGATCAGCAGGTAGCTTTCGGCCGCGGGCGGCTTGCCGACATGGACCGCCTCGTCCGCCATCTGGACGTGCAGCGCCTCGGCGTCGGCATCGGAATAGACGGCCACCGTCTTGATGCCCATCTTCCGCGCCGTCTTGATCACGCGGCAGGCGATCTCGCCGCGATTGGCGATCAGGATCTTGGAGAACATTCCGCTCTATTCCCTCATTCCGCCTGAGCGCCGGACCGGCTGGCCAATCTGCTGACCTGACCGAAATCCCCCGCCATCAAGGCCTCTTTCTTGGATCGGCTCCAACCTTTTATCTGACGCTCGGCGGCAATCGCATCCGTGACGTCAGTGAACTCCTGGCACCACACCAGTTCGACCGGACGCCGTCTGGCAGTGTAGCCGCCGAGCGCGCCTGACTGATGCTGCGCCAACCGTCCCTCCAGGTCCGTCGTACTCCCGACATAATAGGTGCCGTCGCGGCACCGCAGGATATAGACCCAGGACGCCATCTCAGCTGACCCGGGCGAACGGCACCGTGGTCGCTTGCATCCTTCGAGACGGCCCTCCGGGCCTCCTCAGGATGACGCCTATGGTTGGAAACCCCAAATCCCAACGGCGTCATGCTGAGGAGCGCCGCAGGCGCGTCTCGAAGCATCTGGTGCAACGACGACGCCCGCCACGCCACCGCTCCCCCTAGAGGGGGATGTTGTCGTGTTTCTTGGGCGGGTTGGTCAGCTGCTTGTTCGCCAGCATGGCGAGCCCACGGGAGATCCGGCGGCGCGTCGAATGCGGCATGATCACTTCGTCGATGAAGCCGCGGCTCGCCGCCCGGAACGGGTTGGCGAACTTCTCCGCATAGTCGGCTGTGCGCACCGCGATCTTCTGGGGATCGCCGATCTCGCTGCGGAAGATGATCTCGACCGCACCCTTGGCGCCCATCACCGCGATCTCGGCGGTCGGCCAGGCGTAGTTGAGGTCACCGCGCAGGTGCTTGGAGCTCATGACGTCATAGGCGCCGCCATAGGCCTTGCGCGTGATGATCGTGATCTTTGGCACCGTCGCCTCGGCATAGGCGAACAGCAGCTTGGCGCCGTGCTTGATGATGCCGCCATATTCCTGCGCCGTACCGGGCAGGAAGCCGGGCACGTCGACGAAGGTGACGATGGGGATGTCGTAGCAGTCGCAGAAGCGCACGAAGCGCGCGGCCTTGCGGCTGCTGTCGATGTCCAGCACGCCGGCCAGGACCATCGGCTGGTTCGCCACGATGCCGACCGTGCGCCCCTCGACCCGGCCGAAGCCGGTGATGATGTTGCGGGCATAGCCCGGCTGGATCTCGAAGAAGTCGCCCTCGTCGACCGTCTTCAGGATCAGCTCGTGCATGTCGTACGGCTTGTTCGGATTGTCCGGGATCAGCGTGTCCAGCGACATGTCGATCCGCTCCGGATCGTCGTAGCTGGGCCGCACCGGCGGCTTCACGCGATTCGAACCGGGCAGGAAGTCGACCAGGCGGCGCACCTGGGACAGCGCCTCGACATCGTTCTCGTACGCATTGTCGGCGACCGATGACTTGGTCGTGTGGGTCACCGCACCGCCCAGCTGCTCCTGGGTCACCGTCTCCTGGGTCACCGTCTTCACGACGTCAGGCCCGGTGACGAACATGTAGGAGCTGTCCTTCACCATGAAGATGAAGTCGGTCATGGCGGGCGAGTAGACCGCACCGCCGGCGCACGGCCCCATGATGACCGAGATCTGCGGCACGACGCCGGAGGCCATCACGTTGCGCAGGAACACGTCGGCATAGCCGGCCAGCGAGGCGACACCCTCCTGGATGCGCGCACCGCCCGAATCGTTGAGGCCGATCACGGGCGCGCCGACCAGCATCGCCTTGTCCATGATCTTGCAGATCTTCTCGGCATGCGCCTCGCTGAGCGCGCCGCCGAAGACGGTGAAGTCCTGGCTGAAGACGAAGACCAGGCGGCCGTTGATCGTGCCGTGGCCGGTGACCACGCCGTCGCCCGGGATCTTCTGCTCGGCCATGCCGAAATCGCTCGTCCGGTGCTCGACGAACGTATCCCATTCCTCGAACGAACCAGGATCGAGCAGCAGCTCAAGCCGCTCGCGTGCGGTCAGCTTGCCCTTGGAATGCTGGGCCTCGATGCGGCGCGTGCCGCCGCCAAGCCGGGCTTCTTCGCGCCGCTTTTCCAGCTCGTGCAGGATGTTTTGCATGGACCCCCCTCGGACAGGCGGGGGTCACATAGCATCTACTCACCGGTAGAGAAAGACATCGTGCGCAAGGTTGATGCGCCAAAATGCGCCGCGAGGCATCGCTCAGGCCTGCCGGCTGAGGCGGAAGAAGCGCTCCGCCGCCTCCGTATCGCGCCACAGCGCTTCCGTCCGCGCCGTCGCCTCCTCGTCACGGCCCCACAGCTCGACCTGATAATCCTCGTCGATTCGCGATGCTGCCCAGGCCGCCGCCAGGTCCAGCCGCTCCTGCGCCAGGGCCAAAGCCAGCACGACGGAACCCAGAGCACCGGTCAGGGCATGCAGCCCGACCAGGCCAAAGGCATCGTGGGCCCCCACCATGGCCCGCACGCGCGCCAGCGCCGCCGGATCCTGGTCGACGGGCGACACGCCCTGCGCCACGGCCAGCCGGGCCCCCTGACCCGCCAGCCAGTCGAGCACCGGGTCCCAGGCCATGGCCTGGCGCGCGACGAGCACGTCAGGCGCCTCGGCCCGGTAGCAGAGCAGGTCGGTCCCGGCATAGGCCGCGACCTCGTCGATCACACGCTCGGGGTCCAGCGGCACGCGGTCCAGCGCCGTGTTGGCCAGGCGAGTCAGCGGCAGGGCGGCCGGCCTCACCGTCTCCCCTTGCGCGTTCCATTCCTCGGCAATGCCCTGGGCGATCGCCTCCGTCGGCACGACCAGCGACGCCCGGGCCGGCGTCTTGATGCCCTTGCCGTCGAGCTGGATCGCAAAGCCGCCCTCGACCGGCACGAAGGCGGCCTGCTTGTAGGTGCGCTTCATCAGCCCGCCCTCTCCGACGCCCACAGCTCGGTGAACGGGTTCTCCTTCCACTCCGGATCGAACCCGAACAGGCGCCAGCTCTCCAGCATATGCGGCGGCAGGGGCGCCTTCACCGTCAGCGTGCCGCCATCGGGATGCGGCAGGCTGAGCCAGCGGGCATGCAGGTGCAATTGCTCCGACACGCCGGGCAGGATCGCCCTGGCCCGGCCGTATTTTACGTCGCCCACGATGGGCGTGCCCAGGACCACCGCATGGGCGCGGATCTGGTGCGTCCGACCCGTTCGCGGCGAAAGCGCCAGCCACGACGCGCGCGGGGCCGCCAGTTCCATTGCGGCATAGTCTGTGACGGCGTCGCGCGCCTCGTCCGCGTCGGGCCGCATCTTCTCGCGCCCGACCGGACCGCCCTTGGCCAGGGCCAGGTTGATCGTCCCCTGCAGCGGACGCGGCACGCCCGCCACCAGCGCCCAGTAGATCTTCCGCGCCTCACGCCCCTTGAACGCCTCGGCCAGGGCAGCCGTCGCCTTCAAGGTGCGACCCAGGACGATGACGCCCGACGTGTCGCGGTCCAGGCGGTGGACCAGGCGCGGCCGCTCCGCCGCATCGAAGGTCAGGGCGTCCAGCATGCCGTCCAGGTGGCGGCCGACGCCGCTGCCGCCCTGCACGGCAAGGCCCGGCGGCTTGTTCAGGACCAGGACGGATTTGTCGCGATGGATGACCAGGGATTGCACCATCCGCGTCGTCGCGGCATCGACGCTGGGCCGTTCCTTGGGCGCCATGTCGGCGGGCAGGCCCAGCGGTGGCACGCGCACCGACTCGCCGGCCTCGAGCCTGCGGTCGGCCTTGACCCGGCCGCCTTCCACCCGGATCTGGCCGGTGCGCAGCAGCTTTTCCAGGCGGCCATGGGTCAATTCGGGAAAGCGCCGCTTGAACCAGCGGTCCAGGCGCTGGCCGGCTTCCCCCTCGGCCACGATAACGGTCTCAACGGCAGACATGGCGCTCTATAGCACAGCTCCGCGCGACCGGAATGCGGGCTGCGGCTATCATGCCAGCCATGACGACCCTGCCGCTGGCCTGGGCCATCCGGCGCGATGCCGCGCTGCTCTTCCTCCTGCCGTGCGGGCTGGCGCTGCTGGCCGTGCTGATGCGGTCCGCTATCGCTCCAGCATCAAAGATGGACAACTTCGTGCCCGGCGCAGGAAAGGTCGAAGCCGATCCGTTGCCCCAGCCTCCCCTTACCCACGGTGACAGTTTCAGCATAGGACATGGGCTCTATGCCACGGGCCCCGGCGACTGACGCCGGAGCGTCGTAGCCGTAGTCGTGCCGGACTCGTACGATCCCACCCTATGAACGTCATCCGTGTCGCTTGGCAGGTGCGTGCCCACGCACTTCGTGCGTTCCTGTTGGCTATTTTGTGGATGGTGCTGGCAGTCGTCCTGAGCCTGGCTCTGGCATCGCAACCCGAAGGGGAAGCAGGCCAGCGCTCGGTGAATTTCACGCTTGCGGCGTCCGCAATCAGCGCCCAGGGGGCCTTCGTTGCGTTACTGCTGCCCTCAGCCTACGCGCCGGGACACAAGGCTGGTATTGGCAGCGTTCATCTCACGCTGGCCATGATCCTGCTGGCAGCGGTGCTCGCGTGGCTCGCGCTGGACGTCGAGAACGCCGCCCAGCATTGGCTGCTTGGAACCGCCGAAGCCGACGAGCACGATGTACGTCACTTGGCCGAGGAGCCATTGCAGTTGCTGGCCTACTTCCTTGTAATCTCAGCAGGCCATGCACTGCCGTTCGGCCTGACCATCGGTCCCCTGGCCATATTGCTCCTCCGCCTTCCCGGCATTGCACCGAGGCACGTCTGGTCTGCCGGATGGCCGGGCTTTCTGCTCCTAAAGGTCCTTGTCGCCTTCGTCTTCATCCAAGGCGTTGCGGGGACCCTCATCCACGGCCACTACGCCCGCCGCGGAATGTCCGTCCCGGCGGCCTTGGGAATGGCGGAAATCGTCGTCATCCAATTGATCGGCCTCACCGTGGTGACAGCTGCCGTCGCAGTCCAGCTTCGATCTCGAACGGCATCCCCTCAGCTGTGATCCGCCCTCAGGCGGCGCCAGCGGGCGAGGCGTTCGGCGATGGGGCCTTCCTCGCCGCGCTGGGTCGGCTGGTAGAAGTCCTGCCGCGCCATGTCGTCGGGGAAGTAGTTCTGGCCGGAAAAGGCTTCCGGCTCGTCATGGTCGTAGCGGTAGCCCTTGCCATAGCCGATGTCCTTCATCAGCCGGGTGGGCGCGTTCAGGATATGGGCGGGCGGCATCAGCGATCCCGTCTCGCGCGCGGCCGTCATCGCCGCCCCGAAGGCGCGGTAGACCGCATTCGACTTGGGCGCCGTCGCCAGGTAGACCACGAGGTGGGCCAGCGCCAGCTCACCCTCCGGGCTGCCCAGGATCTCATAGGTCTGGCGCGCGTCGAGCGCCACCTGCAGCGCCCGCGAATCGGCGAGGCCCACGTCTTCCGAGGCAAACCGCACCAGGCGCCGCGCGATGTAGAGCGGATCCTCGCCCCCCACCAGCATGCGCGCCAGCCAGTAGAGCCCGGCATCGGGGTCGGAGCCGCGCAGCGACTTGTGCAGGGCGGAGATGAGGTTGTAGTGCCCCTCCCGGTCCTTGTCATAGACGGGTGCGCGGCGCTGCACGACGCGCGACAGGCCGCCCACGTCGAGGGGGCGGATGTCGCCCAGCGCGAACAGGTCCTCCGCTAGGTTAAGCTGGAAGCGGCCGTCGCCGTCCGCCATGGCGCGGAGTGCCGCTCGCGCCTCCGCCTCCAGCGGCAGCGGGCGGCCCAGCAGGTGTTCGGCCCGTTGGAGCAGCAGTTCCAGCGCCGCATCGTCCAGCCGGCGCAGGACCAGCACCTGGCAGCGCGACAGGAGGGCGGCGTTCAGCTCGAAACTCGGGTTCTCCGTCGTCGCACCGACCAGCACGACGGTCCCGTTCTCGACGAAGGGCAGGAAGCCGTCCTGCTGGCTGCGGTTGAACCGGTGGATCTCGTCCACGAACAGAAGCGTGCCGCGCCCGGCCCGGCGTCGCTGCTTCGCCGCTTCGAACGCCTTGCGCAGGTCGGCGACGCCGGAAAAGACGGCTGAGAGCGGTTCGAACGCCAGGCCAACCTGCCGCGCCAGCAGGCGGGCAATGGTCGTCTTGCCCGTGCCAGGCGGTCCCCACAGGACGATCGACGGCAGGCGGCCGGCCACCAGCATGCGGCCCAGCGGGCCCTCCGCCCCCAGCAGGTGCTCCTGCCCCACCACGTCGGCCAGAACGCGCGGCCGCAGCCGGTCCGCCAGGGGCTGGGTCTCGTTGCCCGGATCGTCCGGGTCGCCAGGTGCGACGGCCCGGTCGAGGTCGTCGCCCGGCGCGCCCGCTGGAATGCCGGCCTGGGCGAAGAGATCGGGTTCGCCGCCCGCCGGCGCGCGGGGCGGCGAGGCGGTCATCCGCGGACGACCGCCTCGATCTCGCGGCCGTCGCGACGAATCGTGACGCGCCAGGCGCGCTGGCGCTGGCCGGCCAAGGTCTCCAGATCGCGGGTCGAACCGACCTCTGCGCCATTCAGCGCAACGATGACGTCACCCTTGCGCAAGCCCAGCCGTGCCGCCGGGCTGCCCGGCGCGGTCTCCACGACGATGACGCCACGCGCGGCGGTGTCGACCCCCATCTCGTCCGCGAAGGCCGGAGACAGGTTGCCGACCCGCACCCCCGCGAAGGGACCGCGTCCCTCGATCAGGCGAAGATCGCGCGGCGGGGATTCGGGTGCTGCCGTCAGCGCCACGTCGAACGTCAGGCTCCGCCCGTCGCGCAGCACCTCCATCCGTGCCTTGCCACCGACCTGCCGCGTCGCCATGCGAAAATTCAGGGCTTCCGGATCCTCGACGGCCAGGCCGTCGATCCCGGTGATCACGTCGCCCACCTTGAGCCCGCCCTTGGCGCCCGCGGAGTCGGGATGCACGCCCTTCACCAGCACACCCGCAGGTCGGGGCAGCCCCAGGCTCTGGGCGATATCCGGTGTCACCGCCTGGCCGCTGACGCCAAGCCAGGGCCGAACCACCCGGCCACCGCTCAGAGCACCGTCGAGAACGGTCCGGACCATCGACGACGGAATTGCAAAACCGATGCCCTGGGATCCGCCGGAGCGGCTGAAGATCGCGGTGTTGATCCCGATCAGGCGGCCATCCAGGCCCGCCAGGGCACCCCCGGAATTGCCCGGGTTGATGGCGGCGTCGGTCTGGATGAAGAAGTTGAAGTCGGTAATGCCAACCTGCGTCCGGGCAAGGCCTGAGACAATGCCGGTCGTGACCGTCTGTCCGACGCCGAAGGGATTGCCGACAGCCAGGACGATATCGCCAACTTCCACACGGTCGCTGTCCGCCAGGTCCAGCTTGGGCAACTGCTCGCCCCCGGCGTCGATGCGCAGGATGGCAAGATCCGTGCGCTCGTCGGTCAGCACGATGCGGGCCGGGAACTCCCGCCGGTCGGCCAGGACGACGGTAATCTCATCGGCCCCGGCAATGACGTGGTTCGAGGTGACGATGACCCCGTCCCCTCGCACGATGACCCCGGAGCCCAGGGAGTTCTCCACGCGCTCGCGCGGCACGCCAAAGCCACGATCGCCAAAGAACTGGCGGAAGAAGGGGTCATTGGCGAACGGGTTCGTCTGCCCGACGCGCACGACCCGCTTGCTGAAGATGTTGACGACGGCCGGTGCCACCCGCTTGACCACGGGGGCGTAGGAATACTGGACGTCGACCCGGCTGCTCGGCACCACCCGCTCGGCGGACGCCGTCTGCGCGCCGGCTGGCGATCCCGGCATGAGGGGGAGCAGCGCCATGACCGCCAGGACGAACCTGTTCATCGCAACGCTCCCCGGTCCCTGCCATGCGCCGGACCAAACCCGGCGCATCACGCAACATGGTGATGACCGGGACGGCCCTGCAAGTCCGTCCCGGTCACCGGACGCCTTACTCTTCGGTGTCGTCTTCCTCGACGTTCTGCGGCGGGCCGGAATCCTGGCCCTTGGCCGCCACGTCGCGGTCGACGAATTCGATATAGGCCATCGCCGCCGCGTCGCCGCGCCGGAAGCCCGCCTTCAACACGCGGGTATAGCCACCGGCACGCCCCTCATAGCGGGGCGCCAGCGTCGCGAACAGCTTCTCGACCACCGCCGCGTCATAGAGCGTCGCATAGGCCTGGCGCCGCGCATGGAGGTTGCCGCGCTTGCCGAGCGTCACGAGCTTCTCGACATAGGGGCGCAGTTCCTTCGCACGCGGCAGCGTGGTGCGGATCTGCTCGTGCTTGATCAGCGACGCCGCCATGTTGGCAAGCATCGCACGACGATGACTCTGACTGACTCCGAGCTTCCGCCCGGCAACACCATGACGCATTGGCCTGTCCCGTTACTTCTGCGCCCGGGCCGTCACGGCGCCGGGCAGGTGCTCAATATTGTTCTTCCAGCCGCTTGGCCAGTTCCTCGATGTTATCGGGCGGCCAATCGGGCACTTCCATGCCAAGGTGCAGGCCCATCTGGGTCAGCACTTCCTTGATCTCGTTCAGCGACTTGCGGCCGAAGTTCGGGGTGCGGAGCATCTCCGCCTCCGACTTCTGGATCAGGTCACCGATATAGACGATGTTGTCGTTCTTCAGGCAGTTCGCCGAGCGGACGGAGAGCTCGAGTTCGTCCACCTTGCGCAGCAGGTTCCGGTTGAACTGCGGCACCAGCGGCTGCGCCTCGCGTGTCTCGGGCTTGGGCTCCTCGAACGAGATGAAGCGCTGGAGCTGATCCTGCAGGATGCGCGCCGCGATCGCGACCGCGCGCGCCGGCTCGATCGCGCCGTTCGTCTCAAGATTGAGCGTCAGCTTGTCGAGGTCGAGATTCTGGCCCTCGCGCGCGTTCTCCACACGATAGGCCACCTTCTTGACCGGGCTGTAGAGCGCGTCGATCGGAATCAGGCCGATGGGCGCATCTTCCGGGCGATTGCGGTCGGCCGGGACATAGCCCTTGCCCGTCTGTACGGTGAACTCCATCGAGATCTTGGCCCCGTCGTCCAGCGTGCACAGGACCAGGTCGGGGTTCAGGATGTCGATGTCGGCGGTCGGCGTGATCATGCCCGCCGTCACGCGCTTCGGCCCCTCGGCCTTCAGCGTCATGCGCCGCGGACCCTCGTTGTGCATGCGCAGCGCCATCGACTTGATGTTCAGGACGATGTCCGTCACATCCTCGCGCACGCCGGGCAGGGACGAGAACTCGTGCAGGACCCCCTCGATCTTGACCGCGGTCACCGCGGCCCCCTGCAGCGAGGACAGCAGGATGCGCCGCAGGGCATTGCCCAGTGTGAGGCCGAAGCCGCGCTCAAGCGGCTGGGCCACCACCGTCGCGACCCGGCGGGCATCGGGCCCCTCCTGGATCTCGATGTCCGCCTTCTTGAGGTTCTTCCAATTGTCCTGAATCATCTCGGACCTTTCGCCTCCGCGCACAGGGCCGGGCCCCGCGCCACCAACGCCTTCACACGACCACCCACCGCCAGGCCCCCGCAGGAGCCGCTGGCCCGGCCACCATCCGCGATCCCCGGCATGCGGGGCGCGGCGGACTGCGCGGGCTCAGCCAGTGAGCGTGATCAGACGCGCCGCCGCTTGGGCGGCCTGCAACCATTGTGCGGGATCGGGGTGACATCACGGATCGACGTGATGACGAAGCCGACCGCCTGCAGGGCCCGCAGCGCCGACTCGCGCCCCGAACCCGGGCCCTTCACCTCGACCTCGATCGTGCGCACGCCGTGTTCCTGCGCCTTGCGCCCCGCATCCTCGGCCGCCATCTGCGCGGCATAGGGCGTCGACTTGCGCGAACCCTTGAAGCCCTGCGAGCCGGCCGAGGACCAGGCAATGGTGTTGCCCTGGGCGTCGGTAATCGTCACCATCGTGTTGTTGAACGTGGCGTTCACATGCGCCACGCCCGAGGTGATGTTCTTTCGCTCGCGCCGCTTGACCCGCGCCTTCTCGTTCGCCATGCCGAAAAACCCTCGCTGACCCCCGCCCCTCGTTCCCGGGGCGAGGCGCACCTGATTGCGTTAGCCGAATTACTTCTTCTTGCCGGCGATCGGCCGGGCCGGGCCCTTGCGGGTGCGCGCATTGGTATGCGTCCGCTGACCGCGCACGGGCAGGCCGCGACGATGGCGCAGGCCGCGATAGCAACCCAGGTCCATCAGCCGCTTGATGTTCATCGCAACCTGACGGCGCAGGTCGCCCTCGACCGTGAACTCACGATCAATGAATTCGCGGATCTGGATGATCTCCGCTTCGGACAGCTGGTTCACCCGACGCTCGGGCGCCAGGCCAATCCGGTCACACACTTCCTTGGCCTTGGTCCGGCCGATGCCGTGAATATAGGTCAAGGCAATCTCGACCCGCTTCTGGGTCGGGATGTTCACACCTGCAATACGCGCCACGCGGGGATCTCCTGCTCGCTCAGGCTCGGGTCAAGATGCCGTCCCGGTCGCGCATGACAATAGCGCGGAGTCCGTAACGGACCCCGGGAGGCGGGAACTATAGAGGCGATTACTCTTGAGTCAACAGTTCTGCGCCAGATTGCCGCTAGTTTGCCGCTCTGGCCAGGCTTGCGCCCCCCGCCAGGACCGCCTCAAGCTGCCGGGTCACCTCGTCGATCTCGGCCATGCCGTCGACCGAACGCAGCACGCCCTTGGACTGGTAGTACGGCAGCAGCGGAGCCGTCTGCGCGTGATAGGCATCGAGCCTGGAGCGCACGGTGTCCGCATTGTCGTCGGCCCGGCGCGTGAACTCGTGCCCGCCGCACTGGTCGCAGGTCCCCTCCACCTTGGGCTTGTGGAAGCGGTCGTGATAGCCCGCGCCGCACTTGGCACAGGTGAAACGCCCGGTGACGCGGTCCACCATGATCGCATCGTCGACCTTCATCTCGATCACATGATCGAGCTTCAGCCCACGCTGCGCCAGCATCGTGTCCAGCGCCTGCGCCTGCGCGGGGGTCCGCGGAAAGCCATCCAGGATGAACCCCCGGGCCACGTCCGGCTGAGCGATCCGATCGGCGATGATCGCGACGACGATCTCGTCCGACACCAGGCCACCCGCCTCCATCACGGCCTTGGCCTTCAATCCGACTTCGCTGCCGGCCTTCACCGCCGCACGCAGCATGTCGCCGGTCGACAACTGGACCAGGCCACGGCTGCGTTCCAGCCGCTGCGCCTGGGTCCCCTTGCCCGCCCCCGGCGGCCCCAGAAGAATGAGATTCATCGCCGGCTGCCCTTCAGCTTCGCCTTGCGGATCAGCCCTTCATACTGATGAGCCAACAGGTGGCTCTGAATCTGGGCGACCGTATCCATCGTCACACTCACCACGATCAGCAGCGACGTGCCCCCGAAATAGAACGGGACCGCAAGATGGCTGATCAGCAACTCGGGCAGAATGCAGACCGCCGACAGGTAGATGGCCCCCACCACCGTCAGGCGCGTCAGCACATAGTCCAGGTAGTCCGCCGTCTGCTTGCCCGGCCGCCGTCCGGGAATGAAGCCGCCATGCTTCTTGAGGTTGTCCGCCGTGTCGACCGGATTGAAGACGATGGCGGTATAGAAGAAGCAGAAGAACACGATCCCGGTGACATAGAGCAGCATGTAGAGGGGCTGCCCATGGCCCAGCAATGCGGTGACCTCACCCAGCCAGGCGGGACCGCCCTCGGCCGAGAAGTTGGCGATCGTGATCGGCAGCAGCAGCAGCGAACTGGCAAAGATCGGCGGGATGACGCCGGCCGTGTTCAGCTTCAGCGGCAGATGCGAACTCTCGCCGCCAAAGACCCTGTTGCCGACCTGCCGCTTCGGATACTGCACCAGGATGCGACGCTGAGCCCGTTCCATGAACACGATGAACAGGATCGTGGCCACGATCAGAAGGGCCAGCCCGATGATCAGGACGAACGAGATGGCACCCGTCCGGCTGAGGTCCAGGGTCTGGCCGATGGCCATCGGCATCTCGGCGACGATGCCCGCGAAAATGATCAGCGAAATGCCGTTGCCGACCCCGCGCGCGGTGATCTGCTCGCCCAGCCACATCAGGAAGATGGTGCCGCCCGTCAGCGTCACGACCGTCGAAAAGCGGAAGAACATCCCGGGGTCGTGTACCGCCGGGATCCCGCCGCCCGCCATGCTCTCCAGTCCCGCGGCAATGCCATAGGCCTGCACCACGGCCAGACCCACCGTGCCATAGCGCGTGTACTGGTTGAGTTTCTTGCGCCCGGCTTCACCCTCCTTCTTCAGCGCTTCCAGGGTCGGCGAGACCGAAGTCAGCAACTGCACGACGATCGACGCCGTGATGTAGGGCATGATGTTGAGCGCGAAGATGGTCATCCGCCCCAGCGCACCGCCGGAGAAGACGTTGAACATGCCGAGGATGCCGCTCGACTGCTGGGACAGGAGCTGCGCCATGGCGCCGGGATTGATGCCCGGCAGCGGGATGTAGGTTCCCAGCCGATAGACAACCAAAGCGCCCAGCGTGAACCACAGGCGCTTCTTGAGCTCGGTAGCCTTCGAAAACGCCCCGAAATTCAGGTTGGCGGCGAGCTGCTCTGCGGCAGATGCCATTCCCGTCCCTCCAAGGCCCAGGAACGCGGGCCCGCTTCTCTAGATAGCGAAGGCCGGGCCGCCGCGGAACGACTCGTTCCGCGGCGCCCGGCCGCAGCTCAACCGATGTCCGGGGATCAGCCGGCCGCGGCGGCCTGGCGCGAGGCCTTCTTTTCGGCCTGGACCTTGCGGCGCTCCGCCTTCTTGCCTTCCTTGCGGGGCGGCTGCGGCTTCTCGGTCACGGTGACCGAACCGCCGGCCGCCTCGACCGCCGCGCGGGCGGCGTCGGACGCACCATCCACCTCGATCTGGATCGCACTCGTGATCGTGCCATGCGCAAGCAGGCGCACGCCGTCGCCGATCTGCCGGCCGATCAGGCCGGACGCGCGCAGGCGCTCGGTGTTGATCGGCTCCGCCGGGTTGAGGCGGCCGGCATCGATCGCCTCCTGGATGCGGCCCAGATTGACCGCCTTGTACTCCTTGCGGGTCGGGTTCTTGAACCCGCCCTTGGGCAGGCGCCGATGCAGCGGCATCTGACCGCCCTCGAAGCCCTTGATCGCCACGCCGGAGCGGGCCTTCTGGCCCTTGACGCCCCGGCCGCTGGTCTTGCCCTTGCCCGAGCCGATACCGCGGCCGACCCGCATGCGCGCCTTGCGCGCACCGGGATTATCGGCCAGTTCGTTCAGTTTCATCGCAACTGCTTCCCGTCCGATGCCCGCCTATTCGGCCGGCTCGACCTTGATCATGTGCTTGACCTTTTCGATCAAGCCGCGCACCGCAGGCGTGTCCACCAGGACGCGCGAGCGATGCATCTTGTTGAGACCGAGGCCCTTCAGATGGGCCTCCTGGACCTTGGGGCGGCGGAGCGCGCTGCGCACCTGCGTCACCCGGATGTGCTTGGCGTCGGACACGATCCTACTCCGTCGTCGCCGGGGCCGCGGCCTCGGCCGTCGCACCATGCTCGCGGCGGCGGCCGATGATCTCGGCCACCGACTTGCCGCGACGCTGCGCCACCAGGCGCGGCGAGGTCGAATGCGCCAGCGCATCGAACGTCGCGCGCACCATGTTGTGCGGGTTGGACGAGCCGATCGACTTCGTCACGACGTCCTGCACGCCCAGCGTCTCGAACACCGCGCGCATCGGACCGCCCGCAATGATGCCGGTGCCGGCCGGAGCCGCGCGCAGGATCACCTTGCCGGCGCCGTGGCGGCCCTCGATGTCGTGGTGCAGCGTGCGACCCTCGCGCAGCGGAACACGGATCAGCTTGCGCTTCGCCGCTTCCGTCGCCTTGCGGATCGCTTCCGGCACCTCGCGCGCCTTGCCGTGCCCGAAACCGACCCGGCCCTTCTGGTCGCCAACGACGACCAGGGCTGCAAACCCGAAGCGACGACCGCCCTTCACAACCTTCGCGACGCGATTGATGTGAACGAGCTTGTCGACGAGCTCGCCATCCTGGCGATCGCCCTCGTCGTTCCGGCGAGATTCCCGTCTGGCCATGCCGACCTTCCTAGAAAGACAGGCCGCCGGCGCGGGCGCCGTCGGCAAGGGCCTGCACTCGGCCATGATAGATGTAGCCACCGCGGTCGAAGACGACCTCGGTGATGCCCGCCGCCAGGGCCCGCTCCGCCACCAGGCGACCGACCCGCTCCGCCGCCGACTTGTCGGCGCCGGTGCGCAGTTCCTCGCGCAGGGCCTTCTCGAGAGTCGACGCGGACGCGATCGTGCGTCCGGTCGAATCGTCGATCACCTGGGCATAGATGTGCTGCGACGAACGATGGACCGAAAGGCGGGGACGACCGGTCCCGACCTTCCGGAGGCGCGTGCGCACGCGGGCGCGGCGCCGCTCGAAAAGATTGGTCATGATCCGTGCCTCGCCTACTTCTTCTTACCTTCCTTGCGGAAGATCTGCTCCTTGGCATAGCGCACGCCCTTGCCCTTGTAGGGCTCCGGCGGACGCCACCCACGGATCTTCGCCGCGACCTCGCCGACCTGCTGGACGTCGATGCCGCTGACCGTGATCGCCGTCGGGCGATCGGTCTTGATCGAGATCCCATCGGGAATCGGGAACTGCACGTCGTGGCTGTAGCCGAGCTGAAGGTTCAGCACCTTGCCCTGCACCGCCGCACGATAGCCGACACCCGTGATCTCCAGATCAACGGACCAGCCGTCGGACACGCCCTTCACGATGTTCGAGACGAGCGTGCGGCTGAGGCCCCACATCATCCGCGACCGGCGCGTGTCCTCGCGCATGGTGACCTTCACCGCGCCATCCTCATGGGTGGGCACGACCTCGTCGACCAGGCTCACCGAAAGCTCCCCCTTGGGACCCTTCGCCGTCACTTCCTGGCCGTTCACGGTGACCGTCACGCCCTTGGGCACGGTCACCGGCTTCTTGCCGATACGGGACATCCTCAGAACACCTGGCAGAGCACCTCGCCGCCAACATTGGCGGCGCGGGCTGCGGCGTCGGACATGACGCCACGAGGGGTGGACAGGATCGCGACACCCAGGCCGCCGCGGATCTTCGGCAGGTCCTTGACCCCCGAATAGACACGCCGGCCCGGCGTCGACACGCGGCTGATCGCCTGGATCGCCGGAGCACCGTCATGGTACTTCAGCTCGATCTCAAGCTCGCGCTTGCCGACTGCGGTTTCCTTTTCCTGGTAGCCGCGGATATAGCCTTCCTGCTCGAGCACGTCGAGCACGCGGGCACGCAGCTTCGAGGCGGGCGACTTGACAACCTGCTTGCGGGCCTGCTGGCCGTTGCGGATGCGGGTCAGGAGATCGCCCAACGGATCTGAAAACGACATGGCGCCCTCCTACCAGCTGGCCTTGACCATGCCGGGGATCTGTCCCGACGAGGCCAAGTCGCGCAGCGCGATACGCGACAGCTTCAGCTTGCGATAGACGGCGCGCGAACGGCCCGTCAGGTCGCAACGGTTCTTCACTCGATTCGGCGACGAGTTGCGCGGCAGCTCGGCCAGCTTCAGCTGGGCCTCGAACCGCTCCTCGTCCGACAACCCGCGATTGGTCGCGACTGCCTTCAGCTTCCTGCGCTTGGCTGCGAACTGGGCGGCCAACTTCACGCGCTTCTTGTTGCGCTCGACGGCGCTGGTCTTTGCCATCTTTGGTCTCCGCCGCTCAGTTCAGGAACGGCATGTCGAAGGCCGCGAGCAGCGCCTTCGCGTGCTCGTCCTTGGCCGCCGTCGTGCAGATGATGATGTCCATGCCACGGATCGTATCGACCTTGTCATAGTCGATTTCCGGGAAGACGATCTGTTCCTTCAGGCCCATCGCGTAATTGCCACGGCCATCGAAGCTCTTGCCGTTCAGGCCGCGGAAGTCGCGGACGCGCGGCAGGGCGATCGT
This sequence comes from Zavarzinia sp. CC-PAN008, assembly GCF_051903925.1. Classification (GTDB taxonomy): domain Bacteria; phylum Pseudomonadota; class Alphaproteobacteria; order Zavarziniales; family Zavarziniaceae. The sequence continues at coordinate 4,833,769 of NZ_CP173678.1, forward strand.
CACCAGGCGATCCAGGAACTCATACATCTGATCGCTGCGCAGGGTCACCTTGCAGCCGACCGGCACGCCTTCGCGCAGCTTGAACGCCGCGATCGACTTCGTCGCCCGCGTCACGACCGGCTTCTGACCCGCGATCGCGGTCAGGTTCTCGACCGCTCCCTGGATCTTCTTGCTGTCGGTCGCGGCTTCGCCGACGCCCATGTTGATGACGATCTTTTCCAGCTTCGGAACCTGGTAGACGTTCTTGAAGCCGAACTTCTCCATGAGCGCCGGGCGCACGACCTCGTCGTAGCGCTGACGCATGCGCGGCGGAATGCGCTCAGACATCGATGACCTCACCCGAACGCTTGGCGACCCGGACCTTGCGGCCGTCCTCCAGCACCTTGTACCCGACCCGGGAAGGCGAACCGTCCTTCGGATCCTCGATGGCGATGTTGGAGAGATGGATCGTCAGCTCCTTCTCCAGGATACCACCCGGATTGCCGGCGCTGGGCCGCGTATGCCGCTTGGCCACGTTGACGCCGGCGACCACGGCGCGATTCTCGCGCGGCAGCACCTTGAGCACCTCGCCCTTCTTGCCCTTGTCGCGGCCCGTCAGGACCACGACCTTGTCACCCTTGCGGATGCGGGGCTTCACCTTTTCCTGCACCGCGGTCATTACAGCACCTCCGGCGCCAGGCTGATGATCTTCATGTGGTTCTTTGCCCGCAGCTCACGCGTGACGGGGCCAAAGATGCGGGTGCCGATCGGCTCGTTCTGCTTGTTGATCAGAACGGCGGCGTTGCGGTCGAAGCGGATCGCGCTGCCATCGGCCCGGCGGATCTCCTTCGCCGTGCGGACGATGACGGCGCGGTGCACGTCACCCTTCTTCACGCGGCCGCGCGGAATCGCCTCCTTCACCGACACCACGATGATGTCGCCGACGTCGGCGGTCTTGCGCTTCGACCCACCCAGCACCTTGATGCACTGCACCCTGCGGGCGCCGGAATTATCGGCGACCTCCAGGTTCGTCTGCATCTGAATCATGGTCTGTCTTCCTTAAAGCAAATGTGCGGTCGTCAGCCGGCGTCGGTCGCGTCGACCACTTCGCCGCTGGCGCTGCCGCGCCCGATCACCGTCCAGGTCTTGAGCTTGGACAGCGGCCGGCACTCCTCGATCCGCACCAGGTCACCGACCTGGTACTGGTTCGATTCGTCATGCGCGTGGAACTTCTTCGAGCGCCGCACGACCTTCTTCAGCACGGGGTGAAGCACCCGGCGCTCGACCCTGACGACGACGGTCTTGTCGCCCTTGTCGCTCACGACGACGCCCATCATAACGCGCTTCGGCATCGCTTCAGCCCCTTGCCTTCTGGCCCAGCACGGTCTTGATGCGCGCGATGTCGCGGCGCACCTGGCCCTGCCGTGCCGTGTTCTCCAACTGACCCGTCGCCTTCTGGAAGCGCAAGTTGAACTGCTCGCGCTTCAGCGCGGTCAACTGGTCGTTGAGCTCGTCCGCAGTCTTGATGCGGAGATCGGACGCCTTCATCACTTCGCCCCTTCACCCAGACGGGCCACGATCTTCGTGCCCATGGGCAGCTTGGCGGCGCCGCGCTCGAAGGCCTCCTTGGCGAGGTCGCCGGGGACGCCGTCCAGCTCGAACAGGATGCGGCCGGGCTTCACCCGGGCCATCCAGTATTCGGGCGAGCCCTTGCCCTTGCCCATGCGGACTTCGGTCGGCTTCTTGGACACCGGCACGTCGGGGAACACGCGGATCCAGACGCGACCGGCGCGCTTGATGTGGCGGGTGATCGCGCGGCGGGCCGCCTCGATCTGCCGCGCCGTCAGGCGCGCCGCCTCAAGCGACTTCAGGCCATGCGAGCCGAAGTTCAGCGTAAAGCCGCCCTTCGCATCGCCGTGGATCCGGCCCTTGTGGGCCTTTCGGAACTTGGTCCGTTTCGGTTGAAGCATGTTCCCTTACTCCCGGGACTCGCCATCGCGATCACGATCGCGACGGGGGCCACGACCGCCCCGGTCCTCTCGTTCGACGCGGCCAGTGCTCTGCTGCTGTTCTGCCAGGCGCTTGTCCTGGGCCATGGGGTCGTGGGCCAGGATCTCGCCCTTGAAGACCCAGACCTTGACGCCACAGGTGCCCATCGCGGTGTGCGCGGTGGCGCGCCCGAAATCAATGTCCGCGCGGAGCGTGTGCAGGGGCACGCGGCCCTCGCGGTACCACTCCGTGCGGGCGATCTCGGCACCGCCCAGGCGCCCGCCGCAATTGATCCGGATGCCCTGCGCGCCCAGACGCATCGCCGACTGCACCGCGCGCTTCATCGCGCGGCGGAAGGCGACGCGACGCTCCAGCTGCTGCGCGATGTTCTCGGCGATCAGCTTGGCGTCGATCTCGGGCTTGCGGATCTCGACGATGTTCAGATTGACCTCGGACTTGGTCATCTTGCCGAGTTCGCTGCGCAGCTTCTCGATATCGGCGCCCTTCTTGCCGATGACGACGCCGGGACGCGCGCTGTGCAGGGTGACACGCGCCTTCTTGGCCGGGCGCTCGATCACAATCCGGCTGATTCCGGCCTGTGCCAGGCGCTTCTCCAGGAAGCGGCGGATCTTGATGTCCTCGTGCAGCAGCCCCGCGAAATCGCGGTCATTGGCGTACCAGCGCGAGTCCCAGGTCCGGTTGATGCCGAGCCGCAGCCCGATCGGATTGACCTTCTGACCCATCAGGCCTTCTCCTCGCGCTCACGCACGACAACGGTGATGTTGCTGAACGACTTGGTGATCGCAGCGGAGCGGCCACGGGCACGCGCCACGAACCGCTTCATGCGCAGCGACTTGCCAACCGTCGCCTGGGCCACGAACAGCCGGTCGACGTCGAGCTGGTGATTGTTCTCCGCGTTGGCGACGGCCGACTGCAGGAGCTTCTTCACGTCCTCGGCGATGGGCCGCTTCGAGAAGGTAAGGTCGGCCAGGGCCTTGCTCACCGACTTGCCGCGGATCAGCTGAGCGACCAGATTCAGCTTGCGCTCCGAAATGCGGAGCGACGTCGCCTTGGCCTGGGCCTCGTTCTCCGCCACGCGACGGGGATTGGTGGGCTTGCCCATTACTTCCTCTTGGCCTTCTTGTCGGCCGCGTGACCGTAATAGGTCCGGGTCGGCGAGAATTCACCCAGTTTGTGACCGACCATATCCTCGGTCACCAGGACGGGGATGAACTTGTGGCCGTTATGCACGCCAAAAGTCAGCCCCACGAACTGCGGCAGGATCGTCGAACGCCGCGACCACGTCCGGATCACATCCTTACGAGTCGAGCCGCGCGCGGTCTCTGCCTTCTTGAGCAGGTAGCCGTCAACAAACGGCCCCTTCCACACCGAACGGGTCACGTGTGTCTCCTCAGGCCTTCTTGGCGTAGCGCCGGCGAATGATGAAGCGGTCGCTGCGCTTGTTATTGCGCGTCCGCGTGCCCTTGGTGCCCTTGCCCCACGGCGTCACGGGATGGCGACCGCCCGACGTCCGGCCTTCGCCGCCGCCGTGCGGATGGTCGATCGGGTTCATGGCGACACCGCGAACCGAAGGACGGATGCCCTTCCAGCGCGCGCGGCCGGCCTTGCCGATCTTCTGGTTCTGGTTGTCGGGGTTCGACACGGCGCCGATAGTCGCCATGCACTCGCCCCGCACCATGCGCTGCTCGCCCGAGGCCAGGCGCAGGATGGCATAGGCGCCATCGCGACCGACCAGCTGGCAATAGGTGCCTGCGGCACGTGCCAGCTGACCACCCTTGCCGATCTTCATCTCGACATTATGGATGATCGTGCCGACCGGCATGCTGCGCAGCGGCATGGCATTGCCCGGTTTGACGTCGACGCGCTCGCCCGCGACCACGGGGTCGCCGACGGCCACGCGCTGCGGTGCCAGGATATAGGCCAGGTCACCATCCTCGTACCGGATCAGGGCGATGAACGCCGACCGGTTGGGATCGTATTCCAGCCGCTCCACCACGCCGGCGACGTCGAACTTGCGCCGCTTGAAGTCGATGATGCGGTAGCGCTGCTTGTGCCCGCCACCCCGCCGACGCTGGGTGATGTGGCCATGATTGTTGCGCCCGGCCGGATCGATCTGCCCCTCGGTCAGCGCCTTGACGGGCTTGCCCTTCCAGAGCTGCGAACGGTCGATCAGCACCGTCCCGCGCAGGGACGGCGTCGTCGGGCGGAAGGTCTTGAGAGCCATTCTCAGATCCCCGTCGTGACGTCGATGGTCTGGCCCTTGCCCAGGGTCACGACCGCCTTCTTGACATCCGAACGCACGCCCAGACGCCCACGGAAGCGCTTCACCTTGCCGGCGACGCGCAGCGTATTGACCGCCTCGACCTTGACGCGGAACAGCTGCTCGACCGCCGCCTTGATCTGCGGCTTGGTCGCGTCGAGCGGCACCTTGAACACAACCTGGTTGTGCTCGGTCGCACGCGTCGACTTCTCGGTCACGACCGGGCTCAGGATCAGGTCGAACGCCTGGTTCGGCCCCAGCTTGGCACTTCTCATCTCAGCCGGGCCTCCAGGCTATCGACCGCGGCGCGGGTCAGGACCAGCGTGTCGCGGCGCAGGATGTCGTACACGTTCGCCCCGATCTGCGGCAGCACGTCGACGCCGATCAGGTTGCGGGCGGCACGGGCAAAGCCCTCGTTCAGGGTGTCGCCGTCGACGACCAGCACCGAACCCCAACCCAGCTTCTCGAACTTCTCGGCCAGGACCTTGGTCTTGCCCTCGTCGAACGCGGCGGTGTCCAGGACCTTCAGCTTGCCCTCGGCCTGCTTGACCGACAGCGCGGTCTTCAGGGCGAGGCGGCGCATCTTCTTGGGCAGGTCCGTCGCATGGCTGCGCACGACCGGGCCCATGACCTTGGCGCCACCGCGGAACTGGCTCACCTTCTTGGAGCCATGGCGGGCGTGGCCGGTGCCCTTCTGCTTGTACATCTTCTTGGTCGTCGCGGTGATCTCGCTCACCGTCTTGACCCGATGCGTGCCGGCCCGGCGCTTGTTCAGCTGCCAGGTGACACAGCGATGCAGGATGTCGACGCGGGCCGGCAGGCCGAAGATGAGATCGTCGAGTTCGATCTCACCGGCCACGCCCGCGTCGAGCGTAATCACGTCCGTCTTCACGACGAGGACTCCTCATTGGCCGGCGCATCTGCTGCGGCCCGCACGGCGGCAGGCAGCGGCACGCCTTCCGGCTGCGGCTTGCGGACGGCATCGGTCACGCGGACCCAGCCATCCTTCGGACCCGGCACAGCGCCGCGGACCAGGATCAGGCCCCGCTCCGCATCGGTCCGGACAACCTCCAGGTTCTGCACGGTGACGCGGCGCGCGCCCAGGTGACCGGCCATCTTCTTGCCCTTGAAGACCTTGCCGGGATCCTGGCGCTGACCGGTCGAGCCATGGCTGCGGTGCGAGACCGAGACGCCATGGCTGGCCCGAAGACCACCGAAATTGTGGCGCTTCATGACACCGGCAAAGCCCTTGCCGATGGACGTCGCACACACGTCGACCTTCTGGCCCACGATGAAGTGGTCCGCGGTGATCTCCGCGCCCACGGGCACCAGGCCATCGGCCTCGACCCGGAACTCGACCACCTTCTTCTTCGGCTCAACGTTCGCCTTGGCGAAGTTGCCACGCTCCGGCTTGGTCACGTTCTTGACCTTCGCCTTGCCCGCACCGAGCTGGACGGCCGTGTAGCCGTCCGTCTCGGCGGTGCGCTGGCCGACGACCTGAAGGTCCTCGAGCACCAGCACCGTCACGGGCACGTGGTTGCCATTGTCCGCAAAGATCCGGGTCATGCCGGCCTTGCGCGCGATTACTCCGCTCCGCATGACAGTCGCCTTAGAGCTTGATCTCGACGTCGACGCCGGCGGCGAGGTCGAGCTTCATCAGCGCGTCCACGGTCTGCGGCGTCGGGTCGACGATGTCGAGGAGACGCTTGTGGGTCCGGATCTCGAACTGCTCGCGGCTCTTCTTGTCGATGTGCGGCGAGCGCAGCACCGTGAAACGCTCCATCTTGGTCGGCAACGGGATCGGACCACGGACGCGCGCACCCGTGCGCTTGGCCGTGTTCACGATCTCCGACGTCGACTGGTCAAGAACGCGGTGATCGAACGCCTTCAGGCGGATTCGGATATTCTGGCTGTCCATGTCTTGGTCCTGCCTAAAGGCCTGCCGACTCTTACTTT